>CAZASU010000031.1:6283-22561 GCA_964487785.1 uncultured Gemmatimonadaceae bacterium | reverse complement strand
TTCTACCCCCCAGAAACACCCGGCCCCGAAGGTGGCCTTCTCCAACTGTGTCATGGTCTCCTCTCGTTTGTACCTCTCACCGCAACCAATGGCGGTCCCGATTCGTTCCCGTCAGCCCCACCCCATTCGCCGGCGCAGTGATGTGATGTGGGCAACGTGATGCTTGCCGTGCCAGGCGTACATGGCCAACGCTTCGTCCAGACCGAACACCCGGTCGTGCTCGGGATGCCGAAACCGCCGGGCAAAGTCGGGCGGACGCAAGTTACGCAGCAGCAGCAGCCAGCGCTGGTGGAGGAATTCGAGCAAAGCCAGCGACGGCTCTATCGGTCCGCTGCGGGCATCCGGCAGCTCGGCCCAGCGGGCTTCCTCGTACGGCTTGATGGTGGGCTCCTCTTCCGTGAGGGCGAGCTTGATGCGGGTGTACGCATTGAGGTGGCTGTCGGGAAGATGGTGCACTACCTGTCGCACGGTCCAACCCTCGGGTCGATACGGCGTGTCGAGCTGCACGGGAGAAAGGCCGGCCACCGCGGCGCTCAGCTGGCCCGGTGCGACGGCTATCTCGCCGATCCACTGCTCTCGCCGAGCCGGGCCGCCGTCATCGGTGTATCGGAACGGTCCGATAGGGTATCGAAGATCATCCATCACGGGGCTTCTTCCGTTCTACTCTCCGACTCTATCCGCGGTCCGGGCGCTGCCCGGGGCGCGCGGGGCTCCATCGGGGCTCTCACCGCGGAACTCGAAATGCTCTTCCCGGAGCACGCGGTCCTCTAGCGGCGTTTCCGAAATCTCCAGCAGGAGGAGGCGGGCCAGGACCACTTCCGCCACTCGCGCCGCAGGCTCCCACTGACCCGGGGTGAGGGCCGGATACAGGTCGGCAAACTCGAGCTTCAAGCGTGCTTCGCGCATGAGAGAGACGCTCCTAAAGCCACCGTATCAGGTGAAGTGTCGGTCCACCCGGACACCATGCTTCGATCCTACCTTCACGTAGGATGGTGCGCCATACCCAGCCGCTCACCGAGAGCCGCGCCGGTCATCCGGTGCCTGGGCTGGCTCTTCCAGCCGGCACTCTCGGGCTGAACCCGGTAAGCGGCCCCATGGTCTTGCGCAGCAGGAGCTCCGAGTGGCCACGGACGATGTAATCGGTGAGTTCTCCTACCACTTTGTAGCCGAGCCGCTCGTACAACCGCTTGGCGCCCTGGTTGAACGAGGACACGCACATAAAGATATTGGGCGAGACCTGCAGGATCCGCTGCTCGGCGAACTCGACCAGCCTGGAGCCGAGCCCCTGCCCCCGACGGGCCGGATCGATGCAGACCGTCTGGATGTACCCCACGAACGCCCCGGTCATACACAGGATGAGGAACCCAGCCAGCCCGGTTTCATCGCGGAACAGGTAGACCTCGCGGCTGGGATCCTGGATGATGTCGAGAGCTGTCTCGTAGCTCCGCCCCAGCGTGATCCATGGCTCCGATGCCGCCATGAGCCGGGCACAGGTACGGGCGTCGTCTCCGGTTTGGAGCGGGGAAATGGCCAGCTCACCGATGTGCGACTTGCTGGGGCGCTGACTCAGCTCGGCTCCTCTGTCCATACTTGACGCAGGCGCGCGGCCGCCCCTGCCCGCGCCTCCGCGGTGGGATTTCGCAGCACCCCGACCTTACGCAACAGATTACGGGCCTTGCGGTACAGATCGGAGATCACGTGGCCTCGCGGCATGCCGGCCGTGCGCGGCAATAGCAGGAAGTGGACGTGACGTATCCGCTCGTTGAACGACACGGCATAGATGCGCTCCGCCACCACTACCCGCTCCAAGGCGCGGACCCCCGCTCGGAGTATCGGTCCGAGGGCATCCGCCTCTGCCCGGGTGAGCTCGGCCAGTGACTCGCAGTGTCGTCGAGTCTTGACGATCAGCTCGCCTGGATCGGTGAAGGGGCCCGTATGGTGGCTCACATACCAGAGGCCGTCATCCACGATCACGCCGCCCGGCGCCTGGACGTGGCCGGCCACCTCCGCACAGGCGGTGCACCCAAGTGTGGGCGTGGACACGGGCGTCATACTCCCAGGCTGATTCCTTCCTTCAGTATCCATACCTTGGTGGCAAAGAAGAGCCGTATCATCGCGGCGTGGTCCCGGGCGGCTACCAGCACAACGAGGTCCTCGCCATCGTTACCCTTCGTCGGTCTGACGTTCTGCTTCACCCGCATCCGGCCCTTGAGCGCGTCGAACCAGGGTGGCAACTCACCTCGCTGGTCGCCTCGGATGACGTCCCGGCTTTTCGCTCCGGTAGGGTCGGCCAGGGCCACTTTGCAGTACCACTTGCCTCGGGCCCCGCCCTTCGTCGCGCGAGAGAAGGTTACTGAGCGATCAGGAAGCTCGGCCCACACCTTCACGTTCGGCGTGGTACGCGGCCGCACCTCGATCCGTCCGTCCCGACCGCTCGGGGTTCTGACTATGAATTCCCACTGATTCCGGGCCGGGAAGTTGCCATCCTGGACCGAGTAGGCCTGTTCGGTGCCGGACGTCGGCGCGCCGCCGAATGTCCAGGTCGACGCCCGCTGCTCACCGGCCTCCACCGTCACTCGATCCAACCGGTAACGCGTCCGTGGTGCCATGGCGACCTCCTTGAGGGTAGGCGCTCAGCCGTATTCTCTTACAAACTTCAGCCGGTTTGCCGATCAGGAAAGCGCGATCTCCCCGTCGATCTGAAGCTCAGGTAGGACACCAGGGATTGTCAGCGTCGCATGAACATGGAGAACTTCAGTCCCCTTCAAGGTCCCACGCTGGACGGCCACCGCCACCGATTTCTCGATCTCCCGCTGCGCCGTCACGCCAAACCGCTTCAGGAACTTCCTCACCTCGAGGTTGAAGACTTCTTCGTTCATAGGTACCTCCTGAGGTTGGAAGCCATCGGGGTCAGGGCGCGCGAGGCAAGCCACAGCCGGCCGAAATCCGCATCCGGTGGCGGGCAAAGGTACGGTAGGCCCAGTCAAACAGTTGGCTGAGCCCGGGCACTTTCGAGAGCAGGTAAAGCGGGTAGGCCCACCAGATCCGCCGCATCATGTAGCGGTACACTTCCGCCCCCGCGAGCAGCTGCCCGCTCGGCTGGAGCAGCCGGATGTCACTCAGGAGCTCGGCAGGAGGGAGGCCGGTCCGTTCCTGAACCCAGGCGCTCTGGAGCGGCGCGATGGCGAGGCCGCGTCGCTGGAGCGCGGGTCCCCACGACGGGACCCATCGGCTGCACACGCCGCAGTCGGCATCGTAGAGCACCCATCCAGCAGGTGGCTCGCCGGGAGAGCGGCCCGCCGGAGCGCCGCGACCAGTCATCTCAGCTGCCGAAGGCGGCGTGGGCCACCTTGAGACGCTCTGTATCCACTCGCTCGTGCTGCTCCCTGGCTCGCCGCTCGAGTGCCTCCAACAACCTCAATTCTCCGCTGCCGGAGTCCCGCTCCGTCCCCTTGGAGAGCTCGCGCAGATGATCCAGCAGTTCAACTGCCATGACTGACCCGGCAAGGTGGTCGTTGAGATACGTCGCCAGAATCTCGTTGCCCATGGTAGCTCTAATTCCTCAGCCCTAACTCAGACGCGGTTGTCAGAGTCACTACCCTGCGCCCGTTGGTTTCGAGTACTGCCCTTCCGCCCTCTTCCCGATCGACCACCGCGAGCACGCCGAGCACTGTTCCACCCGCCCCTTCGACGGCGGCGAGCGCCTGCATGGCGGAGCCACCGGAGGTGATCACGTCTTCCACCACCACAACTGCCTCACCCGGGGTAAAGTTTCCCTCGATCAGGCGCCCGGTCCCATGATCCTTTGGCTCCTTCCGCACGCTGAAGGCGTCCACCGGTGCGGCGCTCCCGAAACTCGCGGCCGCGATGGCGTAGGCCACCGGATCCGCGCCCATCGTGAGGCCACCGATGGCGGTGGGGCGCCACCCCATCCGCTGCATCACTTCCCAGCCCATCCGGCCGATCAGTGCCATACCCTCCGCCGACATGGTCGCCAGGCGGCAGTCGATGTAATACTGGGACCGCAGTCCCGATGCGAGAACGAAGCTACCCCGCTTAACCGAGCGCTCCAGCAGCAGGCGCCGGAGCGACTCACGATCCGTCACGTGCCGCCCTTGCGAAACAGGCCGGACAGAAAGCCGGTGCGTTTGGGCGCTTCCTCGCGTACCGCAGTGCAGAAGGCCTGGGCAAATTCGTCTACCGTCTTATAGCGCTTGGCCAGATCGCGCTCGAGCCCTCGCATCACGGTGGCCTCGACGGCCGGCGGGAACCGCAGGCCCTTTCGAGCATCGTTAAGCGGAATAGGGGGCTGCGTTAGTAGTTGCTGAAACAACTCCCTGGGACTCTTTCCGTTGAATGGCAGCGCGCCGGCCAGCAGGTAATAGGTAATGGTCGCCAGGCTGTAGACGTCCGCCTGTTCCTTCACCAATTCCCCACTAAGGGTCTCGGGAGCCACATACTGCAGGGTTCCCACGAAGAATCCGGCTCGGGTGAGCCGATCTTCCGGATTCGACTCGGAGTCCCGCGCGATCCCGAAATCGAGCAGCTTGGCACTCTGCTCGGCCGGGTTGTACATGATGTTGGCGGGTTTGAGATCGCGGTGGATGATGCCCGCATGGTGAGCAGCCGTGAGCGCGGCGCCGATCTGCTCCACGATCTTGGCTACGAGGGCCGGGGCCAGATGGCCGGAGCGACTGACGAACTCGGCCAGGGGTTCGCCTTCGGCCCACTCCAGGGCGAGGTAGTGGAGACCATCGGCCTGGCCATAGTCGTAGGCGCACACGATGTTGGGGTGGCTCACCCGCGCGCCGTATTCCGCTTCGCGCAGGAAGCGCTTGACGGCAACCGGGTCTCCCGACAGGCGGGAGCGAAGGATCTTCACCGCTGCCGTACCACGTTCCGGGTGCTCGGCGCGATAGACGGTCGCTGTGCCGCCTTCGCCGACATATCGCTTGAGGTGGTATCCGGCGACAGTCCGACCGACCAGCGTGTCTCCGTTCATGCAGTCGCCAAGCTAGTTAATCCACCAGGAGCCAGCAAGTTGGAGTGGCCCTGATGCGCTTGACGCCTCTTGGCCGCCATCACTAACCTTCGCCGGCCTGCAATCCTGCAGGGCCAAAGGCGGTTCATTCATGCGGGGTCTCATGCGTCGGCAGGTCATCGCCCTCCTCCTTGGCGGAGCGGCCCTCGGTTGCGGCAGCTGGAAGCGGGTCGGCAGCCAGGATGGCCCGGCGCCGGCGGAGCAGCTCACCCAGCTCATGAACGTCTCCGGCTTCTACCAACGGCTGGGGCGCCTGGCCGCCGCCGAGCCGCTGCCGTTCGTGGGAACAGTCGCCTTCGCCGCCGGGCCGGCGGACTCCGTCATCGCGGCCCTGGGACTCTCGCTGGAGAATCGAGCGCTCGCCTTCCAGCGAGAAGGAAACCTTTTCGTCGCCCGCTACCGGGTGGGCATCTCGTTCCAGCAGGAGGGCGCCAGGTCGGTTGACCTGACTCGTGCAGAGATCGTCCGGGTTCCCACGTTTCAGGAGACGCTGCGGGCCGAGGAGAGCGTTCTTTTTCAGCAGATCCTCCGGCTCACCCCGGGCACCTACAAGGTGATCGTGACTGTCCGAGATGCGGGCTCGACTGCCGAGAGCCGGGCCCAAGGCGAGTTTGTCGCCCCTTCCTTCAGCTCCGGCACCACGTCTGCGCCGATCCTCGCCTACCAGGCCACCGGTCGGGGGGCCTTGACCGACCCGCTTTCCGTGCTGCTCAACTCCCGGGGGGCCGTAGGTTACGGGGCCGACACGCTCCTGGCGTATGTCGAGGGCTACAACTTCCCCGGACCGGCTACCGTGCCGTTCCGGGTCACGGACGAGCAGCAGAACGTCGTCTATACCGATTCGCTGCGTTTCCGTGGCGGTCGGCCGGTCGAAAGCCAGGTCATCCGGCTGGCTCCGGACAGCATCTCACTGGGCGAGCTCAAGCTCGTGGTGGGCACCGCACCGGCCGAGCGCAGCGTCTCGGCTCTGGTTTCGTTCTCCCAGGCATGGGTGATCACCAATTTTAACGAGATGCTCGACCTCCTGAGGTATTTCGGGCAGGGCCCTCGGGTGAGCGCAATGCGGAAAGCCCCGCCGGCCGAGCGCTCCCGGCTGTGGCGAGAGTTCTATGCCGAGACTGATCCCAACAAGATTACGCCCGAGAACGAAGCGCTGAATCAGTACTTCGGCCGGGTCAGTGCCGCCAACTCCCGTTTTACCGACGAAGGCGTCGCCGGCTGGCGCACCGATCGGGGTGAGGTGTTCATTGCCCTCGGACCGCCCGATGAGACCATCGAGACCAGCCCGGGCACGGCCGGCAGGGTGGTCCGCTGGACCTATCTCAACCATCGCCTCTCCCTCTTCTTCCAGGACGAGACCGGTTTCGGGCGTCTCCGCCTCACCCCCGGCTCCCGGGCTGAGTTCGAGCGGACGCTGAATCGGGTGAGAAGACAGTCCTAGACCCTCTTATGTTCCATCCATGCCGAATCACAACCCGCCCCAGCTCTTCCTCATCGACGGCTATGCGCTGATCTACCGGGCCTTCTTTGCGATGATCTCGCGGCCGCTCCGGACGGCCAAAGGGGAAAACACCTCGGCGGCCTGGGGCGTGGTGAACTTTCTGCTCCGCTTGCGAGAGAAGTACCGGCCCGATTACGTGGCCTGGATCAACGATGCCGGCACATCGTTTAGGGAGGAGCGCTACCCCGAGTACAAGTCCACCCGGGAAAAGCTCGACAACGAGCTCCAGGCCGACTTCGACCGGTCGGTCCAGCGGATTGGTCAGCTGCTGGAGGCGTTCGGCATCCCTTTGGTCGCGATCTCCGGCTATGAAGCCGACGACGTGATCGGCACCCTGGCTACTGCGGGTGCCGACAGAGGGCTTCAGGTCGTGATCGTCTCCGGTGATAAAGACTTCTATCAGCTCGTCGGTCCCCGCGTGGCCTTGCTGAACCCAGGGCGAGGCGGGCCGGCAGCGGTGGACGAGACCTGGGTCGACGAAGGCAACGCCTCCGATCGGCTGGGTGTCGCCCCCCGACAGGTGGTCGACTTTCTGGCGCTCGTCGGCGACGCGTCGGACAACATTCCCGGGGTGAAGGGGATCGGCGAGAAAGGCGCGCAGAAGCTGTTGGCGGAGTTCGGCGACCTGGAGACCCTCCTTGCCCGTGCGGGCGAGGTGACCGCCAAACGGGCCCGGGAGGCTCTCCTTACCCAGGCGGACAGCGCGCGGCTTTCGCGCGAGCTCGTCACCATCAAGTGCGATGTGCCGGTGGAGCTCGACGCCGGCGCCTTGGTACCCCACGAGCCGGACCGCGAAGCGGTAATCCGGCTCCTGACGGAGCTCGAGTTCTATTCGTTGGCACGCAGACTGACGGGGCAGGGAGGGGCGGCTCCCGTCGAACAGAGCGTCACTGCATCGGCTGCGTCGGCCGACGAAGGACAGGCTTCCCTGGAGCGCGGAGACGCATCTCTCGCCACGCAGACTGTGGACGAGGAGTCTTCCTTTTCGGCCGAGTCGTGGCTCACCCTGTCGGACCTCTCGGGTCCATCCGTTGCGACTGTAACCGTGCTCGACGACCCCGCCGACCTGTCCGCCCTGGTCGAGCGGCTGCGCGCGGCTCCAATAGTCGGGCTCGATACCGAGATCTCTTCGCCCGATCCGCACAACGGAGAGCTGGTCGGGCTTTCGCTGGCCGCGGGTCCGGAAGAAGTCTGGTATCTGCCCTTCGGCCACCGGCCGGGCGGTGGGGAGCTCGCTGCCCCTACACCGGTTCGGAATCTGCCGCCACTCACGGACGCTGCCTCCGCGCCCCTGTACGCGCTCCTCACCGATCCTGCGGTGCCCAAGGCCGGGCATGACATCAAGTTCGATTGGCAGGTCCTCCGACGGGCGGGCGTCGAGCTTGCCGGGACGGCATACGATTCCATGCTTGCGAGCTTCGTGCTCGATCCCGGCCGGCGCTCCCACACGATCGACACCCTCTGCCTCGAGCACCTCGGCCGGGCGATGCAGACCTATCAGGACCTGGCAGGCAAGGGAAAGTCGGAGATTCCGTTCGCCGAAGTGGAGATTCCGCTAGCCGCGAACTATTGCGGTGCGGGTAGCGCTACCGTATTGGCGCTGCACCGCTTCTTCGGGCCGCTGCTGGCCGAGATGAAGTTGGAGACACTGCTGCGGGATATCGAGATGCCCCTGGTCGAGGTGCTGGCCGATATGGAATGGGAGGGCATCACCATCGATCTCTCGGTCTTTCGTCGTCTGAGCGACGAGCTGGGAAAGGACCTTCGCCGCTTGGAGCAGGAGATTGCGCGGGTGGCTGGAACCGACCTTAACCTCAATTCTCCACGCCAGCTTGCCAGCATCCTGTTCGAGAAGCATCAGCTGCCGGTGTTGAAGAAGACCAAGACCGGCCCTTCTACCGACGCCGACGTGCTGGAGCAGCTCGCCGCCATGGGACACGAGCTGCCGCGGCTCATCCTGGAATATCGCGAGCTGCAAAAGCTGAAGAGCACCTATGTGGACACCCTTCCTCAGCGAATCAATCGCAGAACTGGGCGGATTCATACCAGCTTCAATCAGGCGGGGGCAGCCACCGGGCGGATCAGCTCAGCGGAGCCCAATCTCCAGAACATCCCTATTCGCACTCCTCGTGGCGAAGCAATCAGGGCCGGCTTTGTGCCCCGGGAAGGATGGGTGTTCCTCGTAGCGGATTACTCGCAGATTGAGCTCCGAATCATGGCCCACCTGTCGGAAGACCCGGCCTTCATCGAGGCGTTCCGGCAGGGCGGTGACATCCACCGACAGACCGCCGCACTCATCTTCAACGTCCCGCTGGCCCAGGTCACCGGTGAGATGCGCGCGCGCGCCAAGACGATCAACTTCGCAACGATCTACGGTCAGGGGCCTTTCGCCCTGAGCCGGCAGCTCGGCATCTCTCAGGATGACGCGAAGGGGTTCATCGCCCGCTATTTCGAGCGGTTCTCGGGAGTCCGCGCCTTCCTCGACCGGCAGATCGAGCTGGCCAGGCAACAAGGATACGTCGAAACCCTCTTCAAACGACGCCGCTACATCCCCGAGATCAAGGACCGGAACTTCAACCAGCGTGCCTACGGCGAACGGAACGCGCAGAACTCGCCCCTTCAAGGGTCGGCAGCCGACCTGATCAAGCTCGCAATGGTGCGGATTCATCGCGCCATCCGGGAGCGCGGACTCGCCGGCCGGATGCTCCTCCAGGTGCACGATGAGCTCCTCTTCGAAGCGCCACCCGATGAGATCGAACCCCTGTCCCAGCTGGTGCGAGCCCAGATGGAGAACGTCATCCCCCTCCGGGTGCCACTTGTGGTGGACATCGGGACCGGGCCCAACTGGCTCGAAGCGAAGAGCTGAGCTGCTGCGCGCAGAATTTGCATCCAGAGCGGTGGCTTCCCGCCTGCCTGTTTCGGGAGTGTGGCGCCCGCCGCATGACGAGCGCCGCAAGCCTGTCCGCGGCAGGAGCCTGGAAAGGCTTTGCGCCGCCGCCCACACGCTGGAGACCTATGAGGCCCGCTGTGCTGCCCGTGGTGACATTCGGGCTTCTTGCCATGGTCGTTGCGGACCGAGTATCACACGCCCTGGCTACGGCCTCACGGGAGACAGCGGTCCAGGGTCCCAGGGATAGCCTGCCAGCTGTCGGGGCCCTCGCGCGAAACCCTGCCGCTGGCTCAGCCCGTGGCACCAGCTCCATCGATCGGGCGGCAGCGTTCAGTACACCCACCATTGACCGACTTGCCCGGCTCGCTGTCCGGCAGCACCTCACCCGGGAGGGCGGCAGGACCTATCTGGATTCCATGATCAGTACCGACTCGTTGGTACGGCGTTGGCCTGATCGCAGCGGAACACCCCTCAAGGTCTGCCTGATCGGAGGGGGAGCTCCTGACTACCATTCTCGAATGGCAGAGTTCGTCCGGGATGCCTTGTACCGCTGGGAGAACACCGGCATGGGCGTGCGTTTCAGCTTGACCTCCGACAGCACCAATGCCGATATCGTGGTGCGCTGGATCGATCACTTCGACTTCGATCGCGCCGGGCAGACCGACCTGACATGGGATCAAGCGGGCCGGGTTCGCAAGGCCGCCATCTTGCTGGCGCTTCGCACCAATGCCGGGTTTCCGATGCCGGACGCGGCTCTCCTCTCGGTTGCCGTGCATGAGACCGGTCACGCGCTAGGCCTGCCCCACTCGCCCGACTCCACCGACGTCATGTTTCCTGCTACCCGGACCGGCACCCTGTCGGAGCGTGACCGGCGCACGGCCCAGCTGCTCTATCAGCTTCCGACCGGACCCCTCCGGGATCTGGCCGGGACGCCATGAGACCCGGCATGGTCCTGGTTCCTCCCCCGCATCCTTCATCCGGCCTCCGGCGCCAGACGAGCGGGGTTCACCCTCTGCGATTTTTCTGCGGCGCGTTCATGGCAGCGCTCGCACTCGGGGGACCGCTACGGGCGCAGTCGTTAACCGAGGTGGATGCGATCGTTCGGCAAGGAATCAGGCAGGGGGTGTATCCCGGCGCGGTCGTCGTCATCGGCAGGAAGGACTCGGTGCTGTACGCCCGCGGGTACGGCCACTTTACCTGGAGCCCATCTTCCCCGGTGCCGACACCCGACTCGACCCTGTGGGATATCGCCTCCATCACCAAGGTCATGGGGACTACGAGTGCGGCTATGCGGCTGGTGGATGCCAGGCGTCTCAGCCTGGACGCGCCGGTCCGTCAATATCTCCCCCGGTTTTCCGGAGGCCCGAAGGATCGAGTCACCGTAAGAATGCTCCTCGACCACACCAGCGGCCTGCGAAGCTATGTGCCGTTTTTCAAGCAGGCGCGAACCCGCGACGGGGCCAAAACGCTGCTCTACGCAGAGCCGCTGGTGCGGCAGCCCGGCAACAGTGCGGTGTATAGCGATCTCAACGCCATTCTGATGGGTCTGGTCCTCGAGAGCGTGTCGGGATTGCCGCTTGATAGTCTCGTCACTCGGGAGGTGTTTGGGCCGCTGGAGCTTCATGGGACAACCTTTCGGCCGCCCGCCTCCGTCCGGCGCCGGACGGTGCCCACCGCCCTCTGGCGCGGTCAGCCGGTTCAAGGCCAGGTGAATGATCCCAATGCGGTGGTCTTCGGTGGCGCTGCGGGTCACGCCGGCATCTTCTCGAGCGGGATGGATCTGGCCCGCTACGCTCAGGTGTGGCTGCGGAATGGCGCCGGGCCCCGGGGCCAGTGGGTGACGCCCGCGACCATCCGCCAGTTCCTTACCCGCGGCGTTAACAGCGGTCCCCGGCTGCTGGGGTGGGACACCCCCGAGCTCTATGGCAAGGAGCCCAGTCTATTTGGTACTCTCATCAGCGATGCGGCGTACGGTCACACCGGCTTCACCGGGACCGAGATCTGGGTGGATCCGGCTCACGACTTGTTCCTGGTCTTCCTGACGAACAGGACGTTCGACCCCAGGGCGCGCAATGCGCACCATGCGCTGCGAACGGTCCGGACCTCCCTGTCCGATGCCGCCATACGCCTGGTCCCTCGGGTATGTGAGCAGGAGCTGGTAGCGGCCTGCTGAGGGGAGCGACCGGTTATCTTTCTCCAGGACGGCGCCCCCTGTTGCCAGTTGCCTTAGCTGCCTCGAGTGTTCCCCATGCCCACCGCACCAACAGCCGAAGCCATCCGGAAAGCCATCCGCGCGGTCAAGGATCCTGAGCTCAACCTCAACATCATCGATATCGGTTTGGTATACGAAGTCGACGTGGACGAGGCGGGGAGTGTGCAGGTGCAGATGACCCTTACGTCGCCCGGCTGCCCGGCTGGGGCCGAAATCATCGCAGACGTCAAGCGGGTGGTGGGAGATATGGAAGGGGTGCAGGCGGTAGCGGTTGAGCTGGTGTGGGATCCTTACTGGACACCAGAGAAGATGGACCCCCGCGTCCGGACGTTCCTCGGATTCTAAGCCCCAGAATCGCCGGTGAGCGAGCGGCCTATGCGGCGGGGCGCTGAAGGGCAGCGAGGAGCCCGCCGCCGATCTCGCGCCGCTGCCAGCGGCGCAGCTCGGGTACCTTGGCGAGCTCATCGATCGACGCCGGATTCATACTGGCGATCGCCTCGAGGGTGCCGTTCGGACAGAGGACGCCAGGCGCCAGCTCGTACTGGGCGGCAAGCAGGTTTCTGGCGGCCTTGAGTCGTTCCAAGCGGACTTCGTAAGCAGGGTCGGCGGGCCGGCGGGGCGGTCGCTCTACTCGGGGCAGGTCAGCCTCAGGAACTGCCAACCCACGCTGCACCGCCGCCAGAATTTCACCCCCTCGTCGCTCCGCCTGCTCTCCGCCGATTCCCCGCACCGCCTTGAGCCCCGCTAGATCGGTCGGGGGCGCCTGGGCCAGGGCCAGCATTGGCTCGTTGTTGAGAATCCGAAACGCCGCCTTGTCGGTGCGCCGAGCCAGCTGGTCGCGCCATTCGAACAGCTCCCGCAGAACGGCAAGGGCCCTCCCGGGCAGTGCCTTTGCGCCCTTGAGCCGGAGGTAGACCGGCTCGTTGGCCTCGGGCGGCGACCATCGAGCTCCCGTCGCCAAGGCGAACTCCTCTTCGGCCCACTTCAGGCGGCCGCGCTCGCGAAGCTGCTCCCGCAGCAAGTCCCGAAGGACCGGAAGGTGGTGAGTGTCGGCCGCCGCATAGTCCAGCATCTCGGGCGAGAGCGGCCGGGCCGACCAATCGGCGCGCTGATAACGTTTGTCCAGCTTCACGCCGAGGTACTTCTCCAGCAGTGCCGCGAGCCCCACACCGGGCTCGTTGAGCAGTTGGGCGGCAATGCGAGTGTCGAAAAGGTTGGTGATCCCGAAGCCGTATTCGAGGTTGAGCAAACGGAGATCATAGTCGGCGTCGTGAAAGACGATCTCGACCGCCGGATCGGCCAGCGCCGCAGCGAGCGGCGCCAGGCTGGTCACGGCGAGTGGGTCTACCACGGCGGTCTCATGCCGGGATGAGAGCTGGAGCAGATAGATGCGGTCGTGAAAGCGATGAAAGCTGGCGGCCTCGGTGTCGACCGCCAGGAGCGGCT
Source organism: uncultured Gemmatimonadaceae bacterium (assembly GCA_964487785.1). Lineage (GTDB taxonomy): Bacteria > Gemmatimonadota > Gemmatimonadetes > Gemmatimonadales > GWC2-71-9 > CAVVWJ01. Next base: position 9,471 of record CAZASU010000031.1, on the reverse strand, counting down.
CGCCCTCAAATCGTTGAAAGAGATGCTCGAGCTCAGCCTGGCTGTTGATCAGGCGAACCGGCGGATGCGGCGGATCGTCGGGTCGAGGGGGAGTGGTCACTTAGTCCGCCTTGGCGACCAACTCCAGTCCCGCGGCGATCTCGTCGAGTGCCTTGGACAGCGTCTTGTAAAACTCCGCGTCCGGCTGTGGGGTGCCCCCCATGGCGGCGTCCATCTGAAGCTTTCGGGCAAGGCGGGCGGCGTGGCGGATGTAGTCCGTTGGTGGCTTCATGGTAGCGGGGCGGCGGGGCCGCGGGGCAGCAGGGCAGTTGTTGGCGACGTCAGATGGTTGGAACATAGGCGGGCGAACGGAAATCAGCCCACTCCGGCCACTGCGCCGCTGCCCCACTATTATTTCCACCATGTCCACCCCCGAGATCGACCTCGTCGTCTACCCTGACGAATGCGACGCCTTCGGCCACCTCAACCAGGCTTCGTTCCTCAGCCTGTTCGAGCGGGCCCGGTGGGAGATGCTCCGCGGTGGCCCCGGCATGGATGTGTTCACCCGGAGTGGTGCCTGGCCGGCGCTGCGCAAGACGGTCATCGACTACCGGGCGGCCGCCTTCCCAGGCGACGTGCTTCGTTTTCAGCAGGTGCTCACCCATTACGGGCGCACCAGCTTTACGATGCGTCAGACCGCGCGACGAGTTCGAGACGGCACCCTCATCGCCAGCGCGGAGTTCGTCTTCGTCTGCATCGATCGCGATGGCCGGCCGATTCCGGTGCCGCAGGAATTCAGCGAATACATGAAGGCTCGGCGTGACTCCCCCGGGAACGTACAGCGCATCACGGTGCACGGTGTGAATCTCGCGGTCGAAGAGCGAGGCGAGGGACCCGCGGTCCTGTTCGTGCACGGCTACCCTCTGGACCGCACCATCTGGAGGGAGCAGATCGGAGCGCTGGAGGGATTCCGCTGTATCGCAGTCGACCTGCGCGGCATGGGCCAGTCCGACTCGCCGGATCTCGGTTACAGCATGCCGATCTATGCTGCCGATCTGGCCGCGCTGCTGGACGTCCTGGGTGTGGATGACGTGGTGCTCTGCGGGCTGTCGATGGGAGGCTATGTGGCGTTCGAGTTCCTGCGAAAGTGGCGCTCGAGAGTCCGGGGGCTGGTGCTCATGGACAGCCGGGCGGATGCGGATGGGCCCGAAGTGCGCCGGGCCCGCGACGTGGCAGCCGCCACCGCGCGCGAGCGTGGCGCGGGGGCCATTGCCGACGCGATGCTTTCCAAGATGCTGGCCCCGGCGACGCTCAGCCGCCACCCCGATGTCGCCGAGCGAGTTCGTGCACTCATGGCCAGGACTCCGGTGGCCGGCATCGTGGGGGCGCTGGCCGCCATGCGCGACCGCGAGGAAAGCGAGTCGCTCCTCCCCACGCTCGCCGGTGTACCGACACTGGTGATGGTTGGCGAGGCCGACACCTTGACCCCACCGGACCAGGCGAGAGCGATGGCCGCCGCGATACCCGGCGGCCGCCTTACAGTCATTCCTGGAGCCGGCCACCTGCCGCCGGTGGAGCAGCCGGAGGCGACGACCGCCAGCCTACGGGAGTTTTTGAGGTCGTTGGGGTGAAACCTTCCGGCGAGGCCGCGCGTTGTATTCGGTGGCGGCAGGACCGCTACGGTCTCCGCTGAAATCAGATGGTCCTACCAAACTTCGGCTCCGGGATCGCGGCCAAGCAGTACGATCCCGGGGCTCCTTTCTTTGCCTCTATCTCTTCGGCCGTCCTGGCGGCGTATCGCCGTTGAACACGTCCTTGTTCTTCTCGATATACGAGGCCATCAGCGGCGGCACGTCCTCCTCAGGGAAGATGGCCGTCACCGGGCACTCGGGCTCGCAGGCGCCGCAGTCGATGCACTCGTCGGGATGAATGTAGAGCTGGTCCTCGCCCTCGTAGATGCAGTCCACCGGACAAACATCCACGCAGGCGCGGTCCTTCACCCCAATGCAGGCCTCGACTATCACATAGGTCATGCCGCGGCTCCTTCGCCGAATTCATGCTGGAACTTGGACTCTCGAAAAGGTATACGAAGGGTCCTGGTACCGCGCAAGGGCTTGGCGCACCCTTATTTTGCTCTCGCATGATCCGGTTGCCTATCGCCCTCATCTGTCTCTTCGCCGCGGCCCCGGCGCAGGCTCAAACCTGCCGGCCGGCGCGCACGGCGCTGGTCCTCTCCGGTGGCGGCGCCAAGGGTCTGGCCCATATCGGCGTGCTTCGGGTGCTCGACAGCCTGGGAATTCGCCCTGATCTCGTCGTGGGCAGCAGTATGGGGGCCATCATCGGGGGCATGTATGCCAGCGGGTATAGCGGACGGGAGATCGACTCGCTGGCGCGTGCCCTGCCGATGGCGGATCTGTTTCGAACCTATCAGCCGCGGGCGCCTCGCTCGCTGGGACTGATCCAGCCCCTGGTGGTGTGGGAGCAGGGCGAGCGGAGATTTACCATCCAGAGCGCGGCAGTAGAGGAGGCGGAAGTCAATGCCCTGGTCAACGACGCTATGCTGCGCGGGAATCTGCTCGCGCGGGGGGATTTTGATTCGCTGCCGATACCCTTCCGGGCGGTTGCCGCCGATCTGGCCGATCGCACTCCGGTCGTGCTCGCCACCGGAGACTTGGCCCGCGCCGTTCGGGCCAGCTTTGCCATTCCGCTGGTGTTTGCGCCGGAGTCACTGAACGGCCGCATCCTCGCCGATGGAGGCCTCGCGGCGAATATCCCGGTGGCGGTGGCGCGGGCCGAAGGGGCCGAACGGGTCATCGTCTCGGACGCCACCGAGCGCCCGGGCAATTCGCTCGACCTGTTCTCGCCCATCGGGCTGGCCGATCGGCTCCTGGGTTTTCTGTTCGAGCAGGGCACCGATTCCCTGGGTGCGGAGGACATCCTGGTCCGGCCGGCAGTAGAAGGATTTCCCAGCCTCAACTTTTCCGCCGACAACGTGGACCGGCTGATCCGCCATGGCAGTGGTGCAGCCGACACGACGCTCCCCAGGGCGCGCTGTCTTCCCCGGCATCAGGGAACAGCCCAACTGACACTGCCAAGCAGAGTCGTCAGCCTGGCGATCGAGGGAACCAACGCCTCCGAGCGCCTCGCCCTCCGCCGCCTGCTCGGCTTGGGATTGAGCGACAGCCTGGATGCCGCTCTGCTTCACAGCC
>CAZASU010000031.1:0-6183 GCA_964487785.1 uncultured Gemmatimonadaceae bacterium | reverse complement strand
CGCCTGCTCGGCTTGGGATTGAGCGACAGCCTGGATGCCGCTCTGCTTCACAGCCGGGTGCGGCACCTCGCCTACTCGGAAGCGTATCAGGCAGTCTGGTTGGCACCGCGGGGATCCGGCGATTCGGTCGCCTTCGACGTGTCGGTTCAGCGGGCCCCCCGAAGGGTGGTGGGGCTGGGTCTCGCGTATGACAACGAGCTCGGCGGCCGCATGTGGGTGGGAGCGGTGGACCGCCGGGTATTCGATCTCGCGCTGGAAGGCAGCACCGCCCTCTTCCTGGGAGAGTTTCGCAAGGAGCTCTACCTCGGCCTACGAAGAAACTACCAGCTGGGGCGGCAGTTGATGACGCCGGCCTTCACCACCCGGCTGGCCACCGAATCAGTGCGGCGGTTCGAGCCGGATGGCGACGAGCTCGGGACCGCCTTCACTCGAGAGGCGCTTGGCTTCCTCGGCGTGGAGCGCTCATTCGATGCGGGCTGGCGTGTGGCGCTGGGTCTGAGTGCACACGCATGGCATGAGCCGGGACGAAAACGCTCCACCCTGGGTGTCAGCGCGCAGGGGGTCAAAGCGGGCCGGTCCGGTGGGCAAGTGCTCGGGATAGACCTGATCTGGGCAGGGCTCTATCATCGGGCCGCGTTCGATGGACACGTCTCGGTCAAGACCGGTTCCTTCCGTCTTGAACCTCGACTCCGCGTAGGGTGGGGTGAACGGCTTCCGCTTCAGGCCACATTTCCCCTGGGCGGAGAAGACGGATTCCCGGGGCTTCATCTCGGAGAGCGCCGAGGTGACCGGGAGTTCGTGCTCAGTGCCTTGCTCACCTACTCCTTGAAGGGTCCGTTCGTGGGTCGGGTAGAATTGGCGGCCGGGCGTTCAGCCTTCGGTGGAGGGATCCTCGCCTCCGGCGGATGGCTCGCCGGGGCCCGGGCAGGTCTCGGTGCCGAAACGCCGGTGGGGCCGGTGCGATTCGAGTATGGGCTTACCCACGGTGGAAGGGAGGCGGTGTTCGTCAGGCTGGGTAGATGGTTCTGAGCGCCGATGCCTTACGCTAGGTCATAGCTGCCCGGCATAGGTGGCGGATCTGGGCTCGGGCGGTCCATAGCGCCCGTTAGGCCCGTGCAGCCGGTGCCACTCCTCCCGCAGGCAGAAGGGATCGAGGCCCTGAGGCCGGTCCACTGCCAGCACGCCGTCGAGGTGATCGATCTCGTGCTGTAGAAGCTCCGCTCGATCCCCCTCAACCTCGATCTCGTTCCACTCCCCTTTCAGATCCTGATACCGGACCTTGATGCGGTAGGCTCGGGACACCCTGACCAGGAGATTGGGGAAGGAGAAGCAGTCGTCCCAGACCTCGAAGTCCTCGTTTCCGATATCCATGATCTCCGGGTTGATCAGCGTCCAGGGTTGGTCCATTTCAACGTAGACCATGCGTACCGGTGCCCCGATCTGCGGCGCCGCAATCGCCCTCCCGCTTCCGAAGCGTGACTGCCAATCGCGGAGGGTTTCCCGCATGTCGTCCATGATGACCCGCACCGCCGTGGAGCGCGGCTTAGTGATTGGCTCGCACTTGGTGCGCAGGATTGGGTCCCCGAGGAGTCGGATCCGGTGGATGGTCATGAGGTGCCACCATATGTAGGTGTGGGCTCAGATTGATGCCCAAATATGTGAAATGGGCTTCGAATCGACCAGCGGCACGCCCAGAGGAGCATAATCACAAAGAGGTATAAAAGACTACTACTACAATTTCACACCCACTGTGGCTCTGGACTAACCGGGATTATTGATCCAGAATAAAGCGAAATAACTCCTTCTCATGATCAGACTTATGAATTCGCACCAGTTTCATGCGCGAATTGACAATTCCGACCAAAATACTTATGATTTCCCCTTATGGAAGCCGCACCCTCATCCACAGCCAGCGTGCCAGTGTCGTTCCCCCTTGGCCTCCAGGGAGCCCGTGGCCTGGTGCTGATCGAGCTCAAGCGAGCGCACCGGCTGACGGCCAAGGAGCTGGCCACCAAGCTCGGCGTCTCCCTCAATGCTGTGCGGCATCACCTCAAGGAACTCGAGGCCGTGGCACTGGTCGAGTACGAGCGCCAGCACCGGGGAGTAGGGGCCCCCGCGTTCGGGTATCGATTGAGCGCGGCGGGGCAGGCTCTCTTTCCGCGGCGCTACGAGGCCACCCTTACCGAGCTGCTCGACTACGTGGTTGAGCGTGAGGGTCGCGCCACGGCCGTGGCGGTTCTGGAAGCCCGGTACGATGCACTCAGCCGGCGGCTGCGGGACGAGCTCGCCGGAGCGACACCGGCCCAACGGATGGCCGCAGTGACCCAACTGCTGTCTGACGAGGGCTACATGGCGGAGGGAACTGCCTTCGCGGAGACGGGCACCCTGATCGAGCACAACTGTGCCATTCAGGCCGTGGCCCAGCGCTTTCCGGAGATCTGTGCGGCAGAAGCCAGGTTTCTTGCCGCCGCTCTGGGCGCTGAAGTCGATCGCCACGAGCACATATTGAGCGGTTGCAGCGCCTGCGAGTATCGGGTGCGCTTCAGGGCCGCCACCGCATTGGGGGCGCATGGGCCCCCGTCAGAGGAGAGCGTATGAGTTCGTCAGTCGAAACCCTGGTTAATCAGGAGTACAAGTACGGCTTCGTGACCGATATCGAAGCCGATGAAGCGCCGATGGGCCTGAGCGAGGACATCGTGCGCCTCATCTCGGCCAAAAAGGGCGAGCCCGAGTGGCTGCTCGACTGGCGGCTCAAGGCCTACAGGGGCTGGCTGAAAATGAGCGAGCCCCACAACTGGCCCAACATCAAGTACGAACCTGTCAACTACCAGGCGCTTCGCTACTATTCCGCGCCCAAGACCAAGACGCCGCTGGGAAGTCTTGACGACGTCGATCCCAAGCTGCTCGAAACCTATCAGAAGCTCGGCATCCCGCTGACTGAACAGAAGCTTCTAGCTGGGGTAGCGGTCGACGCCATCTTCGACAGCGTCTCCGTCGGCACCACCTACAAAGCCAAACTGGCCGAGGCAGGGGTCATCTTCTGCTCCTTTGGTGAAGCCGTCCGGGAGCATCCGGAGCTGGTCCGGAAATACCTCGGGTCGGTCGTGCCGGCCAGTGATAACTTCTTCGCCGCCTTGAATGCCGCGGTGTTCAGCGATGGGTCCTTCGTGTTCGTCCCCAAGGGTGTGCGGTGCCCCATGGAGCTGTCCACCTACTTCCGGATCAATGCGGCGGATACGGGTCAGTTCGAACGGACGCTGATCGTGGCCGAGGAGGGCGCCTCCGTGAGCTACCTCGAGGGGTGCACGGCGCCCAAGCGGGACGAGAATCAGCTGCACGCCGCGGTGGTCGAGCTGGTGGCTTTCGACGACGCCACGATCAAGTATTCGACGGTGCAGAACTGGTACGCCGGAGATGCACAGGGCAAGGGCGGTATCTACAACTTCGTGACCAAGCGAGGGAAGTGCGTCGGGGTCAACTCGAAGATTTCCTGGACCCAGGTCGAGACCGGGTCTGCCATCACCTGGAAGTATCCGAGCGTCATCCTCCAGGGAGACAACTCGGTGGGTGAGTTCTACTCCGTGGCGGTGGTCAACGGCAAGCAGCAGGCCGACACCGGTACCAAGATGATCCACCTGGGGAAGAACACCCGCAGCACCATCGTCTCCAAGGGCATTTCGGCGGGTCAAGGGCAGAACAGCTATCGCGGGCTGGTCAAGGTGCTGCCGAAGGCCGCCGGCGCGCGCAACTACACCCAGTGCGACTCCATGCTCATAGGCAACCGCTGCGGGGCGCACACCTTTCCCTACATCGATGTGCAGAACTCCACTGCCTCGGTCGAGCACGAGGCTTCGACTTCAAAGATCGGCGAGGATCAGATCTTCTATTTGAAGCAGCGGGGCCTGAATACCGAGAACGCCATCTCGATGATCGTGAACGGCTTCTGTAAGGAAGTCTTCAAGGAGCTCCCGATGGAGTTCGCCGTCGAAGCGCAGAAGCTGCTGGGTGTGAGTCTGGAAGGAAGCGTCGGATAAGAAGGCTGTGGGCCGACCCAAGGAGATTGACATTGCTCGAAATCAAAGGCCTCCGCGCCAGTGCCGGAGACAAGGAAATTCTCAAGGGCATCGATCTCACCGTCAACGCCGGTGAGGTTCACGCCGTCATGGGGCCCAATGGGTCCGGTAAGAGCACGTTGGCCCAGGTGCTGGCCGGCCATCCGGCCTATGCGGTAACCGCCGGCCAGGTGCTCTACGAGGGAAACGATCTCCTCGACATGGACCCTGAGGTGCGTGCCCAGGCAGGAATCTTCCTCGCCTTTCAGTACCCGGTGGAGATCCCGGGCATCAGTAACGCCTACTTCCTTCGGGCGGCCTACAACGAAATCCGCAAATCCAAGGGCCTTGAGGAGGTCGATTCGATGGACTTCCTCGATCTGCTCGAGCAAAAGCTCCAGTTGGTTGAGTGGGGGCCCGAGATCATGAGCCGAGCCGTGAACTCGGGCTTCTCCGGCGGGGAGAAGAAGCGCAACGAAATCCTTCAGATGGCCGTGCTCGAGCCCAAGCTTGCGATCCTGGACGAGACTGACTCGGGGCTCGACATCGATGCGCTTCGAATCGTGGCGGGCGGGGTGAACGCGCTACGCAAACCGGACAACGCCACCATCATCGTCACCCATTACCAACGACTGCTCAACTACATCGTGCCCGACCAGGTACACGTCCTGTCCGCGGGCAGAATTGTGCGGTCGGGAGGCAAGGATCTCGCCCTCGAGCTCGAGGCCAGAGGGTATGAGTGGCTGGAGCAGGAGGTAGGGGCAGCGTCGTGAGGGAAGCCAACCTGCAGGAATTTGGAGTGAGAGTCCCGGTAGCCACCGCGGAGACACCTGACTGGCTCGAGCCGGTCCGGAAGGCGGCGGTTGACCGATTCGCAGCGACCGGGTTCCCGACCGCCCGAGACGAAGAGTGGCGCTTCACCCCTCTCGCGCCGATTGCCCAGGGCATCTGGCGCCAGGGCACGGGCACGTCGCATGGGATCACCCGCGAGCAGCTCGCTCCGTTCATCTTCGGGCACCCTGAGTGGTCCACTCTTGTGTTCGTGGACGGCGTGTACAGTGAGGCGCTTAGCTCCACCGGGAAGCTTGCGGCCGGGGTCCGGGTGGGAAGCTTGGCAGAGGCGCTCCGGGTCGACGGCGCCATGCTGGAGAAGCACCTGGCGCGCCACGCCTCCATCGAGTCGAGTCCCTTCACCGCGCTCAGCACCGTGTTCATGCGCGATGGTGGGTTCCTTCATGTACCGGCCAACACGGACCTCACCCGTCCGGTCCATCTGCTCTTCGTGGCTACCCGCGCCGCCGCCGGCAGCGTCACCCATCCTCGCAACCTGGTCGTAATCGAGCGGGGAGCCCGGGCATCGGTCATCGAGAGCTACGTGAGCCTGGCTGAGGGTGCGAGCTACTGGACCAATGCGGTAACCGAGGTCGTTGCCGGTGCCAACTCCAGGATCGAGCACACCCGGATTCAGCGCGAGAGCGAACAAGCCTACCATGTCGGGCTGACTCACGTGGAGCAGCAACGAGACAGCCACTACCGGTCATTCACCCTGGCCATGGGCGGCGCCCTGGCCCGGCACAATCTCCACGCCCACCTGAACGGCGAGAACGTGGAGACCCTGCTGTACGGGCTGTATCTGACCCGGGGCGAGCAGGTGGTGGACAATCACACCGCGATCCATCACGACCAGCCTAACTGCCGCAGCTGGGAGGTCTACAAGGGGGTGCTCGACGGCCGGTCCCGCGCGGTGTTCAATGGCAAGGTGTTCGTGAAGCCGGAGGCGCAGAAGACCGACGCCAAGCAGACCAATCGAAATCTGCTGCTGAGCGACACGGCCAAGGTGGATACCAAGCCCCAGCTCGAAATCTTCGCAGACGACGTGAAGTGCACCCACGGCGCCACCGTCGGCCGGCTGGATGATGTCGCGCTCTTCTATGCCCGAAGCCGCGGAGTCCCGGCGGAGAAGGCGCAGCGGCTCCTGACGTATGCCTTTGCCGCCGAGGTCACCTCGGAAGTGGTCCTGGAGCCGGTACGAGATGAGCTGGAGCGGCTGGTCCGCGAGCGGCTGGGGGATATGTGAGCGGGACAGCGGGACAGCGGGGCCGTAGGGGCGACGCGTGCGTCGCCCAGGGTG
>CAZASU010000030.1:0-22927 GCA_964487785.1 uncultured Gemmatimonadaceae bacterium | reverse complement strand
GATGTAAACGAATATCTCGTGACAACGTACGCCCACCCGATCCCTCGCTGCGCTCGGGATGACACGATGCGGCGAGCCACGCTGAACGCCCAACCATCTTTACCCAGGACGGTACGACGATAACCTTCCGCCTCGCCCGTCCAGCTGTCCGCCCGTCTGTCCGCCTGTCCGCCCGTCAGATAAGCCCCCCCCTCCGCAGTTTCCCAATCTGATCGAACCGCTCCTCGTGCGCCGCCAGTACCTCTTCGGGTGACACGGTGGCCACGCCCGGCTTTCCCACCTCCACACCGGCGGCGTAGTTGGCAAGCTGGGCCGCCTCCCTGACCGAGGCACCCGCGGCCAGCGCGGTGCCCAGCCAGGCAGTCACCGTGTCGCCGGCGCCGGAGACGTCATAGATCTGGCGCGCGATGCTCGGGATCTGAATCAATCCGCCATCCTTGGTCACCAGCACCATCCCTTCGGCGCCGAGCGTCACCAGCAGGTTGTCCACCTTGAGACGGTTGAGGACCTCCGGCAGGGCATCCCCGTTCTGCAGGTCCACGGCCGCGCCGAGCGCGGATTCCAGCTCTCGCCGGTTGGGCTTGAAGACCGTCGCCCCTGAATACTCGAAGAACTGGCGGTACTTGGGGTCCACCACGATTGGGATCCCTCGCCGCCTGGCCACCTCCATCACCGCCATGATCAGGGCGGGCGGCAGCGCGCCCTTGTTGTAGTCCTCCAGCAGGAGCGCATCGGCGTCGGCGAGCGCCTCGCGTGCGGCCGCGGTCATCCGGGCCAGGTCCGCCCCGTCGAGCAGCGAATCGACCTCCTCATCGATCCGAACGATCTGCTGGGAACGGGCGATGATCCTGGTTTTGGAGGTGGTCGGCCGGCCCGCGATGGTGAGCACGTGACGATCTTCCAGCCGGGCGACCGCCAGCTCCTGGCGGATGGACGCCCCATCGGCATCATCGCCGACGGCACCGACCAGGAGACAGCGGGCGCCGAGCGCGATGACGTTGGCCGCCACGTTGGCCGCGCCGCCGAGCGCCGCGTGGCGCTCACGCACCGTCACCACCGGCACCGGAGCCTCGGGCGAGAGCCGCTCGGTGTCGCCGATCAGGTAGCGATCGAGCATGATGTCTCCCACCACCACCACGCGGCTGCTTGTCATCCGCTGGATCAGCTGAAGCACACGGTCGCGGGTGAGCTGCGGTGGCGGTGGTCTCATTGAAGCACTCCTCCCCGAGAGAAGCCGAGGGTCGCCTGGATCCGGCCCTCGAAGCGATCGACGGTCCGGCCCGCCTGGTGCCCGCTGTTTACCACGTGATGGAAGCCGGCGTTGGCCGTAAGGTCGAGCGGCCCGGTCCGCCCGCTGAGGCTGACCGCTGCGCGCCAGGTGCGCTCGACCGTCCCGATGAAGAGCGACGGCGTGGGCAGCACCCCGGCGGCGTTCGGCACCGGGTAGGGGTCGTTGATCCGGCCTTCACCCTGGCGCAGCAGCGTCAGCTCCGGCGACAGCAGCCACCGGGTCCGAACCGGCAGCGTAACCCGGAGCGAAAGCTGGTCCTGGTCGCTGAAATTCCGCCCGATCCCCACTCCGCCATCGGTGAAATTGTCCGCCCGATCGAACGCGCGGAGGGCCAGACTCGATACCTGGGTATACAGTGTGTGCCAGGCCGCGGCTTCGAACAGGGGCCCTTCCGCGCCAACCGTCAGCGCCCAGCGATCCCGGTTGCGCTGCCGGTTGCGATACCAGAAATCGTCTACCGCGAGCTGGGCGTGGAAAGTCGTACGTCCAAGCGCCTGCCAGCGTACGTCGGCGCCGAGCAGTACGTTCCCTCGGTCTCCCAGTCCGATGGTGTTGGCCAGATAGCTGAGTGACAGTGGGTTGCGATAGCGGGTCTCGAAGTTCCGATCGGCGCCGGCCACAACCACTCCCTCCCACAGCGCGAGTGCGAGCCGCCGCGAGAGCCCGGCGTGAAGCCGGTGCACGAAGTAGTACCGGTGCACCGTACGGCCCAGGCTGTCGGTTTCGTCCTGGAGCTCGGTGGCCAGGGCCGATAGGCGGAGGCTCTGGGTGCCGATCTCGAGGGCGAGCCCCTGGCGCTCGTATCCGTAGCTGCTCAGTGGTATGCCCGGCAGCCCGACCGGTCCCCAGTTCCGGTTCATCTGGCCGTAGAACACGCTGCCGTACTTGAACTGGGCGCTCAGGTATGCGTCGGCCATGCGGCCCGTGACATCGACATCCCGCCGGCCGGGCCAGTCGGGATCCAGCGTCAGCCGCGGCTCCACCACCGGTCGAGTGACCAGCATAATGCTGCCGAAGCGTGCCTCGCCTCGGAGCTCGGCGTAGGGCCGCACCCCATCGGGTCCGGCCGGGTGAAGCAGCTCCCGGCGGGCATGGGAATAGGCCTGGCCCCCGGCGCGGAGCTCGATCCGCCAGCGGTTTCCGGCCGGGTCCTCGAACTCGTGCCGCAGGTGCCTGATCACTGCGGCGCTCGACCCAGCGGTGGAGCTGTCCCCGGCGGCAAGCACCCGGACGGCATCGGCCCGGCGGAACGGGCGAACCATCGGAGAGGGGTCCTCGAGCTCACCGCGGGCGATCAGGTGCTCCAGCAGCGGCAGGCGCGGGTCGTCGAGCGGGATGTACGGGGAAGCTTGCGCGGCGGCCCGCGCGGGGGCGAACACGCTGGCCAGGATCATCGCGACGAGGAGCGGGCTGATTGGTGCGTGCATCGCGGCGAAAGCTAAGGACGCAGGGGGAATATTGAAGGGGCGGCGTCCCATTGCCTCCACTATCTTCTTCCAGTGGTGAATTGTCTGCTTTCCAATGCGTTTTGCCAGCGAGCTGCCGCGTCGATTTGATCCGAGATCCGTCCCGAATCGGGGTATGATGACGGCGAAACAGGAGAGCCTCGATCCCCAGACGCGAGATCTCGTGCGGTTCGCCGCGGCTATCGCACAAGGGTACGAGCCCGAGCTCCGGGAACGGGTGGGGCTGCTGCGGTCATCCCAGGTACCCGTGGCATGGGTCGAAGAGCTGCTACTGCAAAGCGTGCTGATGGTGGGCTATCCCCGGGCGCTCGTTGCCTTCACGGTCTGGCGCAAGTTCAGCGGTGTGGAAGCGCCGGCCACTGATCCGGACCAGGACTACGCGCGCGCGGCCGAATGGACCCGCCGGGGCGAGGAGCTGTGTGCGGTGGTGTATGGCGAGAACTACCGAAAGCTTCGAGAGAGCGTGCGGACCCTGCACCCGGCGGTTGACTCCTGGATGATCACCGAGGGATACGGCCGCACGCTGGCTCGCGCCGGGATCGACCTCAAGCTGCGTGAGCTGTGCACCGTGGCACAAACCGCTGTCCTCGAGGCGCCCCGGCAGCTGCACTCGCATCTCCGCGGCGCGCTGAATGCCGGCGCCACCTTCGGCCAGATCGAAGGGGTGCTCTCGATCGTCAACCCGCTGCTCTCGTTCGATCAGTGGAAAAAAGTCAAACAGCTCTGGCGCAGCGTGCGCGAGGGCTGGTCTCCGGGGCACTGATGCTCATCGATCGCGCGGTCGTGCGGGTGGTTGGCGGTACCGGTGGATCCGGTGCCAGCTCATTCGCGCGCTTCAAGTACAAGCCCAAGGGCGGGCCCGACGGGGGAGACGGCGGCCACGGGGGAAGCGTGTACGTCAAGGCAGACTCGAACCTGTCTACCCTGCTCGATTACCGGTATCGCAACCTGTGGAAGGCAGAACGGGGCGAGCACGGGAAGGGAGCAACCAAGACCGGCGCCTCTTCGGAGGACGTCTACCTCCCGATCCCCCCCGGCACCGTGGTGCGCGATGCCACCACGGGCGATCTCATCGGCGAGGTACTCGAGGCAGGTGATACGCTGCGGGTGGCTCGAGGTGGGCGTGGTGGCCGGGGCAACGCACGGTTCGCCACGTCCACCCATCAGGCCCCCCGGGAATGGGAGCCGGGCGAAGAAGGCGAAGACCGGCAGATCGAGCTGGTACTGAAGCTCATTGCCGATGTGGGCCTGGTAGGGGAGCCCAATGCCGGGAAGAGCACTCTGCTCTCCGTCGTTTCGGCGGCGCACCCCAAGATCGCCGACTATCCGTTCACCACGCTGGAGCCCAACCTCGGCGTGGTGGGCCTCTCCGGGCACCGATCGTACGTGGTAGCGGACATTCCCGGCATCATCGAAGGCGCGCACGAGGGCAAGGGCCTCGGCTTTCGTTTCCTGCAGCACGTCGAGCGGACCCGGATCCTGGCGTTCCTCATCCCACTCGATAGCGAGGATCCGCAGGCCACCTACGATCGGCTTCGCAGCGAGGTCCGGCAGTACAGCAGCGCCCTGGCCGACAAGGAGCACGTCGTGGTTCTGACCAAGCGGGATCTCCTCCCGGCCGACCAGGTACTGCCGGAGGTGCGCGCCCCGGAGGCCCTCGGCACGCGGGCAATTTCCAGCGCGGCAGGGTCCGGCCTCGACGAACTCAAGGAGTATCTCTGGAAGCTGGTCGGGCAGGCCAAGGCCAGCCAGGCCGTCGATTCGAGTGCCGCGTGGTCGGAGGAGGACGGCTAGATGGACGACGAGCGCATTGCCTACCTGGCACTGACCCAGGTTCCCGGAATGGGACCCGCCCGACTCAAGACACTCCTCTCTGCCTGCAAGACCGCGATCGGCGCCCACTCGGCGCCGATCGCATTTTTAGGCGCCTTGCCGGGCTTTTCCCGTGCCATCGCAAGCGCAATCAAGGCAACCCCGCTGGAAGCGGGCAGGAAGACCGCGGAGGATGCAGACCGGCTGGGTGCCCGGGTCATCCTGCCGGCCGACTCCGAGTATCCGCCCCTGCTGCACCATATCCCGGATCCGGCACCGGTGCTTTTCAGCCTGGGCAATCAGTCGCTCCTGGTCCGCCCTGCCGCAGCCGTCGTAGGCAGCCGGGATCACTCCGGCTACGGCGCGGCCGCGTGCCGTATCCTGGCAGGCGCCGCGGCCGAGGCAGGGGTGGTGATCGTCAGCGGCATGGCGCGGGGGCTCGACGCCGTGGCGCACACCGCCGCTCTCGACGCCGGCGGCACGACGGTCGGTGTGCTCGGCAACGGGTTCGGGGTCATCTATCCAGCGGCGAATCGGGCCCTGTACCACCGTGTTGCCCAGGACGGTGCCCTGCTGACCGAGTTCCCGCCAGGCGAGCGCCCTCACGCCGGCAGCTTTCCCCGCCGGAACCGCCTCATCAGCGGGCTCTCGCGGGTTACGGTTGTGGTCGAGGCGGCCATCGGGTCCGGCGCTCTCATTACCGCCGGCACCGCACTCGACCAGGGCAGGGAAGTCATGGCGGTGCCCGGTAACATTACTAGCGCGCTGTCAGCCGGAAGCAATCGGCTGATCCGGGATGGTGCCGCTCCGGTACTCGAGCCGGCCGACCTCCTACAGCACTTTCCCGAATTCGTGACCTCACCAGGAAAGACGGCTATTCAACCGGCTAGCCGCCCATTGCCGGAACAACTTTCGCTCGAAGAAAGGGAGCTCGCCGGTCTGGTGGGCTCGGATCCGATTCATCCTGACGAGCTTGCCCTGCGCTCCCGGCGACCGATCGGCGAGGTCCTGGCCCTGCTCGGTGGTCTGGAGATCGCGGGAGTGGTGGAGCAGGGGGCGGGAAGGTTGTTCAGGCGGTCACTGTCGTGCTGAGCGCTCACTGTCATCCCCAGCACTCACGCGCATCCCGAGCACTCACGCGCATCCCGAGCACTCACGCGCATCCCGAGCACTCACGCGTCATCCCGAGCGTAGCGAGGGATCGCTTCAACGGTGCCTTCCACAACGATGTTCGTCTACATTCTTGCCAGCAGAACCCAGCGTCTGTATGTCGGGGTTACGAACGATCTGATTCGACGTGTTTGTGAGCACAAGAACGGCACGATTCCTGGGTTCACCCGACGCTATGGTATTGATCGGCTGGTCTACTTCGAATCGTTCAATGGACCCATACAGGCCATCGCCCGCGAGAAGCAGATAAAGGACTACGCACGGGTGAAGAAGCTGGCCATGATCCATTCGGTAAACCCCGAGTGGAACGACTTAGCCGAGCTCTGGTTTGCGGACGTCTCGAGGAACGATCCCTCGCTACGCTCGGGATGACATGCGAGATTCGGCCGAAGGATCGACCGAATCACACGCCCGATGTCATCCCGGGCACTCACGCGTCATCCCGGGCACTCACGCGTCATCCCGAGCACTCACGCGTCATCCCGAGCGTAGCGAGGGATCGCTCAACTGAGCCTTCCACAACGATGTTCGTCTACATTCTTGCCCAGGCCATCGCCATGATCCGTTCGGTGAATCCTGAGTGGAGACGACCTAGCCAAGCTCTGGTTTGCGGACGTCTCGAGGAACGATCCCTCGCTACGCTCGGGATGACATGCGTGACCCGGCCGAACCATGACACCCCAACGACGGGTCTACATTTCCTGCGTGCACCTTTACCTTCACGTCCCCTTCTGCGCCCGCCGGTGCAGCTATTGCGACTTTGCCATCGCGGTCCGGCGGGAAGTGCCCTCCGAGGCCTATGTAGATGCGGTGCTCCGGGAGTGGAGTCTCTGGCAGGCGGATGCCATCTGGGACCTGTCGCCCGAGGTTCAAACGATCTACTTCGGTGGCGGCACGCCCTCGCGGGTCACCCCGGCCTCCATCGCCCGGGTGCTGGACCGGATCGGCGCCGACCGGACCATCGCGGCAGATGCCGAGATCACCCTGGAGGCCAATCCGGAAGACGTGACCGCGGCGGCGGCGGCGGCATGGCGAGCCGCCGGGGTGAATCGTGTATCGCTCGGCGTTCAATCGTTCGACCCCGCGGTGCTCGAGTGGATGCACCGCACCCACACCGCCGGCCACGTGCCCCTGGCGGTCGAGGTAATCCGTTCCTCGGGCATCGAGGACCTCTCGCTCGATCTTATCTTCGGTTTGCCGGCGGCGCTCGGGCGGGACTGGGCCGCCGATCTGGAGCGCGCCTTTGCGCTTCAGCCGGAGCACCTGTCCTTGTACGGCCTGACGGTGGAGGCGCACACCCCGCTGGGCCACTGGACCGAGCGGGGCGAGGTTGCTCCGGTGGACGAAAACCGCTACGCGGCGGAGTTCCTGCTGGCCCACAGCGCGCTCGGGGCCCATGGCTACGAGCACTACGAGATCTCCAACGCCGGCCGGCCCGGACACCGGGCCCGGCACAACTCCGCGTACTGGCGGCGCGCCCCGTTTGTGGGGCTCGGCCCCGCCGCGCACAGCGGCATGGGCAACGAGAGGCGGTGGAACGTGCGCGACTGGGCCGCATACCAGAGGCTACTTCACGCCGGGAAGTCCCCGCTGGAAGGCCGGGAATTCCTGGACCAGGCTGCCGTGACGCTGGAGGAGCGGTACCTCGGCCTGCGGACGAGCGAAGGTCTGGCGCTGCATCAGGTTCCGCTGCCGCTTACCCGCCAGTGGGAGCAAGCCGGCTGGGCTACGGAGGCCGCCGGGCGGGTGCGGCTCACCGCCGAGGGCTGGCTGCGCCTCGACGCCCTGGTGCCTGCCATAGCGGCCTAGCGCCGGTAAGCTGCTTTCACTTCTCACCATCCACTACTGCCTCTAGATTTCCCGCATGGCAACCCCGGACAAGCTGAGTGAGCGCGAGCTGCGCGTTCTCGAGGCCGTCGTGCACACCTACATCGAGACTGCCGAGCCTGCCGGCAGTCAGACGATCGCGCGCCGGTTTGGGCTCGGGGTGTCCCCGGCAACCATCCGGAGCATCATGAGCGAGCTGGAGGACAAGGGATATCTCTTTCATCCGCACACCTCGGCTGGCCGAATACCCACCGACCGGGCCTACCGCCTGTATGTGGATGCCATCATGCGGCTTTCGCCACCGAGCCACGAGGAGCAGCACACGCTCCGCTCGGAGCTGGTGGGCACCCGGAGTGCGGTGGAGGAGGTCCTTCTCCGGGCGGCCCAGGTCCTGGGCGTACTGACGCAGGAGCTGGGCGTTGCCGTGGCGCCGGCACTCGATCACATGGTCCTGGAGCGGCTGGAGTTGGTTCAGGTCACGACCGAGCGTCTGCTGCTGGTGTTCAACCTCCGGAGCGGCGTGGTCCGCACCATCTTCGTCGAAGTTCCCGGAGTGGTACCACCTTCCTCGGTGCAGCAGGTCTCCCACATCCTCAACGAGCGGCTCGCCGGGCTCACCCTCCAGGAGATTCGCAATACCCTTCCCGATCGGCTGCGGGATGCCACCGGGCCTGAGGGGGGACGCGAGCTGTTGAACATCTTTATCGCCGAGGGCGATGGACTGTTCGATCTTTCGAACGAGGACAACACGGTTGTGCTGGGCAGCGCGCAGATGCTGGCCGACCAGCCGGAGTTCGCGTCCAATTCCCGTATGCGTGACCTGCTCCGGCTGACCGAGGGGCGGGATTCGCTGAAACAAGCCCTCGCGTCGCGCCGCCAGCGGGGGATCTCGATCACCATCGGCGGAGAAAACCCCGATACCCGGCTCAGTGATTTCACCCTGGTTACGTCCTCCTACGAGGCGGGCGGCCTCAAAGGGGTGATCGGGGTCATGGGTCCGACCCGGATGCCGTACGACAAAATCATCGGCCTGGTGGAGCACACCAGCCGTCTGGTGGAAGGATTGCTGGAGTGAGTGATTTTTACACCCTGCTCGCCGTCACACGCACGGCCACCGAGGTGGAGATCAAGAAGGCCTACCGGAAGCTCGCCATGGAGTTCCATCCCGACCGGAACCCCGCTCCGGAGGCGGAGGCACGGTTCAAGGAGATCACCGAGGCCTACGAGGTACTCAAGGACCCGGAGAAGCGTGCGGCGTACGACCGCTACGGCAAGGCCGGGGTTGGCTCGGGGGGCGGCTTCGGCTTCCATCATGTCGACCTCAGCGAAGCGCTCAACATCTTCATGCGTGACTTCGGCGGGTTCGAGTCGATCTTCGGTGGGAGCCGATCCCGGACCGACGAGCGCCGGGGCCAGGACGTCCGGGTGACGGTTCGCCTGACGCTGTCCGAGGTGGCGCTGGGGGTGAAGAAGACCGTCAAGATCAAGAGCCCCGAGCGCTGTACCGTGTGCGAGGGCAGCGGGGCCAAGGCGGGAACCCAACCGACACGCTGTACCAGCTGTGGCGGCAGTGGCGAGGTGCGCCGCGCGGCGCGCAGCATGTTCGGCCAGTTCATCTCGGTGGCTGCCTGCCCCACCTGCAACGGCGAAGGATCCCTGGTGCGCGAGCCGTGCGAGGTCTGCCGCGGCGAGGGACGGGTACGGGGAGAGCGCACCGTGTCGGTGGACGTCCCGGCCGGGGTGTCGACCAATAACTACCTCACCCTCCGGGGATATGGTGCCGCCGGCCCGCGGGGAGGCCCGAGCGGCGATCTGCTCGTCATGATCGACGTCAAGGACGATGACCGGTTCGAGCGTCAGGGCAACGATCTGATCTACGATCTTCCGCTCTCTTTCTCGCAGGCGGCGCTCGGCGGCGAGCATGACGTGCCCACCCCGTACGGCGAGGAACGCCTCACGATTCCGCCCGGCACTCAGACGGAGACGGTCATCCGGCTCCGGGAGAAGGGGCTTCCCCATCTGGGACAGGATCGCAAGGGCGACATGCTGGTCCGAATGCACGTCTGGACCCCGGAGCGCTTGACCGGCGAACAGGAACGTCTCCTTCAGGAGCTCTCCAAGCTCGAGGGTGAGCCACCCAAGCGCTCGCCCGGCTTCTGGTCCAAGCTCAAGGAAGCGCTGGGCGCATGAGCTGGTGGGCCATCGACGTGCGCCCGGCCGCGGAGCAACGAGATCGGATGTCGGCGTGGCTGGTTGCGCGAACCGGACACGCGGTGGAAGAGCGAGACGACGGAACCCTGGTCACCTTCGCTCCGGATGAGGCGAGTGCCGAGGCGCTCGTGGCGCAGCTGGGGCGCGAAGTGGACCCGTCGGCCGAGACCCAGCGCCGTCTGCTGGAGCCGGTTGACTGGTCAACCCGCTGGCGCGACGGCCTGGGTCCGCGGCGCTTTGGACGGCTCACGGTGGTCCCCTCCTGGGTCCCGGAAGCGGCGCATCCTGGCCAGCACACGGTCGTTCTCGATCCGGAAAGCGCGTTCGGCAGTGGAGAACACGGCTCCACCCGCGCCGCGCTGACTCTGCTGGAGCATTTGCTCCAACCCGGCCAGGTGGTGCTGGACCTCGGCAGCGGGAGCGGCATTCTGGCCATCGCGGCGGTGAAGCTCGGTGCGGCCCGCGCCACCGGGATCGAGACCGACCCCGAAGCCAATCGGGTTGCCCAGCGGAATGCCGGCCGCAACGGCGTCACCGGCAGCGTCGAATTTCTGGAAGGTGACGCCGGACTTCTCGCTCCGCTGGTGGGGCCCGCCGGCCTGATCCTCTCCAACATCCTGCGCACCGCCAACGCCGCACTGCTGCCCTCGATCACTCATGCCCTTCAGCCCGGTGGTCTCGCGATCTTCTCCGGTATGGAGCACACCGAGGCCTCCGAGTTCCGCCAAGCGCTCCGGGCGGCGGATTTCGACCTGGTCCAGGAGGTCGTGGACACCGGGTGGTGGGGGGTGGCCGCCAGGCCTCGGAAATGAGGGTGCTCGTCCCGCCGGGCAGCGCTGTTGTGGGAACCCGCGCAAGCCTGGACGAGAGCGAGGCACATCATCTTCGAGTGCGGCGGGCCCGGGAAGATGAGGAGGTGGCGGTGTTGGATGGCTCGGGACTGACCGGTACTGGGCGGCTGGTGCGGGTCGGCACGGACTGGATGGTCCAGATCCAGTCAGCCGAACGCCAGCCGGCCCAGCCGGAGCTGACGCTCGCCGTGGCCGCCGGAGATCGTGAGCGCTTCACCTGGATGGCAGAAAAGGCCGTCGAGCTCGGCGTGAGCACGATCGTCCCGCTGGAGACGGCGCGCACCGCTGGAGTGGCGACACGCCTCCAAGAATCCCACGGCGCGAAGCTTCAGCGTGTGGTGCTCGAGGCCACTAAGCAGTGCGGGGCAGCCTGGGCCCCCACGGTTGAGCCGTCGTTGGCGCTGACGGAGTTCCTTTCGCGGCCGGTCTCGGGGACCGGTTGGTTAGCCGATCCGGCTGGGGCGCCGCCTCCGGCCACACTGGACAACACACCTGTCACCATTGTGATCGGTCCCGAAGGCGGGTTTACTGCCGAGGAACGAGCCGCGCTGGTCTCCGCCGGATATCGGCCGGTGACCCTGGGCGCACACACTCTGAGGTTCGAGACTGCTGCCCTGGCCGGGGCCGCGGCGGCGGGAACGGCAAGGCTGCGAGGGAAGCATGGCTGACTGTCTCTTCTGCAAGATCGTAGCGGGCGAGATTCCCGCGACAATCGTGAAACGCTCGGCTGACGCCCTCGCCTTCAGAGACACCGACGCCAAGGCGCCGGTCCACCTGCTGGTGATCCCCACCCGGCACGTCTCGGCTGTGCGCGACGCCAAGGGCGATGATGGCGAGCGCCTGCTCGGCAGCCTGCTGGCCTTCGCGGCCGCGGTGGCAAGCGAGCAGGGGCTGGACGGCGAAGGCTATCGAATCGTGACCAACACCGGCCGCAATGCGGGCCAGAGCGTGGACCACTTGCACCTGCATGTGCTTGGTGGGCGGAAGATGACGTGGCCGCCGGGGTGAGGCGGGCGCCCTCTTCTTGCCCCCCACATGCCCCCCGAATAAATTCCCACGCGTGTCCTCAGAGCCTAGCCTGACCGCCACCTTGCGGACCGCGCTCAACGCCGCGCGCAAGGCGCAGGATAAAGAACGGACCCTCGTCCTCGGCACGATCCTCGCCAACCTCAAGAATCGAGAGATCGAACTTCGGCGCCCCGCCTCCGACGACGAGGTGGTGGACGTCCTGCGCAAGGGCATCAAGATGAGGCGGGAGGCGGTGGAGCAGTACACCACCGCGGCCAGGCCTGAGCTTGTCGCCATGGAGTCATCCCAGATCAAGGTGCTCGAGGAGTTTCTGCCGCCGGCGGTCGATCCCGAGGAGATCCGGGCCGCAGTGCGGCAAGCCATCGCTGGGGGCGCCACGGACATCGGAAAGGTCATGGCCCAGGTGCTGCCCCGATACAAGGGCAAGGCCGACGGCAAGGTGATCAACCAGATCGTGCGCGAGGAGCTCCAGGCCGGGTGATGCCGCAGGTGGAACCTCTTTCTCATCCCGGGGTGCCGGCCCACACAGACGGCGGCACCCCGTTGCCGTTGCCGGAGGAGCAGACCGCCGACGCGCTCGACACCATCGAGTTCGGCGCGGTGCTCGAGCGGGTGGCCGGCCACGCGGTGGGTACCCTCGGGGCCGCGCGGGTACGGGCGCGCTGGCCGACCGATGACGTGGACTGGATCCGGGGGGAGCTGGCCCGCGTGGGCCAGGTCGCGGGCCTCTTTCGCCGGGGCGACACCCTCCTGGCCGAGCCCATCCCGGACGTGACCCGGTCGGTGGGGCGACTCAGGATCGAGGGTAGCGTCCTCGAAGGCGTGGAGCTCGCCGGGCTGCAGCGGGTCCTCGTTGCCTCGCGTCAGGTCCACGCTGATCTGAGACGAGTGGCCGATGCCGCCCCGCTGGCGAGCGCGCTCGCTCGTCCACTCCCGGATAAGACCATCGAGCGCCGGCTGGAGCAGTCCCTGGATCCCGAAGGGAACCTGCTGGACACCGCCAGCCCCCGGCTTGCCGCCGCCCGGCGTGAAGTGCAGGCGGCGAGACAGCGCCTCCTTCGCCGCCTCGACGCGCTGCTGCGCGGCCTCGACCCGAGCTCCGCGGCAGCCGACGCGTCGGTCACCATGCGAAGCGGGCGGTACGTGATTCCGGTGCGGCGAGACTCGCGCAGCCGGCCGGCCGGAATCATCCATGATGAATCGGGCAGCGCGGGGACCCTGTTCATCGAGCCCTCGGACACGATCGAGCTGGGCAACGCGCTGCGTGAGGCGCAGGTCGAAGAGGAGAGGGAGACGCTGCGAGTCCTCCGGGAGCTCACCGACCTCCTGCGGCCCGAGCTGCCGCTGGTCCGGAATGCCGTCGAGATGTGCGTCGCGGTGGACGATTTGGTCGCCCGGGCGCGGTATGCCGTGGCGAGTAATGGAGAGGCACCCGATGTAGCGGCTGCCCCGAGCGCGCTCAAGATCGTGAACGGCCGCCATCCCCTGCTGCTCGCGGGCTCGGAGCCGGTGATCCCCTTCGATCTGGACCTGGACGGGCAGGAGCGCACCCTGCTCATCAGCGGGCCCAACACAGGAGGCAAGACCGTCCTGCTCAAGGCTGTCGGTCTGGCGGCCGCCCTGGCAGGCAGCGGCATCATTCCCCCGGTTGGTGCCGGCAGCCGGCTTCCGATATTTCGCCGGTTCTACGCCGACATCGGCGACCGGCAGTCCATCGCCGCCAGCTTGTCCACCTTCAGCGCCCACGTGCGCATGCTCCGCCGGGTGCTGGAGGAGGCGGACGATGCTACCCTGGTGCTGCTCGACGAAGTCGGAAGCGGAACCGATCCCGCTGAAGGCGCCGCACTGGCCGGGGCGACGCTGGTGTCGCTCACCCGCAGGGGCTCGGTCGCGCTGGCGACCACCCATCTGGGAACGCTCAAGGATCTGGCCAGCCACAGCCCCGGAATCATTAATGCATCACTTCAGTTCGATGCAGTAACTCTCACGCCCACTTATCGTTTCCTGAAGGGGGTGCCGGGGCGCTCATACGGGCTCGCCATTGCCCGGCGACTGGGCGTTGCCGCCGAGATTCTGGCTGACGCCGAGGCGAGAGTGCCCGAGGCCGAACGCAGCCTGGACGCCTTGCTCGCGGCGGTCGAGGAGCGGGAGCGGGAGCTGCGGGTGGCGCAGGGTGCGCTGGCCGAACGCGAGGTGGACCTGGAGTCGCTGTCGGCGCGGCTGGGCCTGCAGCATGAATCCCAGGCCGCCCGGGAAGCGGAGCTCAAGCGCCGGGAAAAGGAATCGGAGCGACAGGGCCGGCAGCAGGCCCGCGCCTACCTGCTCGAGGCGCGTCAGCGAGTGGAGGAAGCGCTCGGCGCCGCCCGTGGCGCGGTGGATGAGGCCGCGGCCCGCGAAGCCCGCAGGCTGGTGGAGGATGCGATTCGGACGGAGGGAGAAGCTTTGGCGGGGCAGCGGGGCAGCGGGGCAGCGGGGCAGTCCGCCGAAATTACAGCTGGCACACGAGTGCGCCTGGAGAGTGGCGGCAGCGGTGAGGTGGTCGAAATCCGCTCTGATGGTAAGGTGGTCGTGGCGGTCGGCGCCGTGAGAGTGGTGACTGATTCCTCCACCCTCACAGTCGTTCCACTGAAGGAGGATCGCAGACACCGAGACGATGCTGCCCCGCGGCCCCGCGGCCTCGCTGCCCCCCTTGAGATTGACCTCCGTGGCATGACTGGCGACGAGGCGGAGATGGCGACGCTGGCGGCGGTGGACGCCGCGGTGCTGTCGGAGCAGCCGTTCCTGCGCATCATTCACGGAATGGGCACCGGGGTAGTACGGGACCGAGTGCAGCGCGTCGTCTCCAAGGATCGCCGGGTGTCGCGTTACGCGTTTGCGCCGCGCAATCAGGGCGGCACCGGCGTGACCATCGTCGAGTTTTCCGGGTGAGCATGATCCCCGATGAGACCATCGAGCAGGTCCGCGACAGCACCGACCTCGTCGGGCTGATCGGAGAGTCGGTGGCGCTCAAGCGCACCGGCTCCGACTACCGCGGCCCCTGCCCGTTCCACGGCGGCACCAACCGGAACTTCGCCGTCATTCCGAAGAAGGGCCGTTACTACTGCTTCGTGTGTCACGAGTCGGGAGACGTCTTCTCCTGGTTCATGAAGCATCACGGCATGGACTATCCCACCGCGGTTCGCGAGGCGGCTCGGCGAACCGGAATTGTGATTCCCGAGCGAGCGGAACGTGCCGGCCCCGATCCGCACGAGCCGCTCTACAGCGCGGTGGCGGTAGCCCACGATTGGTTTGCCCGCCAGCTGCTGGAGCAGCCCGAGGCAAAGCTCGCTCGCGAGTACCTCGAGGGCCGCGAGATCCCGCTGGATACTGCCGCCATGCTGGGCCTGGGCTTTGCGCCGGTGGGCAAGACGTTCTTCAAGGCCATGGCCGATCTCGGGATCGCGGAAGGGGTCCTGCTCCAGGCCGGCCTGGCGGCGCAGCGCGACGACGGCTCCGTGATTCCGCGATTCCGGGGGCGGCTCCTCTTCCCCATCCACAACCTGCGGGGGCGGGTGGTGGGGCTGGGTGGAAGGCTGTTGGGACCGGGCGAACCGAAATATCTCAACTCGCCCGAGAGCGACATCTTTCACAAGGGGAAGCAGCTCTACAATCTGCACCAGGCCAAGGGAGCCATTCGGAAGGAGGAGTCGGTCCTCCTGGTCGAGGGATACTTCGATGTGATCCGTCTCTCGCTGGCGGGGGTCGAGCACGTGGTTGCGCCGCTGGGCACGGCGCTGACGCCGGAGCAGGCCATGCTGCTCAAGCGGTTCGCTCCCGCCGCCACCATTCTGTACGACAGCGATCTCCCCGGGCTTCGGGCCACCTTTCGCGCCGGGGACGAGCTCCTGCGACACGCGATCCGCGTTCGGGTCGCCACCCTGCCGCCGGGCGAGGATCCGGACACGCTGGTGCGGAAGGGAGGCGCTGCCGCACTCGAAGGCGTGCTGCGCGATGCGATCGATCTGCTCGAGCGCAAGATCCAGATGCTGGAGCGGAAGGGCTACTTCGAGGGAGTCGAGCATCGACGCGAAGCGCTCGACCGGCTGTTGCCTACCATCCGTGCCGCGGCGGATCCCATCACCCGTGAGCTGTATCTTTCGCTCGCCGCGGAACGCGCCGGTGTCAGCAAAGAGGTGCTCGAGCAGGAGCTGAAGGAAAGCGGGTCAGCGGGGCGGCGGGGCGGCGGGGCAGTGGAGCAAGGCAGCGGGGCGGATGCGGCGGCTGACCGGTTTTCGTCCTCGGGCAGCGGCGCCTTACGGCCCCGCGGCCGCCGCAATCCGGAAACGCAGCTCCTCGCGGCCATGCTGGCCGCGCCCGAGCTGATTGCCCGAGCCAGGGAGGATGTTGCGCCGGCGCTGCTGGAGAAGCCACGGCTCCGCGAAATATTCGAAGCGCTGCTCCGGAGCGACGGCGCCACCGGTCAGTTGCCGGAGGGGCTGTCGGAAAATGCGGGAGCCGCCTGGTCCGATTTGAGGGAGGCAGCCGACGACCTGAGCAGTGAGGAAGTCGCCACGCTCTACGATAAGGCCGCACAGATCCTCAAGGCCCGATCCCAGTACCGTGAGATGGACGCGCTCACTGACCCCGGTGAAAAGCAGCAGAAGCGTGCCACCTTGCGCGCCGCCTTCCCCGCAGCCGACTTGTGGTACGAATATCAGAAGGCGGCGCGGAGAGAAACCCGCACCGCCAAGCGTCCTCGAGGAGCGTGAATGCACCCAGATTTAGTCAGGCTGATCGAGCTACAGGCCAAGGATGTGGAGGTGGCCGCACGGGAACAGCGGCTGAACGACTTGAGAGGAGAGACCGCGGGCCTGGATGGGACACTCAAGCGCGCGCGCGAGCTGCTCGAGAAGGCTCGGCAGACGGCCACCGACGGGCAGCGTCGCCGGGACGAGCTCGAGACCAGGATCGATAGTTACCAGATTCTGCAGGACCGGCGCCGGCTGAGGCTGGAACAGGTTCGGAATCCGAAAGACGCCTCGACCCTGATGATAGAGCTGGACCTGGCCCAGTCGGTCATGGCCGAGGAGGAGAACGACTGGGTTCGCAGTGCCGAGATGGTCGTTCAGCTGGAGGTGATGGTCCAGGATGCGGAGCGGAATCTGGAGGCGGTCGAGGCCGCACAGGCTCCCGAGCGAGCCGAGGTGGCGCAGCGGCGCGTGGTACTGGAAGCCGATCGGGATGCTGCCCTGCGGGCGCGCGAGGCCAGCGCCGCCCAGCTGGACAAGACGATCCGCGGCCGCTACGACCGCCTTCGAGGCACCCGCTCGAGCGATGTGGTCGTTCCGCTGGTCGGCGGCGCCTGCGGCAGTTGCAATACGGCGGTGCCGATGAACCGCAGGAGCCAGATCCGGGCCGGCCACGTGATCGACGCGTGCGAGGCGTGTGGAGCGATTCTGTACCCAAGCGAGCCGGCCGGGTCAGCATGATCGCCGGCCGGCGGGGTACACTTTGGTGGTGAGCGTCTTTCCTGCCCCCATGCTCCGTTGGGCGGTGGTGCCGGAGCCGGACCCAGCGCAGGTGCAGGCGCTGTCCGCCGCTCTTCGGCTTCCGCCCGCCTTGGCCGCCCTCCTGGTGCAGCGCGGTCATGGTTCCGAAGCGGCGGCGCGCCGCTTTCTCCGTCCGTCACTGGACGAACTGTCCGATCCCCACGCGCTCGCCGGGATGGCTGAGGCGGTGGAGACCATCGCCGGCACCGTGCGCGGCGGCGGCCGCATCCTGGTCCACGGCGACTACGACGTCGACGGCCAATGCTCCTCGGCGCTCCTCACCCGCGCCTTGCGCCTGGCCGGTGCCGATGTGCAGCCCTTCCTGCCCCATCGCCTTCGCGATGGCTACGACTTCGGGCCCGCCGGCCTGGAGGCCGCCAGGACCGCCAAGGCATCGCTCATCATCACCTGCGATTGTGGCATCACGGCCGTGGACACTGTCCGCGCCGCGCGCGAGGCGGGGATCGCCGTGGTGGTGACCGATCACCACCTGCCGGGCGACCAGCTGCCGCCGGCCCAGGCGGTAGTGGACCCGCAGCGGGCCGATGACCGCTCGGGGGCCACCAGTCTCTGCGGAACCGGAATCGCCTTCAAGCTGGTGCAGGCGCTGGTGCCTGCGCTCTCCTTGCCCACCAACCTTCCATTCCATCTGCTGGACCTGGTGGCGCTCGCCACCGTGGCGGACGTGGTGCCGCTGCAGGGAGAAAACCGGATACTGGTGAGGCACGGCCTCAAGCTGCTGGCCGATAGCCGCTGGCTCGGGATTCGTGCCCTGGTCGAAGCCACCGGTCTTACCGGCCAGGAGATCGTTGCGCGCCACCTGGGTTTCGTGCTCGGTCCCCGGCTCAATGCCGCCGGTCGGGTCGCGGATGCCACCGACGGACTCCGCCTGTTACTGAGTGATGATCCGGTGGAGGCCGCGGGGCTGGCGCAGCGGCTGGAAGTACTCAACGTCGAACGCCAGGGGTTGGACCAGCGCATGCTGGACGAAGCGCTGGAGCAGGTCGAGCGCACCGCCGACCCGGAGCGCGATGCCGGCTTGGTGCTCGCCGGCGACGGCTGGCACCCTGGCGTCGTGGGAATCGTTGCCTCGCGGGTAGTCGAACGCTACGGGCGTCCCACCTTCCTCATTGCCTTCGACGGAGACATCGGCAAAGGATCCGGGCGCAGCACCTCCCGTTTCGATCTCCATGCTGCCCTGCTGTCCTGCGGAGATCTGCTCGAGCGGTTCGGTGGACACCGGATGGCTGCCGGGCTCACGATTCACCGCAGCCAACTCGATGCCTTTCGCGAGCGGTTCGGCGACGTGGCCCGGCAGTCGCTCGCTCCGGAGGATCTCGGTCCGGAACAACGGGTGGATCTCGAGATCGGGCTGCAGGAGGTCACCCCCGAGCTCGAGCGCCTGTGCCGCTACCTGGAGCCGTGTGGCCAGGGGAACGCGAGTCCGGTGTTCGGTGTCCGGGGCGTGCGTGTCACCAATCGCAGCATCGTGGGGAACGGCCACCTCAAGGGCGTGCTCGATGACGGCCGGACACGGGTACCCGTGATCGGCTTTCAGTGGTCCGACCGGGTGCCCTGGCTGGGAGACGACCGGGTTGACGCGGCGTTTCGAATCGAGCGCAACGAGTGGAATGGAATGGTCACGCTGCAGGCCCGGCTCTGCGCGCTATCGCCGCACACCCCGTTGTCACCCTGACCCTGAGCGCAGCGAAGGGGAGGGGGCCGAAGCTGCACCAGACAGGAATGGGTTCGGCCCCCTCGGTCCCCCTCGCTCCGCTCGGGGTCCCTCAGGGTGACACTGCCTCATGAGAATCGTCGCGGGGCAATTTGGGGGGCGACGCCTGGTCATGCCCAAAGATGCCCGGGTGCGTCCTACCGCCGACCGGGTGCGGGAAGCCTGGATGAGCATCCTGGGTAGCGAGCTGGCCGGCGCCCGGGTGCTCGACCTCTTTGCCGGCAGCGGGGCCCTGGGACTGGAGGCGTTGTCGAGGGGGGCGGAGACGGTGACGTTCGTGGAGCTGAATCCGCCATCGCTCAAGGCGCTGTACCAGAACATCAGCGCCCTCGGCGCGGAGGCGTCCACGACCGTGGAGCGGGGAGACGCCATGCGCTTCGCCGAGCGGCTCAGTCCCGGCGCATTCGATGTGGTGCTGGCCGATCCGCCGTACACGGTGGACCACGCGTCCGGGCTGGTCGCGCTCTTCCGCCGAAACCCATTCGGGCGCATTCTTTCCGTCGAGCACAGCAGCGGCCTCGAGCTGGACGGCGACACCCGCCGCTACGGCGACACCGCCATCACCTTCTGCCACGCGCCATGACTCGAATCGCGGTCTACCCCGGCTCGTTCGATCCGCCGACGAGGGGTCACGAGGATCTGGTCCGCCGGAGCCTGTCCCTGGCCGACCGCCTGATCGTGGCGGTGGCCATGAACATCGGGAAGCAGCCGCTCTTCCCGGTCGAGGAGCGTCGGGAGATGATCCGGGCCGCTGTCGGCGATGATCCTCGGATCTCCTTCCAGTCGTTTGATGGTCTGTTGGCGGATTTCGCCAAAAAAGTCGGCGCCACCATCATCGTGCGCGGGCTGCGCGCCATGAGTGATTTCGAGTATGAGTTCCAGATGGCGCTGATGAACCGGCAGCTGCATCCGTCGGTCGAGACCGTCTTTCTCGTGCCTGCGGTCGACCTGACCTATCTCAGCTCGAGTCTGGTGCGCGAGGTCGCGCGATACGGCGGGGATGTGCGGCCGATGGTGCACCCGGTTGTCGCCGCCGCGCTGGCGCGGCGGTTCCGGTCATGAGCTTCCGCGCCCGGTTGCTGGAGCGTGCCGCCAGTGGGCGCGCCAGGATCGTGCTCTGTGAAGGAGACGACCCGCGAGTCCAGGCGGCGGCGGAACAGCTTCGCTCGCAGCGGGTGGTCGATCCCATCGTGCTCGGTGGCCGGGGGCTCGATCCGGCGAGCGACCCCCGCCTCGGCAGAGTTGCCCAGCTTCTGCGAGAACGCCGTCCCGAGCGGGTACGAGACGGGGTGCACGCACTCGATCTTGCGGCCGATCCGCTGCACTTCGGCGCCGCGCTGGTCGCACTGGGCGAGGCGGAGGGCTGCGTGGCCGGCGCGGCCTGTCCGACCAGGGATGTGGTGCGTGCCGCGCTCTGGGCAATCGGGACCGCCCCCGGAGTGAGCCTGGTGAGCTCTTCCTTCTATATGGTGCTGCCCGATCAGACCGTGCTCACGTTCACCGACTGCGCGGTCGTGCCGGAGCCCACGCCCGGCCAGCTCGCCGAAATCGCGTTGGCGGCGGCGCGTGACCGCTCGAAGCTCGTCGGCGACTCGCCCCGGGTAGCGTTCCTGTCCTACAGCACCAAGGGAAGCGCCGGCGGTCCTCGGGTGGCACGGGTCCAGGAGGCGGCGGCCCACTTCCACCACCTTGCCCCCAACATCGCATCGGATGGGGAGGTTCAGGCCGACGCTGCGCTCAACCCGGAGGTGGGGGAGCGGAAGGCGCCGGGCTCTCCGATAGCCGGCCGGGCCAATGTGCTGGTGTTCCCCGACCTCGACGCCGGCAACATCGCCTACAAGCTGGTGCAGCGCCTGGCCCGCGCGGTGGCCATCGGTCCCATTCTTCAGGGACTGGCGTGCCCCATGGCCGACCTGTCGCGGGGCGCCACCTCCGATGATATTGTCGAGGTGGCAGCGATGGTGGCTCTGCAATCCAATGGTGGAACCAGTTGAGGGAGAGAGTCATGGGCTTCAGTCAGACCAAGGGCCCCAACGGGGTGGTTGTGGTGCAGGTGGAGGGGCAGCTCATTGTGGGCAATCGACACGAGCTCAAGGATCTGGTGCAGGCCGCGCTGGAGGGGGGTGAGCGCCGTCTGCTGGTCGATTTTTCCCGCACCGGTTACATCGATTCCTCCGGACTCGGTGCTCTGGTCTCGATCTCGAAGCGGATTCGTGAGACGGGCGGCGAGCTACGGCTCTCCGGGCTCAACGACGATCTTCGCTCACTGTTCGAGCTGACCAAGCTCGACACCCTCTTCGCCATCACCGAGACGCCTGAGCAGGCCCTCACCAGCTTCTAACCCGCCGATCCAATGACTTCGCCGCTCCGCCTCTGCGTCCGCCGGACTTCGGCATCGGAGGCCCGGGGCTCGGCGACGTTGGTCACCCTGCGCCTGCCCAGCGATGTGAACTGCATCGAGGAAGCGGTCGAGCTGGTTACCCGCCATTGCCTGGCTGGTCATGACACCACCAAGAGGATTCGGTTCCGGCTTCGGGTGGTGCTGTCCGAGGCGCTGAGCAACGCCATCATGCGCGGCAATGGCGAGGATCACACCAAGTGGGTCGATATACGAGCCGAGCTCGTTCCCGACGCGATCCGGGTCTCGGTGACCGACGAAGGGCCCGGTTTCGATCCGGGTGCCATACCCGAGCCCCTCCGGCCGGAGCAGCTCGATGAGGCCGGTGGGCGGGGCCTTTATCTCATCCGCAAGCTCGTGGACGCCGTCCAATTCAACGAGCAAGGGAACTCCATCTGCATGATACTGCGCCGCCCGTAGGGCGGCTCGACCACCTGCTCGACGGCCTCGGGGCTCTCGTTGACGGACGGGTGCGCCTGTGGCGTTCGGACGGGTCCGGCCTGCGCCTTGCCGCGGGGGAAGACCCGGGCTGGTCACTCACGCGGCCGGCGCGCCCCGGGCTGGGGCCTACACCTGGAGGCGTGGCCTGGCTCGAGCCGGTCACCGGCGCCCCGGGCCTCTGGCTCGAGGTGGCGGGAGCGGACGAACACGATCTGCGACAGAATGCCCCCAGGGTGCTGTCGCTGGTAGCCGCGTTGCTGGAGTCCGAGCGGCAGCGCGCCCACGTGGCCGAGGAGCTGGCGGGCCGCTACGAGGAAATCGAGCTGCTCTACGCGATCAGCGAGATACTGGGCCGCACCGTCCGCCTGGAAGAGGCCGCCCAGATCATCGTGCGGGAGGTCAGCGCCGTGGTCGGCGCCCGCCGTGCTTCGATCATGGTGTTCGACGAGACCAGTGGTACCCTCCGGACCGTCGCCGCGCGCGGCTTCGCGCCGGAAGGGTTGATCCCGGTGCCGGTGGACGACGACTGCTCGATCGCGGCCCGGGTCTACCGCGAGCGGCGGACGGTCACCTTCGATCCGGAAGATCCGGACTCGGTGCCATCCGAGTGTGGGGGCGCGCGGGGTTACCGGGGAAACTCCTTTCTCAGCGTCCCGATCACCTACGCCGCCCCCGGCACCGAGGTTCGCTGTGTCGGCGTCATGAACCTGACCGACCGGATCGGTGGCGACCGCTTTACCCTCGACGACCGGAAACTGGTGAGCGCCGTTGCCAACCAGATCGGCGCCGCGGTGGAGAACGCCCGGCTGATCGAACGGGATGCCCAGCAGCAGCGGCTGCAGCGCGAGCTCGAGCTCGCCCACGATCTCCAGCTCAAGCTCCTGCCGTCACCCTCTGTGCTTCAGGGCGACGCCGAGGTGGCCGCCCGATGCCTGCCGGCCGACTCGGTGGGCGGCGACTTCTACACCTTCAGCCGGCTGGGTCGGGGCAAGGTGGGCGTGATGCTGGGTGACGTGGCGTCTCACGGATTCTCGGCTGCGCTGGTCATGGCGCTGGTCATGTCCGCCGCGGGCATCCATGCGGCGACCTCGACGACTCCGGACGAAACCCTCACCGCGCTGCTCGACAGTCTGTCCACCGAGCTGGCCCGGACCGAGATGCACTTCAG
>CAZASU010000029.1:23295-25187 GCA_964487785.1 uncultured Gemmatimonadaceae bacterium | reverse complement strand
CCGCGCTGCTCGACAGTCTGTCCACCGAGCTGGCCCGGACCGAGATGCACTTCAGTGTGTTCTACGGCATGCTCGATCCGGTCGCCCGGCAGCTGGTCTACGCCAGCGCCGGCCATCCCCATGCGTTCCGCGTGCCGCGCGACGGTGCTTCACAACGGCTCGAGGCCACCGCGCCACCACTCGGCCTCGCCACACCCGGAAGCATTCAGCGACGGCAGGTCCCGTGGTCATTCGGTGACGATCTGCTGGTCCTCTGGACCGACGGCCTGGTGGATGCGCGGAACGACGCCGGTGAGCCGTTCGGCGAGCGGCGGCTGCTGGCCGAGGTTGAACTGCGGCGGAAGGAAGCTCCCGAGGCCATCGTCAACGCGGTGCTCGAGCAGGCGGAGGCCTTTGGCGCCCGTCCCACCGACGATCGAACGCTCCTGGTCCTTCGGATTTAGCGGTGCCACACGCCAAGCGTCGCCTGGGACAGCACTTTCTCACCGATCCCAGGCTGCTGGCGCGGATCGCCGATGCGCTCGAGGCAGGTCCCCATGACGTCGTACTGGAGGTGGGTCCCGGCATGGGAGGGCTCACGGCACCGCTCCTCCAGCGCGCGGGACGGGTGATCGCCATCGAGAAGGACCGCGAGCTGATCCCGCTGCTGGCGTCGCGATTCCCCGCTCTGGAACTGATCGAGGCGGACGCGCTCGAGCTGGATTGGCACGCCTTCGGGCCGCCAGGCGGGACCGGCCTTTTGGTCACCGGTAACATCCCCTACAACATCACCTCTCCCCTGATAGACAAGGCGCTGCTGCCGCCGCGACCCGGCCGCATCGTCTTTCTGGTGCAGAAGGAGGTGGCCGACCGGGTGATTGCCGCCCCCGGCACCCGCGACTACGGAGCCCTGAGCATCGGGGTGCAGGCCGTCGCCCGCGCGGAACGGTTGTTCACCGTATCGGCGGGAGCCTTCAAGCCCAGACCGAAGGTCGATTCCGCCGTGCTTCGCCTCACGCCGTTGAGCCGGCCGCTCATCGCCGATGACGAGCGGGAGAGTTTCCGGGTGCTGGTGGTCGGCCTCTTCGGTTTCCGGCGCAAGCAGATGCTGCGCGGGATCCGGGAATTCACCGGCTGGGATGCTCCGCGAGTGGGCGAGCTGCTGGCCGCCGCCGGCATTCCCGAGACAGTTCGCCCGGAGGTGTTGAGTCCCGAGGAATTCGTGCAGCTGCATCGGTCGCTCGTTGACGGGGGGTGGAGCATGCGGTAGCTTTGTGAAACATTTCACATAAACCAGGGTGAATGCGCAAAGTCGCCGAGTCCACTGTTCGCCGCCTGTCGCTCTACCTGCGTTTTCTGGAAGAGTTCGAAGGACAAGGCATCGGCACGGTCAGCTCCGGCGCCTTGGCTTCGCGCGGCGGCACCACCTCGGCGCAGGTTCGCAAGGACCTCTCCTTCTTCGGCTCCTTCGGTAAGCGGGGACTGGGCTATCCCGTTCCCGTGCTGGCCGACCGGATGCGAGAAATTCTGGGGCTGAAGCGCCGGTACCGGGTGGGGATGATCGGGGCAGGGAAGATCGGCAGCGCGTTGGTGCAGTACCGCGGGTTCAAGCAACGCGGGTTCGACATCGTGGCCATCTTCGACAGCGATCCCTCCAAGATCGGCAGCCAGTGGAACGGTCTGACGGTGCAGGACATCGCCACGCTGGAGAAGGAGGTCGCCCGGCAACCGCTCGACATGGCGGTGCTCGTGATCCCTGGCGATGTCGCTCAGACGGTTACCGATCGGCTCGTCGCCCTCGGGGTCAAAGCCATCCTCAACTTCGCACCGGTTCAGCTCGCGGTTCCCGATGACGTGGTGGTGAAGACGGTGAACCTGGCGCTCGAGCTGGAGACGTTGAGCTACGCGCTGGC
>CAZASU010000029.1:0-23195 GCA_964487785.1 uncultured Gemmatimonadaceae bacterium | reverse complement strand
TGGTGAAGACGGTGAACCTGGCGCTCGAGCTGGAGACGTTGAGCTACGCGCTGGCCAATCGATAGTCGTCCGGACAACAGCTTCCCCGCGTCATTCCGAGCGGAGCGAGGAATCGCTTCGGGCAACGTCGAAAAGAAGAACGGAATGCGCCGAGTCTTGTCCCTGCGAAGGACTATTTCCGACGTCAACCCAGCCGATTCCTCGCTCCGCTCGGAATGACAGCGTGATTCGCGGCTGGCCCTTAGTCCATCACCCCGAATAGCTTGGTGTATGTCCGTTCATGTCACGTCGGAGATCGGGGTGTTGCAATCCGTGCTGGTGCACACGCCCGGGCGTGAGCTCGAGGCGGTGACGCCCGGCAATCGGGCCGACTACCTCTACGACGACATCATCGATCTGGAGATCGCGCAGCGGGAGCACCGCCAGTTCGTCTCGATTCTCAAGCGGTTTGCGCGGGTGCTGCAGGTGCGCGACCTCCTCGGCGAGATCCTGCAGCAGCCGGACGCGCGGGATTATCTCATCACCAAGACGATGGATGTGGTACCCTCCGATGCATTGGCTCAGCGCCTCACTGGGCTGCCGGCTGAGGAGATCGTGAACATGTTGATCGAGGGCACCGAGGAGGAGAGCGGACCCATCTCGCGGGCACTCAACGAGGTGGGGTTCGCCTTCCCGCCGCTGCCGAACCTGTTTTTCCCCCGGGACATCGGGATGATTATCGGTGAGCACGTCGTGGTCGGTGCCATGCGCCACGGCGTTCGCTGGACCGAAGAGCTGCTGATCAACGCGCTCTTCCGGTTTCACCCCGAGCTTGCCAACGCCGGCATGCTGTACGACGGGTCGGAGGAGCGGCGCAGCAACTACACGCTCGAGGGCGGGGACGTGCATTACCTGCGCCCGGATCTGCTGGTCGTTGGCTTCAGCGAGCGGACCTCACCGGCGGCGCTGGATCAGCTGTGCGAGACGGTCTTCGACCGTGGGCTGGTTACCGACGTGCTGGTTGTGGTGATGCCCAAGACGCCGACCGCCATCCATCTGGACATGATCTTCTCCCAGGTCGACCACGAGCTGTGTGTCGTGTATCCCCCGTTTTTCCTGGGGCCCGAGCGGCTGGCGGTGCTCCACCGGCGAAAGGGAACCGACGGCGTGCGTGAGATGCCCAACTTCTTTGCCGCGCTTCAGGCGGTGAACCTGCCGCTGGAGCCGATCTTCGCGGGTGGCCAGCGGCGCATCGATCAGGAGCGGGAGCAATGGAGCTCCGCCTGCAACTTCCTGGCGGTGCGCCCCGGCACCGTGGTGAGTTATCGCCGGAACGATGCGACCCTCTGCGAGCTGACGAATGTCGGCTTCCGGGTAGTGCCCGCGGTCAATTTCCTGGCGTTCGATGACTGGACCGACGCGAAGCACCGCACCGTGATCACCATCGAGGGAAGCGAGCTGGCTCGGGGTGGGGGCGGGCCCCGGTGCATGTCGCTGCCGCTCCGGCGGGCCGCCCTGTGATCGGCACATCCGCGTACCCCGACAGCACCTTGCTGGAGCGGGTGCTGGCCCAGCTTCGGCTGGGACCACGAACGCCCTCCACCCTGTGTCACGAGGTGCTCGGCCTCCTCGGGGCCCCCGCGGCGATCTGTGATCGGGTTGCCATTGCCCTGCTGGGGGCCGATCCGCGAGTGCGGCAACTGGAGGACGGCCGCTGGGGGCTGGTGCCGGAGGCCCGAGGTTCGCCGCTGCTGGACACCTGCGCCTTTGCCGTGGTGGACGTGGAGACCACCGGGATGCGGGCGGGTAACGGCGATCGTATCACCGAGATCGCGGTGGCGGTGGTCCACGGCGAGCGCCGCGAGATCGTCTTCGAATCTCTGGTCAACCCGGAGCGGCCGATCCCTCGCGCCATCTGCGCCGTCACCAACATCACCAACGAGATGGTGCGTGACGCCCCCCGGTTCTCCGAGGTCAGCGAGGCTCTGCTTGCGGCGCTCGCCGGGCGCGTGTTCGTGGCTCACAACGCCCGCTTCGACTGGAACTTCGTCAGCGCTGAGCTGCGCCGCTCCCGCGACCTCACTCTGGATGGAACCCGGTTCTGCACCGTTCGTCTGGCCCGCCGGCTGGTCAAAGGGGTGCGCTCCTGCGGGCTGGACAATCTCTGCCGCTTCTTTGGATTCCAGAACGGGGCGCGCCACCGGGCCGCCGGCGACGCCCTGGTGACCGCTGAGCTGCTCTGCCGGCTTCTCTCCCTGGCGCGAGAAGAAGGTGCCCGCACACTCCAGGATCTCACGGTCATCGAGGCGCGGCGTTCCCGGGGCCGCCGCCGGAAGCGATCCGCCATGCCGACCGAGCCCCGAGCGGACTCGTGTCAGGAGGAGCTGACGTGACGCTACACCGCTCGTTCAAGGTCGGCGGGCTCCGTTGTCACACCCTGGAGGGAGGCCTCCAGCATCTCGACGGAGGCGCCATGTTCGGGGTGGTGCCCCGGACGCTCTGGAAGACGCGAGTCGAGCCGGATGAACGCAACCGGATCCCGCTCGCCATGCGCTGCGTCCTGGTCGAGCACAGCGATGGGCTGGTCTTGATCGATACCGCACTCGGCAACAAGGAAGACGCCAGGTTTTTCGATATATACGGGGTGGAGAATCAGGGACTCGAGGGTGCCACCCAGCTCGAGGACGCGCTGGCCTCGGCCGGCTTTCTGCCCCGCGACGTGAAGTGGGTGATCAACACCCATCTTCACTTCGATCACGCCGGGGGCAACACCACCATGGATCCGGACCTGGAGAACGATCCGCGGCGCCATATCCGGCCGGCCTTCCCCAATGCCACGTACGTCGTGCAGCGCGGCGAGCTCGAATTTGCCCGCCACACCAACGAGCGCACCCGCGCGAGCTACCTGCCGCACAACTTCGAGCCGGTCGCGGCGGCCAACCGCTGGCGGCTGCTGGATGGAGACGGCGAGGTGCTTCCGGGAATCGCCGCGCGTCTGACGCCGGGTCACGTGCCCTTCCACCAGGCCGTGATGCTGCGTGACCGGGGCGAGACCGCGCTGTTCGTGGGCGACCTCTTTCCCACCACGGCGCACCTGCCCCTGCCCTGGATCATGGGGTACGACCTGGAGCCACTCCGCACCCTGGAGAGCAAGCGGGCTATCCTGGAGGAAGCCGTGGCCGGCGGTTGGCGCCTGATCTTCGCGCACGATCCGAAGGTGGTCATGGGAACGCCGGTGCGGGATGGCAAAGCGGTGGTGCTGCACGAGGTCACGGCCGCCCCCGAGCCTGCCAACGTGGTTTCTGGTTGACACTTGACTCGGTGCTCACTACCTTCCGCACCTTGTGAAAGCGGGGAATCGAGTTCCCCCACCCTGAGCCTGCCGGCCCGATGCCGCAGCGCAACCGGGTCCTGGCTTCGAAGCAAATCGGCGGCACTCGCCACCGTGGGCTTCGTGTCGTGGGCATCCGGTCATTGCCGGGTGCCCTTTTTCTTTCTCACGTTGGAGGCACGAACTGTCCACGAACGATCGCGAAAAGCGAATCCGCGTTAACCGCATGATCCGGATCAGCCCGGTGCGTGTCATCACCGCCGCCGGTGAGCAGCTCGGGGTTCTGCCGATCGAGGAAGCCCTGGCGGCCGCCCTGGAACGCGGATTGGATCTCGTGGAGGTAGCGCCGACCGCTCGGCCCCCCGTCGTCAAGATCATGGATTACGGGAAGTTCAAGTTCGAGGAGGCCAAGGCCGCCCGCGCGGCCAAGAAAAAGCAGCACATCATTCAGCTCAAGGAAGTGAAGTACCGTCCCGGAATCGATGACCACGATTTCGACTTCAAGACCCGACATGCGCGGGAGTTTCTGGGTGATGGCAACAAGGTCAAGGTGACCATGATGTTTCGCGGCCGGCAGATGGCCCACCTCGAGCTGGGCAAGGCGGTACTCGACCGCGTGTCGGCCAGCCTGGCGGATGTCGGTAAGATCGAGTCCGATGCCAAACTCGAGGGCCGCAACATGACGATGGTGCTTGCGCCGAAGTAGGCGAGACGAGCAACGCGAGTCGAGGATCAAAATGCCGAAGATGAAGACCAAGCGTGCCGCTATGAAGCGCTTCAAGAAGACGGGAACGGGGAAGCTCAAGCGCTGGCATGCCAATCACAGCCATATCCTGACCAAGAAGTCCCGCAAGCGGAAGAATCGGCTGAAGAAGCCCGATCTCGTCAGCTCGGCGGACTTCCCGCGCGTCAGCCGTCTCCTTCAGGCGTAAGGATCTTTCATGCCCCGCGTCAAGAATGGCGTCGCCCACCACGCCCGGAAGAAGAAGATCATGGAGGCCGCCAAGGGTGCCCGTGGCGGCAGGAGCAAGCTGTACAAGGCGGCCAAGGAGACGGCCGAGCGCGCCATGCGCTATGCCTATCGGGACCGTCGAAAAAAGAAGGGCGAGTTCCGAGCACTCTGGATCACCCGCATCAATGCCGCGGCGCGGATTCAGGGCATGAGCTATAGCCGCCTCATGGCCGGCCTCCGGAAAGCGGGCGTCGACATCAACCGGAAGGTCCTGGCCGACCTGGCCGTGCACGATCTCGACGCCTTTGCCAAGATCGCCGAAATGGCCAAGAGCGCCGACCGCCAATAACCGTAGGGGCGCACTGCGTGCGCCCATCCGAGGGGCCGCACAGATGCCCGCCCGGTATCAATGGGGCCGTTCGCACTGGGCGGGCGGCCCCTCGTCGCATTTCAGAATCGATCACCCTTGAGCCTCATGGCTGACCCGACGGGATATCCCGAACTCGATGCGCTCCTGCCCCGGCTGGAGGCGGTGCCCCGCCTCAGCGTGGACCAGCTCGCCTCCGAGCTCATTGCCGTGCTCGGGCGCAAGAACGGGGCTCTCACTGACGCGCTGAAATCCCTTCCGTCGCTGCCGCTCGACCAGCGGAAGGGCTATGGCGCCGCCGTCAATCAGCTCAAGGCCGGCTTCGAGGCGGCCTTCGCCGGGCGGCGGGAGATGCTGGAATCGGAACGTCGCGGCCGCGAGTCGGCCGGGATCGACCTCACCATGCCCGGCCGCCGCCGCTGGGTTGGAGCCGAGCACCCGGTGACCCGGGTGGTAGACGAGATCGTAGAGATCTTCCGCGGTCTTGGTTTTACCGTGGCGGTGGGCCCGGAGGTCGAGACCGAGTGGTACAACTTCACCGCGCTCAACTTCCCGGCGGACCACCCGGCCATGGACATGCACGACACGCTGTACGTGGATGCCCCGCCGATCGCGGGCGAACGGGGCGGCCGGCTGTTGCTCCGGACCCATACGTCCCCGGTGCAGATTCGCGCCATGCTCGAGTCACCCCCCCCGGTGCGGGTGATCATTCCCGGACTGGTCTATCGTAACGATCCCTTCGACGCGTCGCACGCTCCCGCCTTCTCCCAGATCGAGGGCTTGGCGGTCGATGAGGGAATCTCCTTCGTGGATCTGAAGGCCACGCTGGTCCACTTTGCGCACCAGTTCTTCTCGCCCACCACCAAGGTTCGCTTCCGGCCCTCGTTCTTCCCCTTCACCGAACCCTCGGCCGAGATGGACGTCGAATGCCAGATCTGCCACGGCAGCGGGTGCCCG
This sequence comes from uncultured Gemmatimonadaceae bacterium, assembly GCA_964487785.1. Classification (GTDB taxonomy): domain Bacteria; phylum Gemmatimonadota; class Gemmatimonadetes; order Gemmatimonadales; family GWC2-71-9; genus CAVVWJ01. Next base: position 17,609 of record CAZASU010000029.1, on the reverse strand, counting down.
GCATGTAAGGGGACAGGCTGGATGGAAATACTCGGCTGCGGGATGGTGCATCCCGCGGTGTTCGAGCATTCCGGGGTCGACCCCGAGCGATACACCGGTTGGGCCTTCGGCATGGGCCCGCACCGGATCACGATGCTGCGGTACGGCATTCCCGACATCCGGCTGCTGTATGACGGGGATATGAGGTTTCTGGAGCAGTTCGTATGAACGTCTCCCTCCGCTGGCTCGAGGACTTCCTCCGCCGCCGGCTGGACGTCAAGGACGTGACCGAGCGGCTGGCCATGCTGGGAGCCCCGGTCGATGCCGTGGAGCCACTCCATGCCGGGCTGGGCGACGTGCTCATCGGCCTGGTCGAGGAAGTGCGGCCGCACCCCAACGCCGACCGGCTTCGGGTATGTCTGGTGAACGACGGAACCGCCGAGCGGCGGAACGTGGTGTGTGGGGCAGCGAACGTGACCGCGGGACGGAAGTATCCCTTCGCACCGGTCGGGGCCACGCTCCCGGGCGGTCTTCGCATCGAAAAACGCAAGCTCAGGGGTGAGGCCTCAGAGGGAATGCTGTGCTCCGCTCGCGAGCTGGGTCTGGGCCAGGACGGCGATGGCATCTGGGAGCTGGGGACCGATGCCGCCCCGGGTACCCGCCTGCTGGAGGCCGTGCCGCTCGACGATCACAGACTGGTGGTCGATGTCGGCCCCAACCGTCCCGACCTGTTGGGGCACAAGGGCATCGCCCGGGAGCTGTCCGCCTCGTACGGCGTGCCGTTCCGGCTTCCGATCATCCCGGGCTCGCCCACCATCGACGTGCCGCCGGTGCGTCGGGTGGGCAACAGCGTGGAGGTCGGTGGCGTCCGGGCGGCCATCGAGGATCTCGAAGGTTGCCCCCGATTCCTCGCCGCCACCGTCCGGGGAGTGAAGGTCGGCCCTGCGCCGGACTGGCTGGCCCGGCGGCTCGAGGCGGCCGGCGTCCGGTCGATCAACAACGTCGTGGACGCCACCAACTACGTCATGCTGGAGCTCAACCAGCCGATGCACGCCTATGACATCGCCCGGCTGCGGGGGCCGAGCGTGGTGCCTCGGCGGGCGCGGGAGGGCGAGACCGTCGTCACGCTCGACGGTGTGGAGCGCAAGCTCACGCCCGAGATGACGGTGATTGCCGACGAGGGCGGCGCCATCGGGGTCGCCGGGGTGATGGGCGGTGCCGCCACCGAAGTCACCGCTGAGACGGTGGACGTCTTCCTCGAATGCGCCTACTTCACGCCTGCCGGTATCAGGCGGACTCGCCGCGTCCTGGGACTCTCGACCGAAGCGAGCTACCGCTTCGAGCGTGGCATCGACCGCTGGGGTGGGGTCGAGGCACTGAGACGGTGCATCGAGATCATCGGGGCAACCGCGGGGGGCGAGCTGGTCGGGGCCCCGGCGGACGTGGGTCCCGGGCCGACTAATCCACCCCGCATCTTTCTGCGGCCGGCGCGGGTGGCTCAGGTCCTGGGCGTGGAGCTTCCCTGGCAGGCGCTGGAGGGCTATCTCGTCGCCATCGGCGCCACCCTCGTATCCAAGCCGGAGGACGGCCGCATTGCGGTCGAAGCGCCGAGCTGGCGTCCCGATCTGCTGCGGGAGGTGGACCTCATCGAAGAGGTTGCTCGGCTGCACGGCTACGAGAAATTCCCGTCCGAGTTGCGGCCGTTCCGGCCTGGCGTCCTGCCCGATGCGCCGATCGAGCGCGCCACGGCCGAGGTGCGGCGGGGGCTCGCCCGGCAGGGCTTCTTCGAGGTCGCGCCGCTGCCAACCGGGCCGGCCGACGGCTCGGAGAGTGTGCGTCTGCTGAATCCGCTGTCGAGTGCGGACGGCCACCTGCGCCGGCGCCTCTTGCCCGGGCTGGTACGCCTGGTCGAGGGCAACTGGGCCAAGCAGGTCGCCGACGTGCGTCTGTTCGAGATCGGCACCGTCTTCACCACGGCGGCCGGCGGCGAGCGGCCGGGGGAAGAGCGTCATATAGCCGCCGTGCTGACCGGCCACCGGGAGCCGCCGCACTGGACCGGCTCGGGCCAGGATCAGTTCGATTTGTGGGATCTAAAAGGGCAGTTCGAGGCGGCCGTCGCTCTGGCGATTCCGGAAGGTGCGGTGCAGGTTGAAGGGTCCGAATGGATTGCCCGGGACTCGGAAGGCCGTACAGTCGGCCGGGCTGGGCCAGTGGCGGCCGATGCGCCCCCCTGGGCAGCCCCGCTCTTCGGTTTCGAGCTGGTGCTCGATCCGGCTTCGCGCCGCCCGGCGCGATTCGCAGCCCTCCCCTCGACTCCGTCGTCCGAACGGGTGCTCGCGCTCCTGCTGGGAGAAGGCACCACCGCGCGGCAAGTCGAGGAGTTGCTCGGACGGGTTGGCGGCGACCTGCTCGAATCGATCCTGGTCGAGAGCGACTATCGAGGACCCGAGCTGCCGGCGGGCCGGCGCAGCGTCGCGTTCCGGCTCACCTTCCGGGCTGCGGACCGCACTCTGCGCGATCCGGAAATAGACGCTATCGAGGCCCGCATGCTCGCCGCGCTGGCTGCCGAGCTTGGCATCCAGCGCCGCGACGCAGGCGGCCCAAGGGGTGGAGAGTGAGCGTGGTATACCATTACGAGCGGCCCGACCAGAAGGCCATGGCCGACCTGGAACAGCTGCTGCACCATCTGGCCGAAGAGCTGGCCGGCTGGCGGAGGCGGACGTTGAAAGCGGAGGCTGAGCTGCAGCAAGTCCGCGCTAACGGCGGCGTTATGGCCGGCCCGGAGCTCAACCAGTCCCGGCAGCGGGTCATCGAGCTCGAGATGGAGAACCAGGCCTTGCGACAACGCATCGATGGGGCGAAAGAGCGGCTCAAGGCCCTGGCCGGCCGGCTCACATTCCTGGAGCAGCATGGCGGAGGCAACGCCGCGTGAGCACGACCAAGAATGCGGTTCGAGTCATCATCGGTGGCGAGGAGTACACCGTCCGCTCCGAGCTTCCGCCCGAGTATACCCGGGAGGTGGCCGCGTATCTCGACGCGGCGCTGAAGCGGGTGCGGGATAGCCTTCCCATGGTCGAGACCCAGAAGGCGGCGATCCTGGCCGCGCTCGCGATCACGGACGAGCTCTTCCAGGCGCGCCGTGGCGACCGCGACGTCGCCGACCGGCTCACCGCCATGGCGGATGACCTGGCCCGGCTCCTCCCACCAGCCAAGCGCGGTACTCGCGCAGCTTCCTGAGGGGAGAACCCTAATGCTAGCGTCTCTCCTCCTGCCGGTTCTCGCGGGGGTGGCTGCGGCACTGGCCGGCTCCCTGCTGTTCATCCTGCTCTACACCCGGAATCAGCGACGGAGCGCCACCGGTATTCTCACGGTCGCGCGGGCGGATGCCGAGCGGGTCCGCTCGGAGGGCCAGCGTGAGGCCGACGCGGCCAAAGCCGACCTGCTGCTCGGCGCCAAGATGGAGACGCTCAAGCTGCGGGAAGATCTCGATCGCGAGATCCTCCGGCGGCGCGAGGAATGGGACCGGCTGGAGCGCCGCGCCGAGGAGCGGGCCCGCACCCAGGAGCGAAAGCTGGAGGAGATCGATGCCCGGGAGCGGGGAGCCGCGCACCGCGAGGAGGCGCTGACCCAGCGGGAGCTGAGCCTGCGCAGCCGGGAAGGAGAGGCCGACCGGCTGGCCCAGGAGCAACGGATCAAGCTGGAGCGAATCGCGGGGCTCACCGCCGAGGATGCCCGGCGGGAGATTCTCCAGCGGATCGAGGACGAGGCCCGGGGTCAGGCGGCGGCCCTGGTGCGCGACATCAAGGAGCAGGCGCGCCGCACCGCCGACCGGGACGCGCGGCGAATCATCTCCATGGCGATCCAGCGGCTGGGCGCCGAGCACACGGCTGAGAGCACGGTGGCCGCCGTCGCCCTGCCGAGTGACGAGATGAAGGGCCGGATCATCGGACGTGAAGGCCGCAACATCCGCGCCTTCGAAACCGCCACCGGCGTCGACGTCATCATTGACGACACCCCCGACACTGTGGTCATCTCCTGCTTCGATCCCATCCGGCGCGAAGTGGCCCGCCGGTCACTCGAGGCGCTCATCGTGGACGGCCGCATCCACCCGGGCCGGATCGAGGAGATTGTCGTGAAGATGAGGGCCGAGCTGGAGAACCAGCTGGTGGAGCTGGGCGAGCAGGCGGCGTACGACACCGGTGTGCACGGGCTCCACCCCGAAATGATCAAGCTCATCGGCCGGATGCGGTACCGCACATCCTACGGTCAGAACATTCTCGACCACTCGAAGGAAGTGGCCTGGCTGGCCGGCATGATGGCAGCCGAGCTGCACGTCGACGTCCTCCTGGCCAAGCGCGGCGCCTTGCTGCACGACGTGGGCAAGGTGCTCACCCACAACAGCGAGGGCACCCACGTCGAGCTGGGTGTGGAAGTGGCCCGCAAGTACGGAGAGACCGCGGCCGTGATCAACTGCATTCAGGCCCATCACGACGATGTGCCGCACGAATCCACCGAGTCAGTGCTGGTCCAGGCGGCCGATGCCATCAGCGGCTCCCGGCCCGGCGCCCGGCGCGAGGCGTTCGAAAGCTACGTCAAGCGGCTGACCCGGCTGGAAGAGATCGCCAACGCCTTCCCCGGGGTGGAGAAGAGCAACGTCATTCAGGCCGGGCGGGAGATCCGGGTGGTGGTGACCCCCGATCGCATAGACGACAGCGCCGCGGCGCAGCTCTCGGAGTCGATCGCACGAAAGATCGAGGGCGAGCTGCAGTATCCCGGTCAGATTAAGGTGGTGGTGATCCGGGAAACCCGGGCGGTGGATTTCGCTCGGTGAGCGCCCGGGTGCTCGACGGAACCGCCATCGCCAAAGCGATTCGGGAAGAGGTGGCGGCCGAGGTGGCGCGGCTGAGCCGGAACGGCCGCAAGCCCGGACTCGCCGCCGTACTGGTAGGCGAAGATCCCGCCAGCTCGGTGTATGTCCGGTCCAAGGGAAAGGCGTGCGAGGAAGCCGGGATGCTTTCGGTCACCATCCGGCTGCCGGCCGACACACCCGAGGCTGAGCTACTGGCCACCGTGGACCGCCTCAATGCCGACCCCACAATTCACGGCATCCTGGTCCAGCTGCCCCTGCCCAAGCACATCAACAGCGAGAAGGTGCTGCAGCGGATCGATCCCGCCAAGGACGTGGACGGCTTCCATCCGGTCAACGTCGGCAAGCTGGTGACCGGCGACAAGACCGCGTTCCGGCCGGCCACCCCCTATGGCGTGCAGCAGATGCTGATGCGCTCCGGCATCGAGACCAAGGGAGCGCATGCGGTCATTGTGGGTCGTTCGAACATCGTAGGGAAACCGATGGCCAACCTGCTGATTCAGCAGGGGCCGGGCGGCGATGCGACGGTCACGGTGTGCCACTCGCGAACGCGTGACCTGCCGGCCGTGACCCGTCAGGCCGACATCCTGGTCGCGGCGATCGGGAAGGCGGAATTCGTCACCGCGGACATGGTCCGTCCCGGCGCGGTCGTCATCGACGTAGGCATCAATCGGGTGGACGACGCGTCGCGGCCGAAGGGATACCGCCTCGTAGGCGACGTGGCATACGAGGCGGTGGCGCAGATCGCATCCGCCATTACGCCCGTCCCCGGGGGTGTGGGCCCCATGACCATCGCCATGCTGCTGCAGAACACGCTTCAAGCCATGAAGCAGATGGCACCGGACTAATGACCTTATCGCTGTCTCTTAACATTCCATCTGTCTCGGACCAAGTGTGGTCCGTCGGTCAGCTCAACACCGCCATCAAACAGCTGATCGACGGCAACTTCCCGCCGATCTGGGTGCGGGGCGAGGTGTTGCAGTGCAAGGTGTGGTCGAGCGGGCATTGGTACTTCACCCTGCGCGACGGCCGCAGCCAGGTTCGCTGCTGCATGTTCAAGTTGAACGCGTCGAGAGCCGGCAAGCCGCCGGCGGATGGAACCGAGGTCTTCGTGTTGGCCAGGCCCGGCCTCTACGAAGAAAAGGGGGAGTTCCAGCTCGTCGTGGCCCGGATGCTGCCGACCAGCGCCGTCGGCCAGAAGCAGCAGGAGCTGGAGCGGGTGAAGGCCCTCTTGCAGCAGGACGGCCTGTTCGATCCGCTCCGTAAGCGTCCGGTGCCGCCCTACGTCAGCACCATCGCCGTGGTGACGTCTCCCGATGGCGCGGCGCTCAAGGACGTCGCGACGGTCACCCGGAAGCGGTGGCCCTGCGCCCGGATTCTGTTGGTCGGCGCGCGGGTCCAGGGCGAGGGCGCGGTCGAGGATCTGGTGCGCGCGCTCAGACTGGTAAACCGGATTCCCGGTCTCGATCTCTGCATCGTGGGCCGGGGCGGAGGTGCCCGGCAGGACCTCGCCGCGTTCAACAGTGAGGCAGTGTGCCGGGCCCTCGCCAACGTACGGGTACCCACCATCTCCGCGGTGGGCCACGAGATCGATATCTCGCTCACCGATCTGGTGGCCGATCATCGAGCCGCCACTCCCTCCGCCGCGGCGGAGCTGGCCGTGGCAGACCGGCGCGACGTGCTGCGGCTGGTAAACGATCTGTCGGTGCGTCTTGCCTCGGGGCTCACCGGGCGCACCCGGCTGGCGGCGGCGCGCCTGGCACGCAGCGCCGACCGGTTGCACGCCGGGATGGAGGGCATCCTCGACTCGCGGCGCACTCTGGCCGAGCGGCTCGCGGCCCAGCTCGATGCGCTGAGCCCTCTCCGGGTGCTCGGTCGCGGCTATGCGGTGCCGATGGACGACGCCGGCCGGGTACTCAAGCAGCAGGCCGATTTCATCGAGGGCGCCGGCTTTCGGCTCCGGGTGGTCGACGGCGACATCCGCGCCCGGGTGGAGTGATCGGGATGGCCAAGAATCACCCCACACCGTCCGCGCCGGCTCTGGCGGAGGATCTCGCCCGGCTCGAGGAGATCGTCCGCAAGCTGGAGGCGGACGATGTCGAGCTGGACACGGCGCTGGTGTTGTTCGAGGAGGGTGTCGCCCGGCTCCGGGCGGCCCGGGAGCGGCTGGTGGCCGCCGAGCTGAAGGTGCAGGCGGTCCTGGAGGAGGCGGGTGGCGACCTCAGGCTGACCGATCTCGATGCCTGAAGCCGCTTCGGCGGCGGCGACGGATCTGCTGGCGGAGGCGAGAGACCGGACCGACGCGCTCCTGAGTGGCTGGGCCAAGCGCCTGGAGCAGGAGATCGGCGGACGTCAGGGTGAGGCGCTCTCCTATGCCCTCCGGACACCGGGCAAGCGGGTTCGTGCCGCCCTCTTGATGGCGGCCTACCGCGCGCTCGGCGGCCACTCGCCTGCCATCGCCGGCGTCGCCGCCGCGGTCGAGACGGTGCACACCTATTCGCTGGTGCACGATGATCTCCCGTGCATGGACGATGACGACCTCCGCCGGGGCCGCCCCACCACTCACCGCGCCTTCGACGTGGCCACGGCCACCCGGGTCGGCTTCCTGCTGGTGCCGGTGGCGGCACGCCTGCTTGCAGTCGCCTCGGGTGAGCTCCGCCTGACCACCGGCACGCTCGGCTCGATGGCGGGTGAGCTTTTCCACGCCGGCGGGATCGAAGGCATGGTGGGAGGGCAGTGGCTCGACCTCGAGGCCGAACGCCGGAAGCTGCCGCTCTCCGAGCTGATCGAGGTGCACCGGGGTAAAACCGGCGCCCTGATCCGGGCGGCGTGCACTCTGGGTGGTATGGCGGCAGAGGCCGGGCCGGCTCAGCTGGAGGGCCTCACCGCCTATGGCGAGGACATCGGCCTTGCTTTCCAGATCGCGGACGATGTCCTGGATGCCACCGGCACCAGCGAGGAGCTTGGCAAGCCGGCGGGCCGTGATGCCCAGCTTGCAAAGTCCACCTATGTGGTGCTGCTCGGCATCGACGGAGCCCGGGCAGAGGCCCAGCGGCTGGCCCGAAGCGCGGTGGCGCACCTCGACCGGGCCGGTGTTCCGTCGGGGGCACTTGGGGCCCTGGCCGGGTATATTGTAACGAGGAGCTCGTGATCACAGCGGGGCGGCGGGCCCTACTGCCCCGCCGCCCCGCTGCCCCGCCAACGCCGAATGACATGCCCCTGCTCTCGACCATCCACGGCCCCGACGACCTCAAGCGCCTCCGCCGCGACCAGCTTCCCGAGCTGGCCCAGGAGATCCGCGACCGGCTCATCGAGTGCTGCTCGATCACCGGCGGCCATATAGGCGCCAGCCTCGGCGTGGTCGAGCTGACCATCGCGCTGCTCTACGAGTTCGAGTCACCGACCGACAAGATCGTGTGGGACGTCGGGCATCAGGCGTATGCCTGGAAGCTGCTCACCGGGCGGGACGAGCCCTTTCCGACCCTGAGGCAGCGGGATGGAATCTCGGGCTTTCTTAAGCGCAGTGAGAGCAGGCACGACCATTTCGGGGCCGGCCACGCCGGCACCGCCATGTCCGCCGCGCTCGGCATGGCCACCGCGCGGGACCTCAAAGGCGAGCAACACAAGGTGGTCGCGGTGGTGGGCGACGGCGCGCTCACCTGCGGCCTCTCCTACGAGGGCATGAACAACGCGGGCCATTCCGACCGCGATATCATCCTGATCGTGAACGACAACGGGATGTCCATCTCGCCCAACGTCGGTGCCATCAGCAAGACGCTGGGGCGCATCGTGGCCGACCCGAGAACCAACCGGCTGCGGGAGCGGATCAAGGGCCTGACCTTCGCGCTGGGGGGCGTCTTCGGCGAGGGCGTGGTGGAATTCGCCCGCAACGTGGAGGAGAGCGTCAAGAACCTCTTCTCCCCCGGCATGTTCTTCGAGGAGCTGGGCTTCCGGTACTTCGGCCCGCTCGATGGGCACGATCTCCAGAAGCTCACCGACACCTTCCGGTTTGTCCGTGGCATGAACGGGCCCCGGGTCATCCATGTCATGACCCAGAAGGGCAAGGGATTCTCGTTCGCCGAGTCCAATCAGGAGAAATGGCACGGCCTGGCCGCCTACGATCCGGTGACCGGCGAAGCGCGAAAGAAGTCGAGCGGACCGCCCACCTGGACCCAGGTGTTCGGCGAAGGACTGACCGCGCTCGCGGGGGAGCATCCCGAGCTAGTGGCGATCACCGCCGCCATGCCATCGGGCACCGGCACCGGCATCTTTCAGAAGAAGTATCCCGAGCGCTTCTTCGACGTCGGCATTGCAGAGGGGCATGCTGTGACCTTTGCCGGCGGCCTTGCCACCCAGGGAATCCGGCCGGTCTGCGCCATCTATAGCACCTTCCTCCAGCGGGCCTACGACAACGTCATTCACGACATCGCGGTGCAGCATCTGCCGGTGATCTTCTGCATGGACCGGGCAGGACTGGTGGGAGAGGACGGACAGACCCACATGGGGCTGTACGATATCGCGTACATGCTCGCTGTCCCCGGCATGACGGTCACCGCGCCCAAAGATGGGGATGAGCTGATCGGTCTGCTGCGCACTGCGCTGGCGCACGATGGCCCGTTCAGCACCCGCTATCCCCGGGACAAGGCGCCGGACGAGCCGGGTCCGGCCTCAGAGATCTCGCCCGTCCCGTACGGTACCTGGGAGCAGCTGCGGCGGGGCAAGGATGTCGCGATCCTGGCGGTGGGCACGATGGTGCTGCCGGCGGTCGATGCCGCCGAGATTCTGGCCCAGGACGGAATCGACTGCGCTGTGGTGAACTGCCGTTTCATCAAGCCGATGGATGCGGCCATGCTGGAATCTCTCGCGCAGCAGCATCGGATCATCGTGACGGTCGAGGAGGGCACCATCGTCAACGGCTTCGGTGCCTACCTGGCCGAGACGCTCCAAACCACTCACCCGGAGGTGCGGGTGGTGGCGCTCGGCGTGCCCGACCGGCTCATCGAACAGGCGCCCCGTGCCGAGCAGCTCGAGGGCTTCGGGCTGACCGCTGCAGGGATCGCCCGGCGAATCACCGCCCTGCAGCACGAAGAGACCCTCGAGGCCAGATGAAGGTCGGCGTCGTCGGCAACCCGCGATACGGGGACCTCAAGAGTGTCCTGGAGCAGGTTGCCATTGCGGCGCCCTATCACGGGATCACGCTCTATAGCGAGCCTCGGCTCGAGTCGTTCTGGAACCGCGATGTCCCCTCATTCGACGGGGTCGAGCTCGACGCACTGATCACCTTTGGGGGTGATGGCACCTTGCTGCGGGGAGCCCGTCTCCTCGGTGGCCGCGAAACGCCCATCCTCGGCGTGAACCTCGGGCGAGTCGGTTTCCTGACCACCGCCACCCGCGAGTCGCTCGAGCCTGCGCTGGAATCACTGGTCACCGGAAAGTTCGAGATCGAGCGCCGGCAGGCGCTGCGGGCAGCCATTCGCGACGCAGAGGGCGAAACCCGCTCCACCCAGATGGCCATGAACGATGTGACCGTCCACAAGGGTGGCGTGACCCGGGTAATCCGGGTGAACGTCTTCATCCAGGGCGAGAACGTCGGGCCTTACAGCGCCGACGGCATCATCGTCGCCACTCCGACCGGCTCCACCGCCTACAGCCTGAGCGCGGGCGGCCCCATTGTCGTTCCAGGGGTCGAGGCCATCATCGTCACCCCGATTGCGGCCCACACGCTGGCGGTCCGGCCCCTCGTGGTTCCAGCTACCTACCGGATCGTGATCGAGCCGATAGCCGGCTGGTCGGACGATCTGCTGGTGTCCTTCGATGGCCAGACCGGCACCACGCTGGCGCCGGGCGAGTCGGTGGATGTCTGTCGCGCCGACCATCGGGTGTGCCTCATCCGTTTGGGTGATGACGGCTTCTTCGGACGGATGCGGCAGAAACTCCACTGGGGCGATCTGTCGGGAAGACAGCAGTCGTAATGCTCACCGAACTCCGCGTCCGAGACCTCGCCACCATCGCCGATGTCACGCTTCAGCTTGGCCCGGGCCTCAACGTGCTCACCGGCGAGACTGGAGCGGGCAAGTCGATGCTGATCGATGCCCTCTCCCTGCTCCTGGGTGAGCGCGCGGCCGGCGTCAGTGTGCGTCCTGGCGCCGCCAAGTCGGTCGTCGAGGGCGCCTTCGAGGGGATCGACGCGGCCACCCGCCGCCGGATCGAGGAGCTCGGGCTGGATGTCGAAGAGGGCCGCGTCGTGGTGCGACGGGAAGTCTCCTCCGAGGGCCGCTCGCGCGCCTGGGTGAACGGAAGCCCCACCACCGCCGCCGTACTGGCCCAGCTGGGCGCGCTGCTGGTTGACCTCCACGGACAGCACGAGACCCAGTCGCTGTTGCATGCCGACGCGCAGCGCGAAATCCTCGATGCTTTCGCACATGCCGAGGCCGAAAGGGTCGCGGTGACCGAAACTCATGTTGCGGTCGCCGGGCTTCGGGCCGAGGAGTCGGATCTTGCAGCCCGTCGGGACGAGGTGCGCCGCCGGGCCGACTATCTCCGGCATGTTGTGGGCGAAATCGACGGGGCCAGGATCAAGCCTGGAGAAGATGAGACCTTGCAGCTCGAATCCCGGCGTCTGAGCCAGGCGGGCACCCTGGTGGAGCAGGCACAGCGGATCGTGGAGGCGCTCGAGGGTGAGGCGGGAAACGCATTGGGAGCGCTGGGAGTGGCCGACCGGGCGTTGACCGGTCTGGAAAAGCTCGATCCGAGCGTGAGCGCATGGCGGGAAATGCTCGATACTGGCTACGCCAACCTCTCGGAGCTGACCCGGCTGGCCGGCGACTACGCTGGCTCGGTGCAGGAAGATCCTGAGCGGCTGGCCTTTGTCGAGCAGCGGCGCGATCTACTCTCACGGCTGTCGGGGAAATACGGAGCTACGCTCCACCAGGTGCTGGCCACCCGGGATCAGGCCGCTGAGGAGCTGGAGTTGCTGGATACGGCCGACACCGACCTTCGTGCTCTCGCGGCGCGGCGTGCGGCCGCCGAAGGGGCACTTCGCACCGCCGCCGAAGCGCTCAGCAGCCGCCGCGGCGAGGCGGCAGATCGCCTCGCCCGAGGCGTGAACCGTCTATTGCCGCAACTGGGCCTACCCGGAGGGAAGTTGTCCGTGGGGCTGGTTTCGCTAGCGGATGCCGGCGCACACGGGCAGGAAAGCATTCAGATCAACGTGCAGCTCAACGTCGGACTGGAGGCCAAACCCCTCGCCAGGGTTGCGTCCGGCGGCGAGCTCTCGCGCCTCATGCTGGCCCTGAAGGTGGTGCTGGTCAACCACGACGCCATCGCCACCCTGGTCTTCGACGAGGTCGATCAGGGCATCGGCGGAGAAACCGGGGCGCAGGTGGGCTCTGCCCTCGCCGAGGTGGCGGAGCGGCATCAGGTGCTCGTGATCACCCACTTACCACAGATTGCCGCCCGGGCCGATGGGCACCTGGTGGTGTCGAAGCAGGCACGCGCCGGGATCGCCACCAGTGACGTGCAGGTACTCCATGGCGAGGACCGGGTGAACGAGATCGCGCGCATGCTGGGAGATACGGAGGGCGACGCGGCCCGGCGGCATGCGCAGGCGCTGCTGCGAACTCCGGCAGTCGCAAAGCGCCGCTAGGGGCGGCTGCCCGCGTCATCCCGAGCGCAGCGAGGGATCGCCCAATGCAACGTCGGAAACCATAGCTCAAACGGTCGCTCGCGTTTGCAGTCGCACTCGGCCGTCCTGAGCACCGCTTTCCGACGTTTGCCCAGCCGATTCCTCGCTCCGCTCGGAATGACAGGTCTTACCAAAGTCCGAAATACATCCTGAGCTTCGCCTGGACCCGCTGCGCGTCCGGCACCCGGCCCTTTCCCGATCGCAGCACCCGCTCGTAGCTCCAGCTCGCATCCACCGGTAAGCCCGTACCTCCGGGCCTGAGTCGGCCAGGGTTGGAGTATGTGATGCCGGCGGACAGGAGCGTCGCGTTGGCCGCCGTCTCCTCGGCGAGCACGCCCGCGTCCACCCCGGGAATCGCGGCCGAGGGAGACAGGTAGGAGACCTGGTCTGCCTGCCGGTTCCAGTGCTGCACTCCAGCCTGTAGTGCCAGCGTCCGGGCGAGGCGATAAAAAGGCCGCACATCGATTGCGATAATGTCGCCCGGGTTTCGCCGAATCAGCGCGAGCCGGTCGGATCCGACGAAGGGCTGGCTGGGTGGGGCCACCCGCGCCAGAACATTGGAGGGCAGCTGCCGCACGTACGTCCCCGCCAGCCGCGCGCCGAAGGCGCCCGCGCCGAGGTCGGTGACGAGATCGATCTGAATATCGGTCTGCCCATCGCCGGTGCCGATATCGAGCGGCCGATCGGGCTGCTCGCGGACCCCGGTAGGGAACCGCACCAGTCCCGATACCGCGGCCCGGAAACCGCCGCGACTGGTCCCGCGATCCCACCGGTCGACCAGCGTGAGCGCAGCGCCGGCCTCCGCATCGCCCCGAAAGGTCACCCGGGACTGGCCGACCCGGAGGGCAAGCGGACCGGAGAGCACTTGCCGCAGTCCATCATCACCCAGTGGATCCGCCGGGAGCACGGGGGCCAGGGCAAACCCCGGGACGGCGAGACTGGATGCGAGGGTGTTTTGAAGTCCCGTTATCCGGGTCAGGACCGCCGCCCCGGTTCCGCTGGTGGCGGTGGGAACGACCGGCGACGCCGTTGCGGGGTCCGCCAGCAACCCGAATAGGTCGGACCGCAGTGCTGTGCCTTCGGCGAGGGTGGCTTCGGCGAGCGTTCGCTGCGCCGGATCAGCGTCGTAGTCACCGGCCGCGAGCTTACTGCTCAGCGTGGCCAGCGCGGCGTCGAAACCCTGAAAGAAAGGCAGCTGGATGGCCTCGCCCGGGTTGAGCCCGGCATCGGCGCTGGTGGAGTTAAGCGCCAGGCGTGGCTGCACCCGGGTGCGCACCAGTGGAATCCGTCCAAAGATCGTGATCCGGTCGGTGAGACCGAGCCCCAGGCCGAGAGTTCCTTTGCCGATGTCGGCCAGCACATCGCTGGTCAACTCGCCTAGATTGAGACGGTAGCTCGTGCTGCCGATGATCCGGCCGATCCGGGCATCGGCGTCCGCCAGGCGGGGGATTCGGTCGCTGCCCAGGGCCGGGCTTGCGAGATCGGCCCCGTAGGCCTCCCGCTGGCCATTGCGGAACCGCCGGTCGAAGGTTTCGAGCGACCCCTCGAGCTCGACTCGGACCGTGCCGCCCGGCACGCCGACCGCTGGGAGCTGCGCCCACACCCGCGACGGTATAACCAGGCAGGCGATAATTCCGAGGCGCCGCACGCAATGCCCCACAGTCCCTCCCAAGAGAAGCCGTTCAACCTGACCCGCCTATCGCCGGCAAGGCTCGCAACTTCGCTGTTTACCTCGACCTTTGCTACCCGACCCACGGTGGCGGCATCGGCGCCCGGGCGGGTGAATCTGATTGGGGAGCACACCGATTATAACGGCGGCCCGGTCCTGCCGGTGGCCCTGGAGCGGCGTACCGCCGTCGCCGCCCGCGCAGCGCAACGGTGGGCCTTCGTTTCGGATACGGAGGAGGAGATTCACCCGATCGATATCGACAATCCGATGCGGGGAGCCTGGACCGATTACATCGTGGGCGTGGTACGGGAGCTTCGGGCGCTGCGGGCCGCGCCACCGGGCGCGGAGCTGGCGTTGAGCACCAACCTGCCCCTCGGGGCCGGGCTGTCCTCCTCGGCCGCACTGACGGTGGCGACTGCCAAGGCGTTGAGCCTGCTGGCGGGGAAGCGACTCTCGGCGGCGGCGCTGGTCGAGGTGGCGTTTCGCGCGGAGTATCACCAGGTTGGCGTCCGCTGCGGCAGAATGGATCACACCATCGCCGCCCACGCGGAACGAGGCTCGGCGCTTTTCTTCGATACGGCGAGCGGCCTGCTGCGCCCGCTGCCGCTTCCGGGCCGGCTCTGGATCGTGGAGACCGGAGTGTCCCACCGGCTCACAGCGGGCGCTCTCAACGAACGGCGGCGTGAGTGCGGGGAAGCGCTGGCATTCTGCCGCGATTGGCGTCCCGGACTGGCTCATCTGGCACAGCTCTCCCTCCGCGACCTGCCGGAGGTCGAGCGCCGGCTGCCGCCGCCCCTCGTGCCTCGGGTGCGGCACGTGATCACCGAGACGGCGCGCACCAGAAGCGCGGCCGACGCCCTGGCAGCGGGCGATCTGGCGACGCTAGGCCGGTTGCTCGTCCAAGGGCACGAGTCACTGCGAGCCGACTACCAATCCACGATTCCGGAGGCGGATCTCATCGTAGCATCGGCGGTGGAGCACGGCGCCTTCGGGGCCAGGCTCACGGGGGCGGGGTGGGGTGGGGCAGTGGTGGTGCTGGCGCCGGCCGAGCGGGAGGCCAGGATCGTGGCTGAGATCGGGAGCGATTTTCAGCAGCGGTACCAGCGGTTGCCGATCACCTGGAGCACGCGCGCATCGCGCGGGGTGCGGCGGGAGACGATTCCGGACTAAGTCGGTAAGGACAGGGAAGGTGGGTACTCGACTACCGGGTTGCCTAGGCCGCCAGCCTTCTCCAGGTCGAGATGCGTTTTCACAGCGTTCCGAATGATCGTCTTCAGTAGCGTCAAGAGCCGCTGAGCTACGGCACCAAGGGCGGGTAGCGGGTATTGCTTGGCTCCCGGGAATAGATACTCGAACTCCTCGCCCTTGGGCGTGAGAGGGGATGCAGGAATGGCGCAATAGACTGCGGTGGGTCACGTAATCGGCGACAACAAGGACAGGTTTCCCAGCGAATTGCAGGGCAATGAGTTTGCAATGAGAAGCGCACTTGATGGCGCCATTTCTTCAGCGAAACGGCGAGTCCGCCGAAACTACAAGACTGCGATTCCTCAGTTCTACAGGGGCAGTCTGCAATTGCTTCTTCCGCTGTGCCTGGTTCGACCGGAGCGGGCAGACTTAGGTCTTGTCGTCGCGCGCGAGAATCAGGTCTATCGCGCATCGACAGTGCTCACACTCGACATGGCGTACAACAATGCGCGCCTCGTGGCGAGGCCGGATACTGAATGGCTTGATCCGTAGCCGCAGAGCTCAGGGTCGGAGATGTGACACGATGATGAAGTCGCCTCGCCCGCGCTCTAACAACACGTTGCTGCTGACAAACGCGGGTGATTTCGGTAGCAGCGGCTGCGCTGCCGCAGTTTATTGGAGCGTTCGCAGCAGAACGTGAGGCGTTCCGCCGCAACGTCGGCCGTTAGGACTGGCCTACAGTGGGGGCTTCGCGAATGACACATCACAGCCCATTGAACTCGGGGCGACGGCGGCGGGTCTCCTAAGTTGTTATGATTACACGCCAGCCCGGGTGGCGGAATCGGTAGACGCAAGGGACTTAAAATTGGACGACTCCCGACCGAACATCGTGCGCATAAGTGCGAGCCTCCCTATCTGTTGCGAGGGCCACGACCTGCCGACGTGGCAGTAGAGTGGGTGACTAGCTGGGTGGCGCCCCGGTGGCGAAACGGTAAACGCTGCGGACTTAAAATCCGCTGCCGGTAACGGCTTGTGGGTTCGATTCCCACTCGGGGCACTCCTCACCGCCTCAATCACGTCCACGTCTGGCGTCTGGTTTTGCAAATGGCCCCCTTTCCTCTTGCGCTTGGGCCTCGGGCGTGGGGGAGCGCAGCAACCCACAATCTTCTCCGAACCGTTGGCACATCGCCGCGACTTGCACCAACTCCTTGAGTACCTTGTCGCGATTCACTTTCTGTGCCCTGATCTCGTCCCACAGTTCGTCCAGTTCCTCCAGAATCACCGCGTAACCTTCGTGCATCGAATAGATGCCGCGGTGTTTGGCGCGAGCCTTGGCTATCTCTGCGGCGACCAGGGTGGTGAAGCCGGGCGTGGGGGAGCGCAGGGCCGCCTCAAATGCTCGTAAGGCGTAGCGAAGTCGCTGCTTGCCACCGAAACGTCCAACCGTGCCTTCGGGCCGCTGGAAAGCTTCCCAGGCGGCATCCACTGCCTCATCCATCACCTCCGTGGGCCGTGGCTCCCGTGGAATGGGGGCTGCCCCCTCCGGTGGGGTCTCGGGCGCGGAGGAGCGCAGGGCCGCCAACAATGCTGCAATTACCTCGTCGTAACAACTCTCGTTTCGGTCTCCGAAATAGTCGTATAACACCTTTCGTGCCCTGTCGGTCGCCGCCCCCTCCGGTGGGAGCGCCCGGCCCAACTGGTTCGCTTGGATTTCTCGGACCTGCTCCATCACTCCGGCCGGCGGCATTGCGAAGCCAGGTATTGGACGAAACTCCTGAGGGCTGGTCTCCGCTGGTCGGCTCCCCGCCGCTGCCAGCGCAGCCGCGACGGCCTTGGCTCCGCGCTCGAGGCAGTCGTTGCAACCTTCCATCCCATCGCAAACTTCGCCGTCGTCGGGAATAAATTGAGGACAGTGTTCGAAGTCGCGCAGCGCGGCGTCGATCGCCTTTAGGTTCAAACCCTCCAACCCTGCATCAGGCGGGCTCCCTGCTGCGGCCATCACCGGGCGCCGTTTCATCCGACCACCTTCAACTTCGGCCGCATCACGCGGCCGACCGCCTCCGAGACCGTCTTACGCTGGCGCCGGTCGGCGTACTTCACCGTCATGTGCACCGTCTTGTGCCCCAGGTACTTCATCAGCGCGGTGAGCTCGACTCCCTCGTCGGCCGCCCACTGAGAGATACTGTGCCGTAGGTCGTGGATGTGCGGGGCCTGTCGGATCATCC
>CAZASU010000028.1:23221-25806 GCA_964487785.1 uncultured Gemmatimonadaceae bacterium | reverse complement strand
TGCTCCAGCATCTGGGCGACCCGCTTCTTGAGGGCCCGCTTGCTGGTGCAGACCGCCCCATTGTCGATCCCGACGCTGGCATCTTCGGCCGCCGGCTTCACGATTGCGGGGAGCGGGAACTCCGCCGGGGTCTTGTTGGCCTGGGCGAGCATGAAGGCGGGAACCGGCAAGCCGGCGGAGGACAGCAACGTGTTGGCGACGTGCTTCCGGTGACAGACGCTGGTGGGCCAGGTCCGGCAGCCGGTGAAGGGAACACCAGTGAGCTCGAGGGTGCCTACGACGAAGTCCTCGAAGCGGGCGTGCCCGTTGATTCCTTCGCAGAGATTGAAGACCAGATCGGCCCGCCGGGCTCGGGACAGCCAGCGGAAATCCCCCAGCCGGACCGGGAGGAGCTCGACCTCATGGCCCCGGCGCCTGAGGACGTCGCGCACTTCGTGGACGTTGGCTACGACCGCCGCTACGTCCTGCGGACTCCACTCTTCGCTGCCCGCGTCGAAGAGAATGGCAACTTTCATCAGGCAACCTCCGCCAGGAGTGAACGGCCGCTGATCCGGCGCCAGGCGATGTCGGCGACGGTGCGGATGAGATCGTCGTAACTCATCCCGGCCGCTGCCGCGGCCTTGGGGAAGCACGAATGGTCCCGCGGGTCGGGCAAAACGCCCGGGAGCGGGTTGAGCTCGACAACCATCGGGCGGCCAGCGGCGTCACAGCGAATATCGACGCGGCACCAGTCGCGGCATTCCAGGGCGTGGTAGGCGGCCAGTGCGGCGGCCCGAACTTCCTCGGCCAGACGCTCGGAAATGTTGGCCGGGCAATCATACATCTCGAGTGGTTTGCTCGGAGTGTCCCAGATCCACTTGGCCTCGTAGCCATAGATCGGTGGGGCACCCCTGGGGAGCATATCAAATCGCATGCCGATAATCGGCAGGCAGCGCGCTTCGTGCCCGTTGCCGAGTATCGCGACGGTGAATTCCTGGCCCGGCAGGTAGCTCTCGATCACCACCGGCTCGGAGTAGGTGGCGAGCAGGTGAGAGACCTGGCGCACGAGCTGCGACCGATTCCGGCAGAGACTCTTCACCGTGACGCCCTTGCCCGAGCCCTCGAACGCCGGCTTCACGAAGAGCGGAAACGGGAGCTCCACATGCCTGGCATCATCGGGCGACTTGGCCAGCACGAAGGGAGCCGTGGGCACCCCACGATGGGAGAGAATTTCCTTGGCCCTGGCCTTGTGCAGGGCGAGGCTGAGCGTGAGCGGGTCCGAGGCGTGGCAGGGCACGCCGAGGAACTCACAGATGGCCGGGATGTGCGACTCGCGGTTGGGGCCGTAGAGCCCCTCGGCGATGTTGAAGACGAAGTCGGGCCGAAGCAGAGCCAGCCGGGCGGGGAAGCTGGCGTTGGCCTCGAGACGAGAGACCTGGCCCACGGTGCTGAGAGCACGCTCCACCGCATCAATGGTGGCTGGCTCGTCCCACTCGGCGTACAGGTCGGGTTGCTGGAGATCGAGTCGGAGTGCCCGACTGAGAGGCTTGTCGGAAGAGGGGGATTCGGATTTCGCCCCGGCTGGACTAGCCGGCGCCGCTGGTTTGAGATTGAAGGCGAGTCCAATCCGAACTGCCAAAGGCTTCCTCTACAAAAAAGGCCGTCTGCGAGAGACGAGCCGAGACGAGTACCTTCGATTGATGCATCTAAGGTAAGAAAAAGTTTTTCATCACACAATAGTTTTTGGGGAAGAAGTCGGGGCGAGTTTTTGGAGGTAGGGGCGCATTGCATGCGCCCTTTGGACCCAGATCGATGGCGGCGCTCGTTCACGAAGGGCGCACGCGGTGCGCCCCTACGCTTCGCTCACACCTTATGAAACCCCACTCGTCCGGCCTCGTTCCCCTCTGTAGTCCGGTAGATCTCGAAGTCTCGGAACAGCGCCGGCGCCTCCTGCTGGAGCAGACGGAGACAGGCGACCGCCATCCGCCGAATCTCCAACTCGGCCCCCTCGCCCAGGCGTAGCTCCAGCATGGTGCGCCAGGCCCGCACATTGGCGCTGACCACGATCTTCACTTCGGTGGCGTTGGGGAGGACGCTGCGAGCGGCCTCGCGGGCCATCTTGCGGCGCTGGATCTTGTCCTCCACCCACTCGTAGCGGGTCATCAGCCGCTCGACCGACGCCACGTAGGCGCCCTGTGCCGCCCGGACCTGATCGGTCCACTGCGCCTCGAGCTCCGGATCGCCGGTGATGGCGGGCGGCATCACGAATGCCGCGTGGGACTCGTCCACGTAGCGCTGCGAGAGCTGGGAGAAGCCCCAGCCGGCCCGGTGGCGGACCAGCTCATGGCTACAGGATCGGGAAATGCCCTCGATGAGCATGACATAGGTGGCATGCTCGAAGACCGAGCCGTGGCCCTGCCGCAGAATGTTCTGCAGGTACTCGGCCGTGGTCCGTCCGGCGGGGTTGTGCTGGCTCATGTAGCAGAGCCGTCCCGCGAATTCGGCGATCCGCTCTCCATCGCTCGATTCCCCCTTCCATTGTACCGGCAGGTGGGCCGGCTCGAGGAACTGGGGCCGGGCGATCAGGGTGACGCGGGGTGAGCGGA
>CAZASU010000028.1:1620-23121 GCA_964487785.1 uncultured Gemmatimonadaceae bacterium | reverse complement strand
TGGGCCGGCTCGAGGAACTGGGGCCGGGCGATCAGGGTGACGCGGGGTGAGCGGATTATCTCCATGGATCCGAATGGCTGTAGGGGCGAACCGCGTTCGCCCGTGGCTCAACGAGTATCGAAGACCGCCTGGATCACGGGCGCACGCGGTGCGCCCCTACCGGGCTCCGGCGTCATCCGCTAGTTCCAACCTGGACCGGCCATACCCAGCCGTCAGCTCTATTTCCCGCAGGGCACGCTGGAGATCGGCGGGTATGGGCACGGCGCCGGATCCAACCTTCAGCCGTCCGATGGGCGGCTCGCCGGACGGAAGGATAATCCCGGGATTGAATATTCCGAGGGGATCGAATGCCCCTTTGATCAAACGGAACAGCTCCAGGATCTCGGGGCCATAGAGATCCCGGAGAGTTCCGGCCCGGAGCCGGCCATCCCCGTGCTCACCAGTAGGCGTTCCGCCGAGCCGGATGACGGCGGCCGTCACCTCGTGGAACAGGCGAGAGACTGCCGTTTCCCATCCCTTGCGCGCGAGCTCCGGCAGCAGGTTCACGTGCAGGTGGCCATCGCCGGCGTGGCCGAACATCACCACCGGAATGTCGTGCTCGGCGGCGGACCGTCGAACCGCCGCGATGTACTCGGCCATCCTCTCCACCGGAACGCACCCGTCCTCGATCACCTGGAGCGAGCGCCGGCTCTCCGGAAGCCCGGCCAGTATGGGGCTCGCCGCATGGCGGATTGCCCAGAGCTGCTCGGCCTCGGGAGGCGAGTACGCCGTGTCGATAGTGGTGGCCCAACCGGCGACCGCATCGGACGCGAGACGGAGAACCTGACGCAGCGCCTCGGGGTCGTTCCGCTCCAGCTCGACCAACACGATGGCCTCGGTTTCGCTGCCGAGTCCCGCGCCCGACAGCATGTCGGTACCGAGGAGATCGAGAAAGGATCGATCCAGCAATTCCAGGGCGGAGGGCTCGTACTGGCTCAGGGCGCTGACCACGTCCCCCAGATGACTGAGCGAGGAGAGGTGCACCCGGAGACCGGCCCGAAAGGCCGGCACGTCATCCAACCGCCACTCGATCTCGGTTACGATGCCGAGCGTGCCCTCCGCCCCGATGATCAGATCCAGAACGTCGCCCGAAGCGAGGTAGGCGTCGAGGGCGTAGCCCGACGAATTTTTTCGGGTTCGGGGAAAGCGGTGGGCGACGATCGGTCTCGCCGCCTCGAGCCGGAGGGCAAGGTCCTGGTAGAACCGAGCCAACGTGGGAGGGCAGGAGCGATCCTTCGGGCGCTTGCCTCGCCGGAGCGTGACCGATTCTCCATCCGCCGTCACCAGCGTGAGCGCCTCGACCCACCTTCGCACGCTGCCATACCGGACCGACCTGGCTCCGGCTGCGTTGGTGGAGACCATTCCGCCGAGGGTGGCCCACCTGCCACTCGCCGGGTCGGGAGGCAGCCGGAGACCGTATGGCGCGGCGGCCGAGCTGAGCTCGGCGAGCGTAATCGGTGCGCTGGTCACCGCCCGGCGGCGTGGGGGGTCTACTTCGAGCCGTCGCTCCGCTATCCCGGTGAGGTCCACGAGGACGCCGTCGCCCACGTTGCCGCCGCCCATGGCGCTACCCGCCCCGCGGGGAACCAGCGGAATGCGGTGCTCGGCCGCCCACGAGATCAGGGTTTTCAGGTCGTCGATGTCGGCAGGCCGGCAAATCGCTTGCGGCAGGATGCGGTAGATGCCGGCCCCCTCGGCATAGGCGGCTCGGGCCCTCGCATCGGTTCGGTAGACGCCCCGGACGGCTGGAGGAGGCAGCATCGCCCAAAGCTAACTATCTTCTCCCCCTATGGCCGAGGGTCCCCGCGCTCAACTCATACATATAGATGTAGATCGTCGTCTGGGTCACGAATGGGACGAGTGGGATGGTCGCCCGCTCCCCAATCAGGGCAATTACGACTCCCCTCCCGCGCTCTTCTTCGCCTGGTCCGCCATCACGCTCGCCGTTGGGCTCGGACTCGCGGCACTCGGGCTCTTCCTACTCGCTCCCCGGCTGGCGGGCGTCCACCGAACTGCTCCCCCCCTGCTCTGGGGCTCGCTGCTGGTGGCCAGCTCGCTGCTCTGGGCCTGGTGGGGCGTCCTCTTCCTATCATATGAGATAGGCCGCCCGCTCCTGCCCGAGCGACTAGCGGAGCGAGGGCCGTTTCTCCGGCTGATGCGGCTTACGTCCCGGATTGCGGACCGGTTCGGCCGGCGCGACTGGGTGGAGAATGCGGCAGTGAAGGTCTACAACGCGCTGGCGATGATGCGGGGGCGAAAAGTCGGCCAGGGAGAGCTGCTCGTACTCATCCCCCGCTGTCTTTCCAAGGTCACGCTGGACGGCGTGCTGGGCGTCGCGGGGCGTTACGGCGTGCCCGTCTTCGTTGCCACCAGAGGTCAGCTGGCCCGGCGCGTGATCCGGGAGCGCCGGCCGCGGGCCGTGGTAGCGGTGGCCTGCGAGCGCGACATGGTGAGCGGCTTGCACGACGTGGCGGGGAAGATTCCGGTGCTTGGGCTCACTATGACCCTGCCGTCCGGCCCTTGCAAGGACGCGTCGGTCAATCTCGACCAACTGGAGGAGTGGGTGCGGGCGTACGTGATGTGAGGCAGGTCAATCTGAATCGGCGGCAGCCGCGGGCGGCTGCGCCTGAGGTAGTGGCGGGCCGCCGAAGCGCTCCACCAGCCGTTGCAAGGCGGTCTCGACCTTCTTGGCCACCGGGTGGTCCAGGCTGACCGGCCGCTCCAGCTCCCGATAGGGCAGAGAAGGATCGACTCGGGGGCGGTACAGCGTCTCGACGGTGAGCTGGGAGCTTCCCGGTCGTGCCGGATCCGCCCAGGCTCGAATCCGAACGACCCCCGGTCCGATCGCACCCCGTTGCCCAATCGGCCGTCCGTTCCGGGCATCGAACCAGGGAGTCTCGATGTAACCGTCCCGAAGCCGGACCTTCTGGGTTGGAATCGAGTCTGCCTTCAGGGCCTCCGCCAGCCGGCGGGTGGCCATCGGCACCGGCAAACGGACCTCCCTCCCCGTGGCCTCCGGGAGGGGAGGAAAAGGCGGACGGGTGGTGGCCGGCTGGCACGCCGCGGCGCCTACCGTGAACCAGACCAGACGAAGCGAGTAGCGCACCGATCAGTCCGCGTGCGGTGGTGTGCCGGGTGAATGCGGGTGCGGCGGTGCTCCCGCCGGATCGACGTGATCGCGGGCCTCTGGGGAGGCGGATGTATCCGGAGCAATGGCTGGGTGCTCCTGACCGGAGCGGTGCTGGTGGTCTTCGGTTCTTTCCTGTAGCTCTCGCAGCAACACCTCGGTCGGGATTCCCGCGGCGTGCTCGAACACCAGCTTGCCTCCATAGACTCCGGTGGCGACCAGGGCTCCCACCCCTCCGAGCGAGAGGACCAGGCTCAGTGCCCGCTCTGTGGCGCCCATCCGGCGCTCCCGCACTATTCGCCACAGGGTGAGCACCCCGAACACCCCCAGGGTGATCAGCCCAAGCTCCTCATGAGTTTCCATTACCCTATGCACCGCCTCGCCGTGCGAGATGTGCTCCTCGGCCTGGAGTCCGGACAAAACGGCCACCGCACCGCCGATGGCGCCGACCAGCATGGTCCACGCGCCCACCTGCCGGAAAGACTGCCGTTTGGTGACGACCGCCAGTAAGTCGAGCAGGACGGCCACGAGCAGGAGGGCAACGGGCAGGTCGTTGAGGGCGGCGTGGAGGCGGGGCCAGTCGTAACCGAGCATGTGGTCTCCGGTAGGGGCGACGCGTGCGTCGCCCGTATCCTGGTTGGGTTTGGGGTCTCATACGGGCGAGGCGCGCCTCGCCCCTACAGACCCAGGTCCACCGGAGTGGGGGGGTCCGTCGCATAATCATAAAACCCTCGGCCGCTTTTCCTGCCGTGGTGTCCCGCGGCAACCATCCGCCGGAGCACGGGCGGAGCGCCAAAGCGCTCCTCACGGTAGGCCTCCAGCATGATGTCACCGATCCGAACCACAGTGTCCAGGCCGATGAAGTCGAGCAGCGAGAGCGGACCCATGGGATGCCCGCACCCCAGCTGCATGGCACGATCGATGTCAGGGGTCGAGGCTGCACCCCGCTCCAGCGCCCGCACCGCGTCCAGGAGATACGGAACCAGCAGCAAGTTGACGATAAAGCCCGGCCGGTCCACCGCCGCAACCGGCTCCTTCCCCAGCGCCCGGGCAAAGGCAAACGCACGGTCGAACGTCTCCCGGCTGGTCGTGCCGGTGCGGACGACCTCGACCAGCGGCATTACCGGGACCGGGTTGAAGAAGTGGAGGCCAACGAAGCGGTCCGCGCGGGCGGTGGAGTCAGCCATCGATGAGATGGTGAGGCTCGAGGTGTTGGACGCAAAGATCGTCCCCGGCGGACAGACCCGGTCCAGCTCATGCCAGACGGCATTCTTCAGCTCCAGCTCTTCAGTGACCGCCTCGATGACGATGTCGCAATCCCCGAGGGCAGACAGCTGAGTCACGTACCGTAGCCGGCCCAGGGCGGCTTCCCGGATCTCCGTCGGGATCTTGCCCCGCTCTACCAGGCGCCCGAGCGACTTGATGATTCCAGAGCGCCCTCGCTCCAGCAGCGGTTCGGCCACATCGCGCACGATGGTCTCGAAGCCGGCGGTCGCCGCCGCCTGGGCAATGCCGCTGCCCATAAGCCCGCAGCCCACGACCCCGACTCTAGTGATCTCAGTCATGTAAAGTCGAGACGTTGTCACTATTTCAGCGCCTTGCGCACTTCATCGGCCAGCAGACCCAGGATCCCGGCAGTCCGGTCGGGGAGCTGATGCTGTGGGGTGGCGCCACCTTGCTCCAGAAAGTCGAGCGCGCGCTCCAGGCCAAGCTGGATGCGGGCGATGGCCGGACCAAACCGCCGCAGCACGCCGTAGCCAATCCCGAAAGCCAGGGGAAGCGGAAGCAGGGCAAGCGGGAGCAGGGCGCCCAGCGCCACCAGGGCAGCGGTGCCGGCGACCCCGGCGCCCGCGAGCGCCGCTCCGGCTCCGACGTACTCGTTTCGCACCTTCCGGGTGTCAGCTGACAACGCCACGTGCGTGTACCCCGGCTCCAGCGGAACGACGGTGGCGGAGACGGTGGCCACACGGGAGAGCATGAACGGGCGTTTCCCGCTCCCGAACGCGGCGGTCGACCGGCGGAAGGCTGCCTGGATTCCGCTGATCGGCTCCCAGGTGATGCGGCCGGCCTGCTGCCGCTGGACGCAAAGCAGCTCGTTCTTCTCGATCCAGCGGAGCAGGGCCTGCTCAACGCCGTCAGGGTCGCCCCGCACCACTCGTTGAGCGGCGATCTGACCCGGTCCGGTCACCCACTCGAACAGGCCGGCGGCGCCGACCTGCCCCAGGCGAGTACGCTCCTCCAGCAAAGCCCGCTGGAGATACTGGCCCGGGATCCCGACCTCGCGGCCCAGGGCCATCAGCTCGTCGGACGTCAGACTGTCGCCCATCTCCCGCTCCGCGGTCTGCAGCTCGGCGGCACGCTGAATGATCCGCTCCAGCGCGGCGCGATCGATCCGAGCGGGTGGACCCTCGCTCATGCTACTCCTGCTTGGAGGCCCGAGCGGCCTGCAGGCGGAGCTGGGACATCAGGGAGGAGAGGTCGGACGCGGGCAGGGCGGGGCCAGGCTGCTCGGCTGAGCCCTCTGTCCGCGGTGCCGCGGCGGCTGCCGAGGTCAGGAAGGGCCGGAAGAGGTCGATTGGAATGGGGAAGATCGTGGTCGAGTTATTCTCGGCGGCAATCTCGACGACCGTCTGGAGATAGCGGAGCTGGAGGGCCATCGGCTCCTTCGCGAGGTTGCCGGCCGCCTGCGCCAGAGTCTCGGAGGCCTGAAGCTCGCCCTGTGCGGCAATCACTTTGGCCCGGCGCTCCCGTTCGGCCTCGGCCTGCCGCGCCATGGCACGTTTCATCTGATCGGGCAGGTCCACATCCTTCACCTCGACGGCGGAGACTTCGATACCCCAGGCCTCGGTACGCTCATCGATGATCTTTTTGAGCACCGCGTTGATCTTTTCGCGGTCGGACAACAGCTCGTCCAGCTCCACCTCGCCGAGAACCGAGCGCAGTGTGGTCTGCGCCAGCTGGCTGGTGGCGTAGAGGTAGTCCTCGATGACGATGACCGCCCTTTCCGGATCCGTCACCCGCATGTAAAGCACGGCGTTCACCTTCACCGAGACGTTGTCCCGGGTGATCACGTCCTGAGGCGGGATGTCCAACGCTACTATCCGGAGCGAGACCCGTTTCTGGTTCGCGAACCCGGCCGGCAGGAAGATCAGCCCCGGGCCCTTGGTGCCCCAGAACTTTCCCAGGAAGAAGCTGACGCCCCGCTCGTACTGCCGCAGCACCCGCAGGCTGAGGAAGGAGTAGACCACGGCGACCGCGAGGGCTGGTATCAGGACGTCCATGGGGTCACTCCCATCTTCAAAGGGCTTCGACGATCACCGCCGCCCCCTGCCCACCGCCGATGCATGCGCTGCCCAGTCCGTACCGGCCGCCGCGGCGGCGGAGCGCGTGCAGCAGGTGGAGTGTAATACGCGCACCGCTGGCTCCGAGAGGGTGGCCCAGGGCAATGGCGCCGCCATCTACGTTGCTGCGCTCCCGGTCGAGCCCAAGCTCCTTCTCCACCGCCAGGTACTGGGCAGCAAAGGCCTCGTTCACTTCGACGAGATCCATGTCGTCCAGTTTCAGTCCCGCGCGCTCGAGCGCCTTCCGGGAGGCCGGCGCCGGGCCGATGCCCATGTAGGCCGGCTCCACACCCACGCTGGCCCAGGCGAGAAGACGTCCAATGGGCCGAAGCCCACGCTCGGTGGCAAAACGCTCGCTCGCCATGACGAGCGCAGCGGCACCGTCACAGATCCCCGAGGCGTTCCCGGCCGTGACCACGCCATCCTTCTTGAAATAGGGTGGCAACTTGGTCAGGGCCTCGACTGTGGTGCCGGGACGCATGTGCTCGTCGGCCGCCCAGTCTTCAGTCTGTCCGCTTTTACGGTTGCGGATCGGGACCGGCACCACCTCATCCGCGAATGCGCCGGCCTGCCACCCCGCGGCGGCGGCGGCCTGGCTTCGGGCGGCGTAGCAGTCCACCGCCTGCCGGCTGATCTGATATTTCGTGGCCAGGTTCTCGGCCGTCTCCGCCATGGAGAGCCCGCAGCTGGGATCTCTGAGTGCCTCCCAGAGGGTATCCTCGAGGGGTGCCGCTGGACCCAGCCGGAGGCCCCACCGAGCGCCGCGTACCACGTGGGGCGCCTGGCTCATTGACTCGGTCCCTCCGGCCAGCACTACCTGCGACTGGCCCAGAACAATCTGCTGCGCTGCCTGGGCTACAGCCTCGAATCCCGACCCGCATAGCCGGTTGACCGTCACGGCCGGGGTTTCAACCGGGAGCCCGGCACGCAGGCCGACATGGCGTGCGAGGTAGATGGCGTCCGCTGAGGTCTGGAGGACGTTGCCGAAGACCACGTGATCGACTACGCCGGGCTCCACGCCGCTCCGGGCGAGCGCGCCCTTGGCGGCGATCGCGCCAAGGTCGGTGGCGGAAAGGTCCTTCAAGGTCCCGCCGAAGGAGCCGAATCCGGTGCGCGCGCCCGACAGGAAAACGACGCCGGCGTCGCGGACTTGGGGGATCATGGGGGGCGTGCCTGGGGTGGAGCCTTTGGGCGGGAACATAGATGACCGGAATATCACCCCCCTGCGCCAACGAGGCTACTTCTCCGTAACCGCTGCACCACAATTGATGCAATGCCGCCAGCCGGCCTCCACCTTGCTCTGACATGCGGCGCAGCGACTGAGCCCCTGGCTCGCGCCACAGTGGGGACAGAAATTGACGACCCGTCCTGGGGGGAGTGCGTGCCCGCATAAATCGCACTCGTGAGTGCGTGGGCCACCGGCTGCGGCAGGTTCCCCTGCGGCGCGAAGCGGTTCGACCGATGGCGACTCCGGCTCTGTGGCAGCCGCTTCCTCAGCCATAGACGATCGAGCGAAATGGTCCGGGGGAGCGAAGGCGAGGCCCGGCTGGTGATCGAGCGCCAAGGCGAGCGGCTGGGGCTCGAGGCTCACCACCGCCTTCTCGTGGCGGTGGACGATATTCAGATCGGGGTTGGAGCTCCGCGCTTCGGCCGCGAACTCGGCCCGCACGTCGTCAGGCTCGGTGCGGGCGAAGCCACCCTCGCCGGCGCAGAGCCGCAACAGCACCAGCTCGTAGTCCTCACTGCTCTCGAGCTGAAGCGCCCGCCGGTTGGCCCGGTAGGGAACGATGGAGTCTCGCAGGTCGGTCAGCGGCAGCGGCCGATGGAGCCGAGCTGGATCCGTCGCAGCAAGGTTCCGAACGATCTGACGGAAGAAGCGCTCCAGATCGGTCATCGGCTCACTCACCGACCGGCAGGCCGCTCGGCACGCTGGCCGGGATAGTGGCACCCAGATCGGACGCAGCGGGGTCCGTCAGCGATCGCAGAAACAATATGATGTCGGCCAGAGTCATGCCGGGGCCGACCTGGGGCACCCCGATGCCATGGAACCGCTGGTCGGTAAGGTGGGGTCCCAGATGACAGGATCCACAGGCTGCCTTGCCGAAAAACAGGAGGTGGGGCTTTCGGCGAAGCCGCCATCGTCGAAACGCACGGTATGGGTTCCGGTTTCGGTCCAGGTCCAAGTGATCGTTCCGCCTGTTGCCACCGTATCGATCGCCGGCTCCATGGATGCGTTATGGACGCTCTGAAAGAAGATATTCCCCACGTTGACGGTAGCGCTCAGCGGCGGCGTTCCTCCGGTTCCGGCGGGGCCATCGCCACAGCCGGCCAGGAGTCTGGCCGCGACCAGGGAAAGGAGCGACCTGCGGCGTGATTGTAACATCCGGCTATACCACCTCAATGATCAGGTTCAGGATATCGTCGGGGCCAAAGCCTCAGTGATGCGAGCCCCCAGTCCGTCTGCTGGTCCGGCGCATGAGGCTAAAACCATGAGCTCAACTAGGAAAGGGCTGTACTCCGCGGGGCGCAGGCCCGCTGTCACCCCGCCAGCGGGAACTCCTCGCCGGCGGCGAGCCGCCGCTCCAGTGACTCGTACTCAGTCTCCGGATTGTAGCCCAGGAACTTCTTCTTGACCTGCTTGGCGGCGAGCCATTCGAGGAACCTCGACTCCACCGTTCCGTCCGATGTCTTCTGCTCCCGGGCGGCTCCGACGGCCAGCTCGTCGGCGTACTCGTTCTTAGGATGACCGGCGTGGCCGCGCACCCAGGTCCACTGGACATCCTGGCGGCGAGCGGCATCAAGCAGGGCCTGCCAGAGCTGCAGGTTCTCGATCGGGCCGCCGGCGCGCTTCCATCCTCGGGCTTCCCAATTGGGAAGCCACAGCCGCATTCCCTTCACCAGGTACTCTGAATCCGAGACGATCAGGACCCGGATCCGGGCACCCTTGGCGCCCAGAAGCTGGAGGGCAGCGGTGGCCCCGATGAGTGCCATGCGGTTGTTGGTGGTTCCGGTGGAGTGACCGTAGAAGTCGCGGCGCTGAATGCCGGAGCGGGTCCGCGCTTCGATGAGCCCCCCATACCCGCCGGGATTCTCTCCTTCCCGCCCATTGCCCAGACAGCTCTCGTCCAGATGCGCGACGGCAATGCGGGTCACTCAATGACCTGAAAGCTGTCGATGTCCCCCAGGCGGAACGTCAGCTCTTCGCCGGTCATGGGGAGAAGGCCCACGAAGACTTCGTCCCGGCCGGCGGAAGTCACCCGCAGGGCCACGACGATATACTCGGTTCCCCGTCGTGAGACGGCCACTCGGAGCCCTCGCCGTGCGGCGTGCTCCAACTGATCCATGCGCTGGGCGGTCCACCGGAGTGGTGACATCGGATTGCTGAGCTCGACTATGCCTAGGGGACCGCTCCGCCGAGCTGTCGCACCACGCGAACCTGTCCGGGGGGACCGGCGCTGAGCCGGCCAATGACCGCAGCGGCTGGCGTGCGCTCCTCCCGCAGGGCAGCCAGCAGGGCGGCTTCGTTTTCCGGGGGAACCGCGAGCAGCAGGCCACCCGAGGTCTGGGCATCCACGCAGAGGTATCGATCCGCCTGGCTGAGGTCGGCCGCCCACTCTACCCGGTCGGCTGCCGCGTAGTTTCTCTCGGTGCCTCCGGACACCACGCCACGGGAAACGAGATTACGGGCATGCGGCAGGATTGGAAGCGCATCAAATGCGATCTCCGCCGCCACCTTACTCGCGTCCAGCATGCCGGTGAGGTGACCGATCAGCCCAAACCCGGTCACATCGGTTGCGGCACTCACTCCTACCTTCAGCGCGGCGCGGGCGGCCCCATCGTTCAAGGTGGTCATGGACCGCACCGCGTCCGCCATTCCGGTTTCGAGGAGTGCATCACGCTTCAATGCGGTGGCCAGGATTCCGGTGCCCAGGGGCTTGGTCAGCACCAGCAGGTCGCCGGCACAGGCCGCGGCGTTGGTGAGCATCCGGTCCGGGTGTACCTCGCCGATCACGACCATCCCGAAGATAGGCTCGACGGCGTCGATCGAATGGCCGCCGAGAATCAGACATTTCGCCCGTTCGGCCACCTCCGCGGCTCCGCGGAGCACCTCGGCCAGCATCTCGAATGGAACCCGGTCCCTGGGCCAGCCGAGCAGGTTGAGGCCGAACAACGGAGTGGCCCCCATCGCGTAGATATCACTCAAGGCGTTCGCCGCCGCGATGGCGCCCCACGAAGCGGGGTTGTCCACGATAGGGGTAAAGAAATCCACCGTCGTGACCAGGGCACGATCCGGAGACAACAGGAAAACCGCGGCGTCGTCCTTGGTTGCGGCGTCGATGAGGACCCGAGAGTCCCGGACGCTGGGCAACAGGCGCAGAACCTGCGCCAGGTCGGCTGGGCCAAGCTTGCAGGCGCAACCGGCGCCGTGCGAGAGCGCGGTAAGACGGATGCGGGGCTTCTGGTCGATCGGCCCGTCCGGCATCCTACATCTCCTTCTCGGCCCAGATCAATGCGCGCAACGCAATGAGGGCTCGTTCCTGTTGAGCGGTGGAGCCGAAGGTGCCGTCGATCCGCTGACGACCCAACAGGGCGGGAACCGCCCGGCGAACCGATGCATGCGCCTCCTTCGTGCCAACCGCCAGCAAGGCCTCGAGGGTGTGGAATAAGTCCGCGTGTATCCAGGTGCCATCCTCAGCCTGATTTGCCACCACTGCGCCGGCCAGCCTCGGCAGCACCTCACGGTGCGCGCCGGCGAAGGCGAGGGCGTGAATCCCCGCCACGATCGCGTCCGGAGCGAAGTACCCGTTCCAGTCATCCCATTGCTCCTGCAGTTGGATCAGGCTCGTGAGGTGTTGCTCCACCCCGGGCCGTTGCTCCATCCGCCCGCGCAGAGCCGCCCGCAGCGCAAGGCAGCTGACCGCAAAACGGGCGGCGGGCTCGGCCCGAAACACCTTTCCGTTGGGAAACATGACCGGTGCGACGCGTTGCACGGCCGGGCCCGGGGAGAAGAAACCCGAGATGAAGTGCTCGCAGGCGCGATGCGCGTGGCGGGGCGGGCTACAGCCCTCGCTGAATGCGCCCGGCTTGCTCTGGAGATCGAGCACCCAGCCCATGACGCGCACCGTCCCGGCCTGATCACCATCGCAACCCAGGTCCAGTAGCTCGTGGGCCCGCCAGATGGTGGCAACCACGGCCCCGGAGATGCTGCCATTCATTCCGGTTTCCGCTCTCATGTCGTCCACCAGGCGCCGGGCCAGCACCTCGTCCTCGGGAGCCGCTTGCCCCAATGCCTGGCGAGCCAACACGCCCTGCCGGGTAGACACCTCGGCGAAGTACAGCTGCAGCCGTTCGATCCCCTCCTGCAGGTCTCTTGATCTCACGGTTACCAGGTAGCGCGAATCGAATCCGCGTCGAGCAGATACCCGCGCGCCATGACCGAAGTGATGGCGCGGGTATTACGGATATCCGCGAGCGGATCCTTGGAGAGGATCAGCAGGTCGGCGACGTTGCCCGGCGCGAGAAGACCAATCGAGTCCACCCCGATCAACACCGCTGCGTTGCGGGTAGCGGCTCGCAACGCTTCCCTGGGCGTAAGTCCGGCTCGGACCAGGAGCTCCATCTCGCGGTGCTCGCTGTAGCCCGGTATGAGCATCTGGTTAGCGGCGTCGGTTCCGGCGGCAAGCCGCCCCCCGGCGGCGGCGAACTGTCGAATGAAGAGGTCCTGGTTGGCCCGCGACTTTCGGAATGCCTCGAAATCGGTCTCGGTCCACCCGGTGCGGGCTATGAGCCCGGGCACGTCCCAATCCCGCTGCTGGGCCTCGGGGACGTCCTCAAGTGCCGGATCCCGCAACAGTCCCGGCTCATCCAAACGACTGAGCGTTTCGTGCAACACCAGGGTGGGAATGAGGGTGATCTTTGCGTCGGCCAGCCGATGTGCCACCCGGGTCAGCGCCGCCGAATCCAGGCCGGCCCAGCTGCGCTCGAATGCCGTCCACCCGGGGAAGAAGCCACGGTAGTGAGCGGTGAACAACGACGACGCGTTGCGTGAGGCGGCCTCGGGGACACCAGTCAGGTGCTCGATCGATGCGATCCCGGCCTTGGCCGCGGTCACCGCGTCGGTCATGCCAAGGTGGCCGGTCACTCCGAGATTGAAAGCACGTGCCTCATCCACCATTGACCGCAGGAGTGGCGCGTCGATGCGGGTGTAAGCCTTTATGAAGTCGGCCCCGGCGCTGACCAGCCGGTCCACGCCCTTCCGGGCCTCGCTCTCATTGTTGACGCCGATGGCGTCGGGATAGGTGGCCGGGAGGCCGTCGATCATGGCGCCGGCGGCGTACACTCGCGGCCCATCGGGCGACCCCTGGGTGGACCGCTTCTTCAGCGTGGAGAGCGAGGCGATGCCACCGTGCACGTCTCGAACCGTGGTTACGCCCCAGGCCAGAAAGCGCGGCGGCGCCCAGGACGCAGCTGGGGTCAAGTGCACGTGGGCGTCGATCAGTCCCGGGATGATCCACTGCCCGGAAACGTCGACCTCGCGAGTTCTCCTGGGAAGTTGAAAGTCGGATCGTAACCCGATCGACTCGATCCTGCCCCCGCGCACAACGACTGCTGCGTCGGGTAACGAGGATCCGCCGCTGCCATCGATGAGCGTAGCCCCGACGAGGGCGACACCGTCCTGGCTCGCCTGCTTGCATCCGAGCAGGAGCGTACCGGCAAGGGCGAAGTGCCCAAACCGGCAACTAGCGTGGATCACTGGACGAGTGGTCGTGAAGAATTTTCCATCCGTCCGTCCGGCGCTCCATGACGAGGGTAAAGGGCCCACTGGCAGTGACCTCGGATCCCCGCTGAAGAATGAACCGCGCCGTTACCAGGGCGAGCGCCGGGCTCAGGCCGCGAACCCTCACCTCTTCGAAATGAAGGCTGTCTCGTCTGGCGCCGGGCAAGAACCGGGGCGCGTAGTTCCCCCGGATGAAGTCGATCCCCTCTCGGGTCCGCCGCCCGTCGATGAACGTGGTGGTGCTCTCCGGGGCGTAGTCCGACAGAAAACCGTCCAGGTCTCCCCGGTTCCAGTCGAAAGCCGAGCGCTCCAACTGCGCCGTAATGACGCGAGTCAGGGCCGCGGAATCGGAAGCCGGCGAGGGGGCTGTCATAGGCCGGGCGCTGCCACGGCAGGCCGCGAGGACGATGGCCACGAGGACCATGGCGCGCATGAAGATATCGAGGGAAGTGATGCTGGAAGGTGGGCGGTCGAACCCAACGATGCAAGTTCCGTCACGCTCGGCTTATACTTGGGCGATGACCGACGTCCAGCCTCAACTGTCGGCCGAGTTCTCGGCTCGGCGCGTCAGCGCCGTTCCCCAACAGCCCATATCCGCCTACGGCCTCATCGGCGACATGCGGACCGCGGCGCTGGTCGGGCTCGATGGCTCCATCGACTGGTGCTGCATGCCCCGGTTCGATAGCGGGAGCGTGTTTGCCTCGCTGCTGGACCCGGAGCGCGGTGGCTTCTGGTCGGTGCGCCCTGAGGGGAAGTGGACCTCCACCCAGCGCTATCTCCCGCGTACCAATATCCTCGAGACGACCTTTCGCACCGCCGACGATGGGAGCGTGAGTGTCACCGATTTCATGCCGGTGGGCGAGGACGGCCAGCCCTCGGGTGAGCACCCGGAGATTCACCGGCGCCTGCGCTGCAGCCGCGGCCGCGTGACCCTGAACATGATCTTCATGCCGCGCTTCGAGTATGGTGCCCGGGCCACCCGGCTGGAGTCGTTGCGAGCGGGCCTTTTCGCCACTGACCGCACCGACCAGGTCCTCACCCTGTCCAGCGCCAAGCCATTCGAGTGGGTAATCGAGCAATCGATCGCGACGGCCCGGTTCGAGCTGGAGAAGGGAGAAGAGAGCTGGCTGGTGTTGCGTTACGACGACGACGATATCCATTCCGTCGATCGGTACGAGAGCGCCCGCAAGCTCGACAATACCGCCGCATTCTGGCAGAAATGGTCGTCGAAGGTGCGCTACAAGGGACCGTACCGGGGCATGGTGAAGCGCTCGGCCCTCGCCCTCAAGCTGCTCACCCACGCGGAGACCGGAGCACTTATCGCCGCGCCCACCACCTCGCTCCCCGAGACGATCGGCGGGGTGCGCAACTGGGATTATCGCTTCGTGTGGCTCCGGGATGCGGCGTTCACCCTCGCGGCCCTGGATGCCGTCGGCCACTATCGCGAGGCCGACCAGTTCATGCGCTTCCTCAAGAAGGTGTGCCGGCACGAGGGCGGCGGACACCTCCAAATCATGTACGGGATCGACGGACGCCGCGACCTCATCGAGCGTCAGCTCGACCATCTGAGCGGGTATCGCGGGTCACGTCCCGTCAGGGTGGGCAACGGGGCAGTCGGCCAGCTCCAGCTCGACGTCTATGGCGAGGTCATGGAGACCGCCGACATCTGGCGCCGTAACCACGAGATGACGGAGGGCACCTGGCGGGTGCTGCGGGGGCTGGTCGACTGGGTCAGCGGAAACTGGCACCTCCCCGACTCGAGCATCTGGGAGGTGCGGGGCGAGGTGCGTCACTACGTGTTCAGCAAAGTAATGAGCTGGGTGGCGCTCGATCGCGGCATCCGCATGGCGGAAGAGCTGAGTCTGGAAGGCGACACCGCCGCCTGGCGGACCGCGCGTGACGCGCTGCACGCGGAGATCATGGAGCGAGGTTGGAGCGAAGCGCGCCAGTCATTCGTCCAATCGTACGATGATGAGGTGCTCGACGCCGCCACTCTGGCCCTTCCCATGTTCCGGTTTCTGCCCTGGACTCATCCCCGGGTGCACAGCACGGTGCGGGCAGTGGCCCGGGAGCTTACCACGGTCGATGGGGAGCTGGTGTATCGGTACCGGCAGCCGGATGGGCTGGAGGGCGAGGAGGGCGCGTTCTCGATCTGCACCTTCTGGCTGGCGCAGGCCCTGGCCATGATCGGGGACCGGGAGCGGGCCGAGCGAATCTTCCGTCGAATGCTGCGGCACGCCAACCACGTCGGACTTTACTCGGAGGAGATCGACCCGGCCAGCGGGGAGTTCCTGGGGAACTTCCCGCAGGCCTTTACGCACATCGCATTGATCAACTGCGCCGCGGCCCTCTCCCGACTCGAGGGCCGAAGCTAGTCAGAGGCTAGCGCCTCCGGCCACCCTTCTTTGCCCGCTTCCGGGATCCGGACCGGGCCGAGCTCTTCCGGGCCGGTTTTCCACGCTTGGCGGCCCGTCGGGCGCTCTTCTTGGCCGATTTGCGAGCCGATTTCTTGGCGGTCTTCTTGGCGGTCTTCTTGGCCGAGGATTTCCGAGCGGCCTTCTTGGCGCCCTTCTTTGCCGTTTTCTTGCTGGATTTCTTGGCCGACTTCCTGGTAGCCGTCTTCTTGGCGGTCTTCCTCCGCGGACTGGCCGTCCTGGTTCGGGCCGCAGGCTCGTTATAGTCGTCGAACGATGAGGGTGAGGAAGAGGGCGCTGAAGAAGGGGTGTTCTCCATCGGCAGCGGATCCATCCATCCAGAGCCGGACCAGCCCATCTCCATAAAATGAAGCTCGGCCATCTTCGCTTCCTCCGAACGTATGCGCGGCGCCACCCGCCGACGGTCTCGAGGCGCAGCCGCGCCTCCCGTGAAACAGATATATAACATGCACTTCGTCAACACTTGTGCAAGGCATCGGCCGGCTCGGCCTCGAGTGAGGTCGGCCTTCGGATGGGAAGTCCTTGGGGCTCACTCCCTTAGCCGACAGACTTCAGACTCTCACCTCATCCGAAGGAACGGCCCGGCCCGGTGCGGCAGCCCCATCCCTGCGCTATAATTACGCCAATTCTCTCTTCCTGGAATCAACTGCCGGTGAAATCCGTCCTGAGCGACCGGGTCCGCGTGCCCGCCCGCCTCCCCATCTGGCTGCTGCCGTCTCTGCGGGGAGGCTTTGCGCTTGCGGCCTCTATGCCGGCGGCTTCCGCTCAGGCCCAGACGGTGTCGGAGATCCAGGTAACGCCTGAAACGATGACCCTGGGGGTGGGTCAGAAGCAGGCCCTCTTCGCCGCCGCGTTCGACGGGCGGGGAAACCTCATTGCAGCCGCCAAGTTCACCTTCTGGAGCTCGGACACGATGATCGCCCGGGTCAGGAAGGACGGGACGGTCCTGGGGATCACTCCGGGGCTGGCCAAGATTGAGGCGCGAGCCCAGGGCAAACGGGCCTCGATGGCGGTTCTCATTACCGGTAGCGCCCCGGGGGCCACCGTAGCGGCCCGGGCTGCCTCTGCCTCCCTGCTGACTCTCGACCCCGCGTCGGTCATTCTGTTCCCGGGCGAGAACGTCCGGATCACCCCTTTCGCCGTACGGGAAGACGGCAACCCCACCGCAGCTGGGCGGGTGACCTGGAGGTCCCTCAAGCCCGAAATCGCGTCGGTGGATACGGCAGGGGTCGTGACGGGCCTGGGACCGGGTCGCACCGTGGTCCAGGTTTCCACCAGTAGTCGGCTGATGGCTACGCTGCCGGTCGAAGTCTCTCAGCCTGACTTTGCCATCTCCCCGAGCCGGCTTGTCCTGGGCCCGGGCGAGTCGGACACTGTTCGGGTGGTGGTGCCCACCCAAGGGAGCCGCGAGATCCATGGACTGGTGCATTGGCGCTCGACCGATTCGAGCGTCGTCTCCGTGGGTCCATCCGGCATCGTCCGCGGCCGGGCCCCGGGCCAGGCGGAGATCATCGCCACTGGCTTCTCCCAGGAGCGGCGTGCCCCGGTGGTCGTGCACCAGCTGCCCGAAGCCCTGGTGGTGTCCCCCCAGCACAGCGCCGGCGCGGTTCAGGTCCCGCTTCGGGCCACTCGGCGGTTCACCGCAGTTGCCGAGGCGGCGGATTCCAGTCCCATTCCTGAGGCACGGGTTACCTGGCAGCTGAGCGACACCGCGGTGGCGGCGTTCGACCGTACTTCCGGCGTGTTCACCCCCAAGGCGGTCGGCACCACGACGCTGACGGCTCTGCTGGCCGGGATTGAACCCGCGGTCTGGACGGTGCAGGTCATTCCCGGGGAGATCGAGCTCCAGCCGGCGCGGGTCGGGATGGCGCCCGGGCGGCGCATGACCCTGAGCGCATTCCTGAAGGACGAGCAAGGTGCTCGGGCAGGCCGGGCGACCGGAGTCCGGTGGAGCTCTGACAAGCCTGATGTCGCTTTGGCACGGGAAGGCGGCGTGATCGATGCCCTTAGTCCCGGACGAGCCGTCGTCACCGCCTCCGCGTCCTGGGGCAAGACCGCAAAGGCCGACGTGTTTGTGGTCGGTGACTTGCTGCTGAGCTCGAATCGCGGCGGGAGCTTCGGCATTTACCAGATGCGGGCCTCGGGCTCGCTGAATCTGCTCCCACTGATGCAAGACAGCGCCACCAACCTGCAGGCGGCGCTGGCCCCGGACCGCACTCGCATCGCCTTCAGCTCGAACCGAAGCGGGAGCTTCGACCTTCACCTGATGGACGCCGATGGAACGAATCTTCGCCGACTGACCACTGACGCTGGAAACGAGGGCGACCCGGCTTGGACTCCGGATGCCGCCCAGATCGTCTATACCGCCACCCGGGGAACTACGACCCAGATCGCCATCATGACCACGGATGGCGGGGCGGCCCGGTCGCTCACAACCAGCTCCGGCGGGAATCACTCGCCATCGGTCTCACCCGACGGGCGGAGCATTGCGTTTATCTCCGGCAGGGACGGCAATCAGGAGATCTATGCGATGAATCTCGATGGGAGCAACCAGCGCAGGCTCACCAAGACCGCCGAACGGGAATCCAGTCCACGATTCTTCCGCAATGGGGACCTGGCGTACGTGGTCGAGCGCGGCGGCCGTTCACGAGGGTCGCGAGTCATGCGTCTCGCCTGGGGAGGGACCAGCGCCAGTCCGCTGCTCCAGACCGAGAACCCGGTTCCAGCCATTGCCGTGTCCCGCGAGGGCGACCGTCTGGCCTACGTCGTGGGCAGAATCACCGACGCCGGCAAGGGCCGTGTCGAATTCAGCTTCTTCTTGCAATCTACGGCCCCCGGAAGCCCGCCAGTTCCTGTTCCGCTCAATCCCGGCGAGCAGATCCTGAACCCATCGTTCTGACGCACCGACTCGGATGAGGGCTCTCACCCTGGTCGCCCACGGTGGAACCGAGCAGCTCAGGGTACAAGAGTTGCCTCAACCCACAATCACGTCACCAAACCAGGTTCTCATCCGGGTACGGACCGCGGCGCTCAATCGGCTTGATCTGCTCATCGCGGCCGGCCTGCCGGGGTCAGCTCTCCAGTTTCCTCACGTGGTCGGCTCGGATGGCGCAGGCCTGGTTGAACAGGCCGGAGAGGCGGTTCGGCAGTTCCGGGCCGGCGACCGCGTCATGATCAATCCGACGCTGTCCTGTGAGGAGTGCCCGGCGTGCATGCAGGGGGAGCACTCGCTCTGCGCGAGGCTTCGGGTGCTGGGGGAGCACTGTGCCGGGACCGCGGCCGAGTACGTCGTCGTGCCGGTAGAGAGTCTGGCGCCGGTGCCCGCGGCCATGCCCTGGCCCCAGGCCGCCGCGTTCTCATTAGCCACGCTTACAGCCTGGCGAATGCTCGTGACCCGCGCGCGGCTCGAGGCGGGGGAGACTCTCCTGATCTGGGGGATTGGCGGCGGTGTGGCTCTCGCGGCGCTGCAGATCGCCAAGCTGATCGGTGCGCGCACGCTCGTCACCAGCGGCTCGGACGCCAAGCTCGATGTCGCCCGGGGCCTCGGGGCCGATGTCGCGCTGAATCACCGCACCGCCGATATCGTTGCTCAGGTCCGGCAGCATACTGGTGGTCGGGGAGCGGACGTCGTGGCGGATAGCGTGGGCGAGCAGAGCTGGACCGGTTCCCTTCGAGCCTTGCGACGGGGCGGCCGCATGGTCATTTGTGGCGCCACGACGGGGCCGACGGTCTCCCTCGATCTCCGCCGCCTCTTCTGGCATCAGTGGAGCATTCTGGGGTCGACGCTCGGCAACCGGCAGGAGTACGCCGAGATCGTGCGCCATGCAGCCGAAGGCCGGCTCTGGCCGGTGGTGGACCGGGTGGTGCCGCTAGCGGCGGGAGTCACCGCGTTCGAGCGGCTGCAGCGGGGTGAGCAGTTGGGCAAACTCGTCATCGAGGTGGCACAGTGAATCAACTCTGGGAACGAATCTCCATCGGTGCCGCACAGCTCGGTAATGTGCTCCCCGCCCTGATCGGTGCAGCGGTTATCCTGCTCACCGGCTACTTCCTGGCCCGACAGATTCAGCGCTGGGCCGATGACACACTCAAGCGACTCGACTTCAACCGCATGGCCAGCGCCGGCGGGCTAGACCAGGCGGTGGTCCGCACCGGCTCCCGCCTCGACCCGGTGCGGGCGCTGACCAAGCTGCTCTTCTGGCTGGTGATGCTCATCGTGATCCTGCTCGCCAGTACGGCGCTCGGTCTGGAGAGCATCAATGAAATGTTCGGGGTCATGCTGGCGTTCATCCCCACGCTCATCGCCGGGATCGTGATCCTGATTCTGGGGATCATACTCGGTGAGTTCGTTCGCGGCCTCATCCTGGCCTCAGCCGGGGGCCTCGCCGGCGTGCCGACGGTGGCCAAGCTAGCCAAGGGCGCCGTGATCCTCATCTCGCTGTTCATGGCGTTACAGCAGGTGGGTGTAGCGGAGGAGATTGTCACCGCCGCGTTCTCTCTGATACTCGGTGCGGCTGCCCTGGCCGTCGGACTCGCCTTCGGACTGGGGAATCGGGAGCTGGCGGGGGAGATCACCCGGCGGTGGTACGAGCAGGGCCAGCATCGTGATCGCCGCCAATCCGATACCGGGGAAACCGCCATTCCGGGCGAGGATGAGCCGCCGATTTTGGATTAAGTTGTCACCCTGAGCGCAGCGAAGGGGCCATAACCTGGCTTCGGCTCCTTCGCTGCGCTCAGGATGACAAACGGCTTCTTACTGCAGTCTGAATCTGCCTACTGTCCGCCTCCCATCCTCACCCTTGATCGACGCGTAGACGGCCCCTTTGGCCCCGAATCCCGCGAGTGACGCGCCTTTCGGGAGGGTGACGCTGGGCTGCCATGCCCCCTGCCGATTGACCACGTCGTACACCAGGGGCGCGTCCTCCTGGGCTCGCGGACGCTGCAGCCAAACCTCTCCGATCTCCCGTCCCGAGGCGAAGTCGAATGGGGGCTTCGTCTCGGCGAACGGATAGGTGATGGCGAGATCCTGGGGCATGCCGAACTGCTTGCCCTGCTCCCGGACCTGGGCGAGCACTCGGTCCTTGTCCGCCTGAGTGACCGGAATCTTGGTATAGGCACGGGTTACCCCGCGGCTCCATTTGCCATCGGGACTACGCCAGTCCACCCGGTTCTCGCCGCCCCGTGCTACCCAGGCCGTCCCGTCCGGCAGCACTCCAAAGTGATCGTTGGGAGCAAACACCTTGGCGGCCTGCTGGGTCTGCTCGCCGAACGTGGCGTCGCCGTACTCCGGTGTGGCCAGGTGCGCAATCGTGTCTACCGCCCCGCCCGTGAGGGCGATCCGGAGCACGGGGACGCTGTCGGGCCTCAGTGAGCGCCCCGGCTCGCCGCCGCCGAGTATGGCCTGGTAGTCGATCTTGTAGCCATGGCCGACCGTGTCGTACAAGAGGACCGGAGTCTCGCCCGAAACGATCCTGATGGACAGCACGTCCAGCGCCTGCCCTCGCTCATTCCATCGGGTGGTCCGGATGGCGCTGAAATCCACCAGGGCAATGGTGTCGCCTGCCAAGTGAGCTACCCAGCCGGGGAAGCGGTAGAGAGCCGCAGGCGCGCCCTGCGGCAGAGAGTCGACCCGCTTCCCAAGCGTGTCCACCTTGCCGGTCCTAAGATCGGCACTGAGAAAGAGCTTATTCCTGGTATCGGTGAACACCACCCGGCCATCGCTCAACTCCACGACGTTGCTCAGCGTGCCATAGGACGAGGGCAGCCGGGCCTCGAGCGCCAGGC
>CAZASU010000028.1:0-1520 GCA_964487785.1 uncultured Gemmatimonadaceae bacterium | reverse complement strand
GCCGTCGGGTACGGCCCCCCAGCGATCCACTCCGCCGAACACCCGGCGCTCGAAGCGCCGCCCCGCGTCACCAACCACCTCGGCTATATCCAGAGGGGCGAGCCTCGCGATGGTATCTGCCTGAGCAAACCCAGGATCCACCAGCAGGACCGCCGCGGAGTCACGGTTTCCGCTCCCATCCGGAC
The DNA here is from genome assembly GCA_964487785.1 of uncultured Gemmatimonadaceae bacterium. GTDB lineage: Bacteria > Gemmatimonadota > Gemmatimonadetes > Gemmatimonadales > GWC2-71-9 > CAVVWJ01. The sequence continues at coordinate 1,335 of CAZASU010000028.1, read as the reverse complement.
CGGCAAGGGGGGACTGGTCCAGGTAGAAATTGCCCTTGGAGTCACGGGCCCGCGGTAGGGCGCCTCGTACTGCATTCGAGGTCGGAAAGGCGCGGACCAGCCGCCCGGCTGGGGTCCAGACCGTGGTGCGGCGGTGTCCCCAATCTCCGACGTACAAACTGTCCTGAGAGACAAAGAGCGTCGTGGGGTTGCGGAGGTTCCTGGTGCGGCCACCACCGAGCGGCCTGATCGTTCGGGCTGAGAAGTCTACGATGCCTGCGCTTTCGTTGGGCGCGGCGAGGATCGCCCAGCGGTCTCCTTCGAGCCACGCCGCTCCGGTTACGTCCGAATCCCGCGTCGTGATCGTGTCCCCTGAGGTGGGGAGCTCAAACACGCGGGCGGCGGGCCGGGATTCTTCGCAGGCCGGAAGGAGTACCGCGAGGGTCGCGAAGAGGCAGAAACGGGGGGCAGGCACCGAGGAAAGGTAATGGGGGCCGTAGGGGCGACGCGTGCGTCGCCCGAAAAATTCCCGCGCGAAAGAACGGCACGTTCGGTGCAAAACCGGTTCGTGTGCGCTCTCTGGGAAAGTTACGGTGGACCTATGGTCGGCGTCCACCAGCGCAAATCGCCTCGCCTAGCTGCATTCGACTACACCAGGCCAGGCGCTTACTTCGTGACTGTGTGCACCCACGGAAGAGGGTGCGCATTCGGGCGGGTGCAGGGCGGAGGCGTACTATTATCTGAAGCAGGCCAAATAGTAGAGGAAGAATGGTTCCGCACGGCGGAGAGGCGGTCATATGTGGTGCTTGATTCACATGTGATCATGCCGAATCATATTCATGGCCTGATCGTCATTTACGAGCACGCTCAACCCGCTGGACTCGCCCCGTCCCCCGGCCCCCGGCCCCACTCCCTATCATCCATTGTCGGCGGCTTCAAAGCCGCGGCCAGTAGGCGCATCGCACTTCTGACTGACAAGCAGAGAACTGCCCTCTGGCAGCGAGGCTACTATGAACGCGTTGTCCGTAATGAGGCTGAGCTGAGATCAATTCGCGAGTACATCGCGAACAACCCAGCCCGATGGAGTCGAGGTTAAACGTCATTGGGCGACGCACGCGGTCGCCCCTACGGCACGGCGTCCTGCATTGTCCTAGGGCACTGGGTGGCGCAGCTTCACCGCCTTCGTTTGGACCCGCTTCATTCGCAAATTCAGCATCTCCACTCCCACCGAGAAGGCCATGGCAAAGTATATGTAGCCCTTCGGTATGTGCTGGTTGAGGCCATCCGCTATCAGCGCCACGCCAATGAGCAGCAGGAAGCTGAGGGCCAGCATCTTGACTGTCGGGTGGCGGTCGA
>CAZASU010000027.1:0-26410 GCA_964487785.1 uncultured Gemmatimonadaceae bacterium | reverse complement strand
GCAACCCACTCCCCCATCGCCGCTCCTCCGGTCCGGACTCCCGGTCTTGCGCTGAGCGCCTGACGGATCACGCACCCGCTGCAGCGTTCCGCGGAGTGCGCCCAAACCTACGCTTCCGTCGCCAATGCCGCACCGGATGAGGCATTACCTTGGTCCTTCCGAGCGAGTTCAAATCCATCCAACGAGCGATCCCATTCCACCGGCGCCGCGCTACAGTTCAGGTGCGATGCTCGGCGGTGCGCTCGTCGAGCCGTCTGTAGACTCACGCATTATTCAAGGAAGAGAAGGAATAAACGGAATGAACAGAGCTGAAAACTACTCCAGGCACGGCACGGGGTTGAAGGCGCGTGAGTGACAGACCGTCAACCACGCCGGCCTGTAACCGCAGGAGATGCATTGCCACCAGTATCTGGCCATGGACGCCGTCTCCTGACGGACTATACCCGAACCCTCGCTAGACTGCGGGATGTCGGCGCCCCGAAGGTGCGGCGGCAATCATGGGCGAAATCCCAGGCGGCGACCAAGGACATCGATGGGGTGATGTCGCCAGGCAAGGCAAGGTTACGTCTCCTCCCCCAATGATCCTGAGACCGGCGCGGCGGCGACTCCACCGCTCGGGCACCTGCTCAGCCGCCAGACCCACCAGGCCAGGACGCCCTGAAACGGTAGCCGGAGCCACAGCAGCAGCTCCTCCCACCAGAGCCCGCCGCGGGTCCGATAGAGCTGGAGCATCTCCACGTTCGCCGGCAACAACGCGATGAGGAGGATGATGAGGCCCACGCCAGCGGCCTGGCGCAGCCGCGGCAGCAGCAGTCCGACCCCGCCAGCGATCTCTGCTGCGCCGCTGAGAGCGACCAACGTAGCCGGATGTGGCAGGTACGACGGCATGATGGCCCGGTAGTAGGCCGGGACGACGAAGTGCAGCGTACCTGCCACCACAAAGAAGAGTGCCAGGGCGGTCCGCGCCGCCCCGCTCCGTGTCACCCAAAATCTCCGTGCCCGCACGATTCTTCGCTCCTGAATGAGAACGGCTTATCGCTCGGTCCGGACCAGTGAGCCGATAAGCGCCCCAGCTACCGCTGTCGGGACCACAAATATTAGCACGGCCCGGCCGACCTCGTCGCCCCCGCATGCCGTATCAGGATCGCCACAGAACCCGATGAGGAACACCGTCGCGGCCGCCACCCCGACCAGACCCCCGATGAGCAGACCTGTCCCGGTGTGAGCGCGAGTAGTGGAACTCCTCCTGAACGGTATGAGAGAAACATGGGCCTGTTCCAAACCCCGGCCCGCGCCGTCTCCCTCCCGCAACTGCCCCCAGTGCCACCTAGGTAACGGGACGTCCGCAACCTGCGCAGGCAGGGAAAGGCCGTAGACGGCTAATGAGATTGGAGTGAGGGCAACATAAGGAAAGCCGAGGCGTATCGCAGCTAGGGCGCCGAGACCCCCGACTACCAGGAGCTCAATTGCCGCGAAGATAGCGATGGTCTTCAGGACGACACCACTCATCCTCCGCCTCCCGAATCCTGGGTCAAAGCTGTCGCGTCTAGCGCACCGCGCATCAGCTGCCGCGACCCCGCCGCTCGCGCACAATACTACATTTGCCTTGAAGCAGAGACGCCGTCAGCTGTATGCGCTTGTCAGGCGGTGCGTGCCGCCTGAAGTCCGTCCGTACGGTCCAGAAACGCGACCCTAAGTGGGTCAGCCGCAGTCAACACGCTCCGCAATGGCAAGGCGAGTCTCACGGCATACCCCGAGAGCTGGGGATCTGTCTCTGGAGCGAGGGGTCGGAGGCTGGAAACCCAGAAGACCTCGCGAGATTCCGCCCCAAAGCCCTCGAGTCGGCTGATCACCTCACCAAACGTGAGCGCCCCGCGGGGTGTCCGGCCTGCCGCAGGCACAGCGGTGTGAACCTCCAGATAGCGACCATACTCTTCGAGTTGCACTCTTAAGATGGGTAGCTCCTCCCCAATCCACTCTTCATCAGGCGCAGGCTCGCGGACCACGAATGCCGGTGCCCCGCCCATCTCGACGGCTAGTTTGTGCAAGGGGTCCAGGTCATCGGGGATCCGGAGCGTCATATGGTCCCAGGCGTTGATCTGCATCCGCCTAACCGACGCGCCATCGGCGGCGTGCGCTTGTTAGGCCTCAGGGAATCGGAAAAGTACCTGCTCCATGTCCGTCAGTGCCTCCTGCGCCGCTTCGTATAAAGGATCGCGCCTCAGCGCCTCCCGAAAGCACTCCAATGCATCGAGGTAATTCTCTCTGGCGCGAAGGACGTAGCCCAAGTTCAAGTACGCCTCATCGACACAGCCTTCGGGGCAGGTGGTCGCGTGCCGGTGGCAGGCCTCGGCTTCTTCTAGCCTGCCCTTCTTCGCGAGCATTGCCCCTAGGTAGATATAGGCCGTAGCATCGCTCGGTCGGGCATCAATGGCACGACGGAACCATTGCTCGGCCTCGCTGATTTGCGACTCATCCTGAGCGAGGAGGCCGAACTGGCGGTAGAGTCGCTCGTGCTCCTCGGGGCCCATGAGAGTAAGCGCCCGCTCAAAGGATGAACGCGCCTCCGGATAGCGAGCGAGGTCCTGAAGCGCCATACCGTAGTAGATGAGCGCCCATGCATCTTCCGGAAACTCTGCGAGATAGAGCTTGGCGAGCTCCACGGTGAGCGCCGGATATTCCTCGTCCGATGCCAAACGCAGGCGCTCGAACCTTTCCTTACGCCGCATCAGTACCTTGTTCGTTGAGGCCTAGCGAATCGCGCCTAAGATGCGGCGCCTGCTATCCATGCCCACAAGCATACGGGTTCCTTTTGAAAGCAACCGCCGGCAGCTTCAGGCGCTTGTTAATCCGCACGGGCCAAGAAGACCAAGGCCCGCATGGGGAGACGCAGCGGGGCGGCGCCGCCCTCTGCCGCCAAGGCGGCTGCGACCGCGTGAATGATCTCCTCCGGTGGGGCGGTCGCCCGTTCCCCGATATCGAGCAGGATCGGGTTCCCCGTTACCAGGCCGCGTGCCGCGTCGTGCGCCGAGGGGCTGCGGGCCTCCAGCACTACCTGTTCACACGACACGACCCCAAAGTGCGCCGCCTGGAGGAGGTCGCGAATGTTCGACTCGTCGTGGAAGCCAAACGGCACCTCATAGAACGTCGGCGGATCGCTGGTGAAATAGCGGGCGATGGTATCCCGCGCGATCCGGCCCAACGGGTTCTCGGCCAGCGAGAGCCAGACGTTGAAGGCGAACTGGCCCTGGGCCCGCAGCGCCCGGCGAACCTCGCCAAAGGCGCGGGTCTTGTCAGGCACGAACATGAGGCCAAACTGACAAGCAACCGCGTCAAAAGCGGCATCAGGAAAAGGCAAAGCTTGGGCGTCCGCTGGCTGCCAGGTGATCCCGGCGTCCGGCACCTTGGCGCGTGCATACGCCAGCATCGGCTCGTTCAGGTCAGTGGCGGTCAGGGTGGCTGTGGCAGGCAAAGCGCGCCGAAGCCGCCCCGTCAGGATGCCGGTCCCACAGGCAAGTTCCAGGACGGCCGCGGTGGGCGGGACAGTCAGACGTGCGGTGAGGTCGTCCGCATACGGCTCAAAGAGCATCGGGCCGAGAAAGCGATCGTACGCGGCGGGAATGGAGCCCGTGAACTGTGCGTTGCGATCCGTCATGGCTCTGATCGAGGAAGCCCCCGTGCGGTCTAACGACTCGCGCATCAGCTGCGGCGACTCAGCCGCCTGCGACTTAACTGTCACCCATATCCTAGACTGTTCAGCGAGCCGGGAGCGATCCGGCCGTGCTAGTCCTTCAGCACGAAAGTGACCTTCAGCAACACCCTGTATTCAGTGATCTTCCCCTTCTCGATCACAACCTTCTGGCTCTTGATCCACGCTCCGGTGAGGTTCCGGAGTGTCTTTTCGGCTCGGGCGATACCAGCCTGGATCGCGTCCTCAAAGCTTTTCGGAGAGGAGGATTGAATCTCGGTGATCTTAGCGACGGTCATAAGGGCGCTCCAGGCCAGAGAGAGATGGCGGAGAAGGGTTTGGAAGGAAGGCTGGTGACTAACCTACTCCGAACGCAACCGAGCGAAAAGGGCGTCCTCATGGCTCTCGCTTTCGCGCGCCTATCCATGATTGGGGAAGCTTGTTGTCCGGCCGTTCATCATCCCACACCGCTCCGGTTATCCACCACCGCGTGCCGTCCCAATAGAGCAACAGGTAGTTCACGCCACGACCCAACAAGGGGAAAGTGGCTGCACGCCGCGTCTCATAAACGCTGCGAACTTGGGCCACATTGCCGAACCGCTCGATCCGGTGGCCGATCTCGGTCTCAAAGAAGCCCTTCTCAACGAAATCGGCGTTGAAAGAGCGTCGGAACTCCTCCGGGGTCATCACCTCGGCGAGCGGCTTCCCATCGTGCTCCCGCGTTGCGACAAAGGTCGCTCCGGGCATGTACAGCGTGCTGTCTCGTCGCCATTGGCGGGGCGCCCCCGCTGGACCGCTGATCACGTCGTAATAGGCAGAGACGATCCCCTCGATCGTGCCAACGTCAGTGGGCTCGGCGGAAGGAATCTGGGCAGAGGCTCTTGCCGGACCACACAGAGAAGATGCGGCCCAAAGAGCAGCTAAAACACGGTAGGCAGTTCGCATAGGCGTGTCCTGACAGGTTGCGGTCTGACGGAGCAGCTACTCCACTGACGCCAGGTTGTACATCGCCCGCCAGGCCCGGAACACCTCGCGGTAGTCATCCCCGCTGTACTCGACTGTCCGTCCCCCGGTCCGCAGCGACCCCGGCGCCAGCTCCGCCATGTCCGCCATCTGGGTCAGGGCGAAATCCACCTCCAGCCGGATCGGTGGCGCGATCTTGAGCAGCTTGTGCTTGCGGCGCAGCGCCGCGGCCGCGCCCACACGGATCCGCTCGCACGCAACCGCCGGCGCCAGGCTCCTCGCCGCGAAACGTCCCACCGCCTCCTTCACCACGATGGTCTCGATCCCGTCGCCCAACAGCGTCCTCGCCTCGGCGGCCAGAGCCTGGTCTCCGCTCACCAGCGCCACCGGTACGCCATGGATACCGGCCATGGCGGCGTTCAACGCCAGCTCGCCCACCGGCTCGCCGTTGAGACGCGCCTCATATACCCGGCTCGTATACGTGTGATCGATCGTGGCATTCCGCGTGCCCGCTCGGGCATGATACCCGATGAACATTGCTGCATCGAACCCGCCATCGATGCCTTCGACCATCGAAAGGCGCTTCGGTCCCCCGCTCAACAGCTCCGCCGCCGGGTTGAGCTCTTCGGCAAGAAGATTGCGCATGAGCCAGTGACTGTCGTTCACGAGGACGGCTTTTGCACCGGCCTCGACCGCGCCAGCGATTGCAGCATTGGCTTCGTTGGTCATGAGCCGGCGAAACCTGTTATACTCTCCAGCATGGTGGGGCTCGATCGGATCGGTCTGATCTTCGTGGGCGACTCCGGCGACTCCCTCCATATCGACCGAGATGTAGACCCGCATGAGCTCTCCGATGGTGGCAGTCCGGCACGAAGATTACCGAGGAAGAGTTATGGATGCATCCCGCTGGGGCCTGGCGATCACGATCCTGGCGTTGGCCTGCGCTCCCCCCAAAGAGCGGCCCGATGGCCAGTTCGTGCAGCAGGGCCGGCTTTACACCGCATGGCTCTACGGCAACGAATACAACAAACTCTGGGAGCGCTTCTCTCCCGAGATGCAGCAGACCTTCGGCAGCGTGGGCGAGCTGGCGAGCTTCGCCGGTCAGGCGTTCAGCCACCTCGGCGCCGAGCGCAGGGTCGTGGATGAAAGCGTGATGGAGGCCGACCCCTTCCTGGTCTACACCCGTGCCGCGTCCTTCAACAAGACGCAGCATCCGATGCTGATTGAGTGGAGCCTGGCCCGCGATGGCGAGGTCACGGGCCTGGTGGTGCGGCCCGCCCCGACGGATTCGGCAAGGCAGTAAGAGAGGTCTAGAGAACGTCTAGATGAAGCTGTCGAGGTGAAGACGTCTAGAACATGTCTAGGAGACACCCCGACTGTTCTATCTAGACGTTTTATCTAGACGCTTTTCTAGACGTTTTGTCTAGACGTTTATCTAGACTCCTTCATCCAGCACCGCCTCGGCCTCGATTTCGACCAGCATCTCCGGGGAGATCAGCCGGCTGACCTCCACCATGGTGGTCGCGGGGCGAATGCTTCCGAAGATCTCTCCGTGGGCTCTTCCGATCTCGCCCCACTGATCGATGTTCGTCACGAACATGCGGGTGCGCACGACGTGGGACATCGAGGCCCCGGCGGCACGGAGGGCGGTGTCGATGTTCTTGAGCGCTTGAACTGTTTGGGCATAGGGATCCCCGGGTCCGACGACCTGGCCGTCAGCGCCGGTGGCGGTGGTGCCGGAGACATGAACCCGGTTTCCCACCCGTACCGCGCGGGAGTAGCCGACAATCGCCTCCCATGGAGCACCGCTGGAAATGAGCTGCCGGTCCATGGAGCGCCGACGATCTAATGGGGACGGGCGACAGAACTTTCGTCGAGGTGTTTCACATCCGCGAGCACGCCGGCGGCGATTCGATCCGAGGCAGGCGCCTCGTTGTAGAACTTGTTTTCCAGACGCTGCCGGATCACCCGCAGCCGGCCCGGCTCGAGTGTCGTAGTACTGCGGTGTCCTTCAGAATTCGGCACGCTCGACCTTTCCGAGTTCGGGCGCGCAACGCCGGCGGTTACCGCTTCGGCGTCACCCCGTCTGTGATGATGCGCTACCGGAAGAGTTGTCGGTCTGCCGCCGCCGAACCTTTACGCAGCTGCAGTAATTCTCACCAGTGATTCACTACGGCAAACGAACGGTGCTCCAAAGATATTAACCAGAGATACCGAGGCGGGCCACCCCCAAACGGCCATTCAAGTCAGGCGGTACTCCAGCCGATCCTTCCTACGAGTTTCCCCGGGCGCCCGACAGGGCCCGGCCCCCCTGGCGGCAACCTGGTCGAGGAGATCCATGCTGAGCGTTGTGGTGCCGGATCGCGTGCTGCTTGTCGACGACGCCCCTGAGGCGCGAGCGACCCTCGAGGCTCACCTCACCCAGCGCGGGTTCGAAGTGCTGACCGCCGCTTCCGCTGAAGACGCCCTTCGCATCCTCGCCCGCCAGAAAATCGGTGGCATGATGGCCGAGGCCCGGTTGTTCGGAGCCGGAGCCGGGGAGCTCCTGTCTCGAGCGCTCGCACGGGACCCCAACCTGGCGGTCCTGGTGCTGAGCTCGCGTCCGGACGTCGCCGAGGCGGTCCGCTACCTCCAGTACGGCGCCATGGACTACCTGCCCAAGCCTCTCGATCTGCCGGGCGCGGAAGCCGCGCTCCAGCGGGCGCTCCGCCGGCGCGCCGAGCGGATCCAGGAGCGCGGCGCCGGCCGCCTGCTCAGGGAGGAGCTTGTCAACCTCGGTGCCGAGCTCTCCCGCGAACGGGCGAAAGTGGAAGGCCTGACCGTCGCGACCCTGGAGGCGCTGGTCTGCGTCGTAGAAGCGAGGGACACCTGGTTCGTGGGTCACTCGCTCCGGGTGGCCCAGCTCTCGGCCTCGATCGCCGCCGAGCTCGGACGCACCGACGAAGAGGTGGAAAGTGTCCGCCGGGCCGGCCTCCTCCACGACATCGGCATGATCGTCGTTCCCGAAGGCATCCTGGCCAAAGAGGGACCGCTCAGCTCCGAAGAGTTCGATCTGATCAAGCGCCACGTGATCGTCGGGTCCGACATCCTCGCCCCTCTGCCCCAGCTCGGACCCGTCGGTGCCTTTGTGCGTGCTCACCACGAGCGCTGGGACGGCGCCGGTTATCCCGATGGCCTCGTTGGCGAAGCGATTCCCTGGGGTGCCAGGCTCATCGCCGCAGCCGAGGTGTACGACGCCTTCACCACGGCTCGCCCCTACCGCGACCAGTTGACGCCCGAGATGGCGGTGGAACAAATGCTCGGCCTGATCGGCACTGTGCTCGCCCCTGAGGTTCACCGCGGTCTGGGAGCCCTGGTGGAGCGGGGCCGGGCCCTGGTCTTTGTGGATGAAGGGCGGGGCAAAGAGCCCGGTCTCGATGGCTCCCAGGTGTGCGCCGCCAGCTGAAGCCCCTGCAACTTGCCGACAACCTTGGCCGTTTCGGCGGCCTATCTGCCGGCCTGCTCCCTCTCCCGAAAAGCGGGCCAGTCACTGCCAGCCACAGTCGCCTCATTTCTCAGGGTCTAAGTCTATAACTCACAAGTAGATCACCAGGAGGTGCAAGGATCTGCGCTGCAGGCACAATTCTTTCCTTCCGAACTGGTACAACGGTTGCCCTTACCTCCATCCGAAGACCACGGAGCCGCCGAGCTCCGCAATCCAAACCCACTCCATGACGGATTCGAGATGCCGCTTTGCGTGACCCGTGACAGGAACCGGGTTTGACCGCGGTTCCCCTGCCGGAGGCCGAGGCCCGGATCGACGTTCTCTGGGCGCGGTACCGCTCGGCCGGCGACCCTGAAGCGCGGACTCAACTGCTCGCGCGACACCTGGGTCTAGTGCATCACGTAGCCCGGGAAGTGTCCAGCCGGATCCCGTCGATCGAGCTCGGAGAGCTGGTGAGTGCCGGCGCCATTGGGCTTATGAAGGCGCTTGATAGCTTCGATCTCTCTCGCGGACTCGCGTTCAGCACCTACGCTGTTCTTCGCATCCGCGGCGCCATCCTCGACGACCTCCGAAGCCGTGACTCCACTCCCCGGTCCGTCCGCATGAAGCGCCGCAAGATCGAGAGCGTCGCCGCGTCGCTCGAGGGCGACCTCGGGCGCGCGCCGACGGCCAAGGAGATCGCGGAGCGGCTCGAGATCGACATGGAGACGTTCTGGAAGTGGAAGGACGCGGTGGGAATCCACTGCGAGACCGACGTCCCGGCTAACTCGAAGGGGCAACGGGCCTCGCGCGATGCCGAGAACCACGCGGACCCCTCGGTCATGCTCGCCTCGCAGCACCTGGTGGATTCCGAACACGTAGCGCACCTGCGCCAGCTGATTTCGCGCTTGCCGGAACAGCAGCGCAAGGTGCTGGCGCTCTATTACTACGAGGAGTTGAACCTGCGGCAGGTCGGTGAGGTGTTGCACGTGAGCGAGTCGCGCGTCTCCCAGATCCGGAGCCAGGCGCTCCGCCGGCTCAAGGCCGAGCTCACAGGCGGGTAAGGGGACCTTCAGGAAGGTTGTCACCCTGAGCGCAGCGAAGGGGCCGAAGCTCGAAATCAGCTTCCGGCCCCTTCTTTTTCCCTACGCGCTTACCTGCTTACCCGCCTACTCGCCGTCTACCCCGGGCTTGGGATCCAGCCGCTGCTTCGCCTTGCCGGCGGCATCCTGCACCTTGCCTTTGATCTCCTGCCCCTTGCCCTTCACCTGCTCTCCGGTATTTCCGGTGAGTCCTCCAACCGCATTGCGAATTCTGCCTTCAACCTGCTTGGCCGCACCCTTGAGGCGGTCCTCGGTCCCCTCGGTCGCCATATCCTTTTTATCAGTCATTACGAGATACTCCCCAGTAGAGTTGAGACTGATGGCTTTTGTGTTTTCGTGGCTGCTGTTGCTTCTCATGGCAGGAGAATACTGGAGGGATACCGGGAGACGAGCCGTGACTCCGGTCACCGCATCTAGGCGACGCTGACCTCGGCGGGCCTGGGTGTGCTCTCGGCGAAATGGCAGGCGGCCATCGTCCCGCCAACTGGCCGCAAGTGGGGTACTTCAGTGCGGCAGCGGCCGTCCTTCAACGGGTGAAAGCAGCGGGTATGAAAGTGGCAACCCGGCGGCGGGCTCGACGGACTCGGCAGATCGCCGCGGAGCACGATTCGTTCCCGCCGGACCGTGGGATCGGGCTCCGGCACCGCCGAGAGCAAGGCCACGGTGTACGGGTGTCGGGGGTTGGCGAGGAGCTCGTCGGCCGGCCCCTCCTCCACGATCCGGCCGAGATACATGACGGCAATACGGTGGGCGATCTGCCGCACGACAGCCAGATCGTGAGCGATGAACAGATAGGAGAGACCGCGCTGACGCTGAAGGTCGGAGAGCAGGTTGAGCACCTGTGCCTGCACCGAGACGTCCAGGGCGGACACCGGTTCGTCGCAGACGATGAACGAGGGCTGCACCGCGAGCGACCGGGCGATGCCGATCCGCTGGCGCTGCCCTCCGGAAAACTCGTGCGGATAGCGTCTGGCGTAGGTCGGGTCGAGGCCAACCTCCTCCAGCAGGGCCGCCACCCGCCCCGGGATCTCCGGCCGGGCGGCAAGGCGGTGGATCTCGATCCCTTCCGCGATCGCCGCTCCCACCGTCATCCGAGGGTTGAGCGAGCTGTAGGGGTCCTGAAAGATGATCTGCATCCGCCGCCGGAGCTGGCGAAGCGCGGTGCGATCCAGGGAGAACACGTCCTGCCCTTCATACAGCGCCTTGCCGCTGGTGGGCTCCTGGAGCCGGAGGATGGTCCGTCCCACCGACGACTTCCCGCAGCCCGACTCACCCACCAGCGCCAGCGTCTCTCCCCGCCCCACGTCGAACGAGACGCCGTCAACTGCCCGCACCGGCGGCGTCGCCCGGCCGAACAGCCCGCCCGCCGTGTAGTACTTCACCAGGTCGCGAACCGAGAGCAGTGGGGTCATTTATCTGCGTTCATCTGCGGCTAATTTTCTTCCTGGTTCTTCCGCAAGCCAACACCGCATCCGGTGCTCCGGCTCGACCGGAATGAGCGGCGGCTCGATCTCACTCCGGTCGAACGCCTGGGGGCAGCGGGGACGAAACCGGCAGCCGGAGGGCCAGGCGGCGGGAGCCGGCACGCTGCCGCGAATCGGATTGAGCCGCTTGAGTGGACCAGTGATCCGCGGGACCGAAGCGAATAATCCCTGGGTGTACGGATGGGACGGGTTGGCGAACAGTCGTGGAGTCGTTGCTTCCTCGACGATCTGGCCGGCGTACATCACGGCCACCCGGTCCGCCCGGCCCGCGACGATGCCGAGGTCATGCGTAATCAAGAGCACGGCCATGCCGCGCCTGGCGCGCAGGCTGTCCAGCACCTCCAGGATCTGCGCCTGCACCGTGACGTCGAGCGCGGTGGTCGGCTCGTCCGCTACCAGAATCTCGGGCTCGGCGGCCAGCGCGATCGCGATCATCACCCGCTGTCGCATGCCTCCACTGAGTTGGTGGGGATAGGCCTTGAGCCGTTCCACCGGGTCGGGGATTCCCACTTCCTGGAGCAGCTGCAGGGCTCGCTGCCGGGCCTCGGCCGACGGCATCTTGAAGTGGGCCCGGATCCCCTCGACGATCTGCGCTCCAACCGTGAACACCGGGTTCAGGCTGGTCATCGGGTCCTGAAAAATCATACCAATGCGTCGACCGCGGATCCGGCGCAGCGCCTCACCCTTGAGGGCAAGCACATCGGTATCGCCCAGCCGGATGACACTGCCGGATTCGATCCGCCCGGGCGGCGGGATGAGCTGAAGCAGGGCGAGGCTGGTAAGGCTCTTGCCGCAGCCCGACTCACCCACCAGCGCCAGCATCTCGCCTCGCTCGAGCGTGAAGCTGACTCCGTCCACCGGATAGAACCGGCTGTGGCCGGCGCCCGGGAACGACACGCGCAGGTTTGCGACCTCGAGCACTCTGGTCATGCGCTTCGGGGATCGACGGCGTCGCGCAAGGCGTCGCCAAACAGGTTGGCCGAGAGCACGGTGATCACGATCGCGAGCCCCGGGAAGATGCCGGCCCAGGGTGCGCTTACCATTACCTCCCGGGAGTCCAGGATCATGCCCCCCCACGAAGGAGTCGGCGGCTGGATGCCGAGCCCGAGAAAGGAGAGCCCGGCCTCGAGCAGGATCACGTCACCAACGCCCAGCGTCGCTGCCACCAGCAGCGGCCCGAGCGCATTCGGGAGCAGGTGCCGAAAGATAATCCGGCGCCGCCTCGCGCCGAGCGCCTCTGCAGCCCGTACGTAGGCTTCCTCCCGTATTCGGAGCACTTCTCCGCGCACCAGCCTGCTGGTGGCAAACCATCCCGTCGCCCCGATGATCAGGATCAGCGCCAGCACCGGCACCCGCTCCCAGACCGCCAGCACCAGCAGGAGAATGAAGAGGCGCGGGATGGCGAGCGCGCCGTCTACCAGCCGCATGAGGGCCGCATCGATCGCTCCTCCCCAATACCCCGACACGATGCCGACCGCCGCACCGAGGGTGACTGAGAGTGCCACGGAAAGGAGCGCCACGCCAAGGGAAATGCGCGCGCCGGTCACCACGCGAGCAAGCACATCCCGGCTGAGCTGGTCGGTGCCGAACGGGTGGCCCAGCCCCGGTGGACGGCCGCCGGCAAGAATGTCGGGCTGGGCGAGCGGATCGGGCAGCAGCCAGGGCCCGAGGACGGCGGCGATCGCGACGATGAGCAGTAACAGGGCCCCGGTGCGGCCGCGGGGATTCTGCCAGGCGCTTCGGAGGGTCTCCAGGATCGCCGTCACCCGATCCGCACCCGGGGATCCAGGAGCGCGTAGGCCACGTCGGTCAGAAAACCGCCGGCAACCACCAAGGCGGCCACCAGCAGTGAAGCCCCCATGAGAAGTGGATAGTCCCGGCTGCCCACGGCGCCCGCCGCCAACGATCCCAGCCCCGGCCACGCAAATACGGCCTCGACGAACACCGACCCGCTCACCAGGATCGGAAGCCAGAGACCGAACAGGGTGATGATCGGAAAGAGCGCGTTGCGCCAGGCATGCCGCCAGGTGACCACTCGCTCGGGCAATCCCTTGGCGCGCGCCGTGACTATATAAGGAAGACGCAGCACCTCCAGCATTGCCGCTCGCTGGTATCGCATCGTGGACGCGATGCTCACCACAGAAAGCGTCAGGACCGGAAGTACGAGATGCCGAAGTATATCGCCCGCTCGGGTCAGCAAGCCGGCATCGGAACTCAGCAGCGGGTCCTGCATTCCCGCCGCCGGTAGCAGGCGCCATTCCACGCCGACCAGCCAGGCGAGCACCAGTCCCAGCCAGAAGGAGGGCATCGCGTAGCCGGTGAGCGAGAGCGTGGTCAGCCAGCGGTCTTCCCTCGCGCCATGGCGCACCGCCTGCCGGACGCCGAGCCACAGGCCCACGGTAAAGTTGAGCAGGAGGACGCTACCGCCGAGGAGCATGGTGGCCGGCAACCGCTCGGCCAGCAGCGCGGTGACCGGTCGGCCTTGCTCGATCGACACGCCGAGATCGCCGCGGACCAGCCCGCTCACAAACGCAGCCAACTGCCTGCCGATCGGCTGGTCAAGTCCGTAGCGAGCCCGGAGCACTTCCACTTCTTTCTGGGAGATGGGCCGGTCCGCGCTCAGCCGGAACAGGGGGTCGCCGGGAGCCGCGCGCATCAGGATGAAGAGAAGGGCAATGGCAACCGCGAACGTGGCGACCGCCTGCAGCGCCCGCCGGAGCAGCCACCCACCCACTTACTTGCTCCGGCCGGCTACCGGGACCGGACTCACCGACCACTTTCGCAGCGTCAGCCAGGAGGACTGGGGGCTGATGGTCACGCCCCTGAAGCGGCGGTTCACCGCGTACATGAAGGCTGGCGCGTAGAGAAACGTTGCCGCCCCATCCTCCTCGATCTGCTTCAGAGCCTCGATCCACAACTCGCCGGGATCTCCCCGTCCGCGCACCGCCTGCTCCATCAGCGAGTCCACCCCGCGATTGCAGTATCCCGCGACGTTGTTCCCCCCGGTGCAGGTCCAGCTCTGGGTCAGGCCGGAGGGAGAGGGGTCCTGGTTTATCGCCGAGAAATCGACGTCGAAGTCTCCCGCCAGGCGACGCTCGAGATAGATCGGGAACTCCAGCTGCTGGATCTCGATCTGCACCCCGATCCGGCGAAGCTGCTCCTGAATCAGGGCAGCCATTTGCCGCCTGATTCCGCTGGTATTGGGCACCGAGAGCACCAGCCGGAGTGGACGGCCCTCGCGGTCGAGCGTGCCGTCGTCATCGGAATCGCCCCAGCCGGTGGCGGCCAGAAGCCGTCGCGCCTCGGGAACGTTGGGTCCCTCCGCCTGGGGGGAGCGGTGCCGGATCCAGAGGAGCTGGGAGACGGGACCATAGGGTACCATGCCGTGGGAACCGAACACTGCCTGAACCAGCTGATTCCGGGCGAGGCCCAGGGTGATGGCGCGGCGTACTCTGTTGTCGGCCAGGATTGGGTGAGGCCTCGCCCGGTTCCTGGGATCGCGCTGATTGAAGAGGAGAAACCCCATGGTCGACGACGGCACCGCAATGAGACGGAGCGCCGTATCGGCCGCAATCCGGCTGACCGACGGTGGCGGAATAATATCCATCGCATCCGCCTGGCCGCTGAGGAGCAGGTTGAGCCGGGCCGATGGCTCGACGGCGGTGCGCAGGATCACTCGCTCGATCCTCGCCTTGCCCAGAAAGAAATCCGGTACCGCCGCCAGCTCTACAAATTGACCCGGCACGCTGCGGACCCACCGGTACGGCCCGCTGCCGAGCGGGCTGGTGGCGAAGCTCGAACGGCCCACCGAGTGGGGGGGGATGGAATCCAGCAGGTGGGCCGGGATCGGGGCCACGTGATAGGTGGCGTCGTAGAACTGCTCCGCGTAAGGCCGGGCAAAGCGAAACACGACCCGGGAGTCGCTCTCTGCCGTCACCGACGTGATCTGCCGAAGCAGATCGGACAGTCGCGGTGCGAGGTCCGGATTCTTCGCGCGGTTGAAGGTAAAGACCACGTCGCGGGCGGTGACCGGAGCTCCATCGTGCCATCTCGCGCGAGGGTCGAGATCGAATACCAGCGTCGTCGAATCGCGACGAGTCCAGGATCGCGCCAGCGCCGGCATGAAGTCGCGGTCGCCTGCGGTCAGCAGTTTGGGTCCGAGCTCCGCCAGGCGGATGAACAGTTGGTCGGCAACATCGAAATTGCCGACGCCGTTTGCCGCTCCCTCCATCAGGGTCGGGACTGGGGTGGTTGCCTGTTGCCCGGTGACGATGACGATGCCGGTGGCGCGGTCGGATTGGGCGCCGGCCTGGACGCTGGTCCACGCGGCCAGAACAGCAACGATGGCGAGCCGTGACCTCCACCGCGTCACCGCGCTCACCGCGCCCACGTCCACGCTGCGGAACGGTACTGGGGGTAGAGAGACGAGGCGCGGTGCAGCACTGGCTCGGGGTCGGAATCCCTGGTCCACTCGCCGGACCAGCGGGCCGCGGCGGCCCGGGTGATCGCCTGGGCGACCTCGCGGTTTCGGAGCGGCGCAGCGGGGTCCGGTTTCTTCAAGGACCCCAGAGATCGTGGCGAAGACTGGGCGATGATTGCACCGTGGGTGAGACCGAGCACGAAGCTCTGGTTGTCCTCCAGCAGTATGGAGCCGTGCTGCAACAGCGCGCCTCCCTGCCGGAATTGAGCGCTGCCGACGACTTTCCGCCCCCCTATCATGATTTCGCCCCCGGCCGGCTGAGCGAAGCAGGGTCCGGTATCGAGCGGGGGCGTCCGGACCGGCGGCGCCAGAGAAGCACTGGCGCCAAGTCCTCGGAGTGCATCGGCGAGCATGCCATGGATCTCGAGGTAGGCTGCAGGAAGCGAGCCGAAGCGCACGCTCGGAGCGGCCACGGCATAGGTGAGCTCCTCGGCGTGCCACACGGCTCGGCCGCCGCTGGGCCGCCTCACCGTATCGAGGCCGAGCTCTGCAATACGCCGCGAGTCGTAGCGGCGGGTGGCGGGCTCATGGCGGCCGAACGACAGACAGTGCGGCGCCCATCGGTACAGCCTGAGCCAGCGTTCGCCCTGCCGCTCGGCCCGCTCGAGCAGGGCCTGGTCGATGGCCATGTTGGCCCAGCCGGGGCGGGGGGTTTCATCGAGCCAGAGATGCCAGACGGATGGGGGGGCCGCGGTTGTTGCCCCGCCGCCCCGCTGCCCCGCCGCCCCGCTAGCCATATGCCTCCACCGGCGGACAACTGCACATGAGATTCCGGTCCCCGTACGCGCTGTCGATTCGGCCGACCGTTGGCCACACCTTGTATTGGCGCACCGCTCGCGTCGGGTAGGCAGCCCGCTCCCGTGGGTAAGGGCGGTCCCAGGAGTCGGAGATGACCTGCTCCAGGGTGTGAGGAGCGTTGGTCAGGAGGTTGTTCTTCCGGTCCGCCCGGCCCTCCTCGATCTCCGTGATCTCCCCCCGGATGGCAATCAGCGCATCGCAGAACCGGTCGAGCTCCTCTTTCGATTCGCTTTCCGTGGGCTCGATCATGAGCGTGCCCGCCACCGGAAAGGAAACTGTCGGCGGGTGGAAGCCGTAGTCGATGATCCGCTTCGCGATGTCCTCCACGTCGACCCCGGCGGAGGTCTTGAAGGGCCGGGTATCGATGATACACTCGTGCGCCACCAGCCCGTTCTGGCCGGTGTAGAGCAGGGGATAGTGGTGTGCCAGCCGGCGGGCCACGTAGTTCGCGTTGAGGATGGCGATCCGGGTCGCTTCGGTCAGGCCGTCGTACCCCATGAGCGCGATGTAGGCCCATGAGATCGGCAGGATCGCGGCACTGCCCCAGGGCGCGGACGAGATGGTGCCGCACGCCAAGGGATGGCTCAGATCCACGATGGGGTGTCCCGGCAGGAAAGGAATCAGGTGGGTCGCGACGCCGATCGGGCCCATGCCGGGTCCGCCACCTCCATGGGGGATGCAAAAGGTCTTGTGCAGGTTCAGGTGACAGACATCGGCGCCGATGTCGCCCGGGCGGCAGAGACCGACCTGGGCGTTCATGTTGGCGCCATCCATGTACACCTGCCCGCCATGCTCGTGCACGATACGACAGATCTCCTTCACCGAGCCCTCGAACACCCCGTGGGTCGAGGGGTAGGTGATCATGAGCGCCGCCAGAGTATCCCGGTGGGCCGCCGCCTTGGCCCGGAGATCGTCCAGGTCGATGTTGCCCCGTGGATCGCTCTTGATCGGCACCACCTTCATGCCGGCCATGACGGCGCTCGCGGGGTTGGTGCCGTGGGCCGACTGGGGAATGAGGCAGGTAATCCGATGCGGGTCACCGCGCGAGCGATGGTAGGCCCGCAGAACCAGGAGTCCGGCGTACTCGCCCTGCGATCCCGCGTTGGGCTGCAGCGAGACAGCGGCGAAGCCGGTGATCTCGGCCAGCTGGTACTCCAGCTGGCTGAAGAGCAGCTGGTAGCCGGCCGCCTGGTCGCGGGGGGCAAACGGGTGCAACCGGTTGAACTCGCGCCAGCTCACCGGCATCATCTCGGTGGTGGCGTTCAGCTTCATGGTGCAGGAGCCCAGCGGGATCATCGCCGACGTGAGCGACAGGTCGCGCGACTCCAGCCGCTTGATGTAGCGCAGCATCTCGGTTTCCGAGTGATGCCGGTGGAACACGGGGTGCTCCAGGAAGGATGTCTTGCGCGCCAGCGCGGGCGGTATGGCGCGCTCGATCTTCACGCCGATGTCGTCCAGCATGAAGGGGAGCGCCTCGTTCAGCGAGAAGATCGAGATGAGGTCCGCCAAATCGCCCAGCGTCACCGTCTCGTCCAGCGCAATGCACAACCGGGTCGCCGATAGCGGCCGGAGGTTGATATTGCGCACCCGGGCGGCGTCGAGCAGCCGGGGAAGGGCCCACCCCTCGACTTCGATGCAGATGGTGTCGAAGTACGCCTCGTGCACGACCCGGTATCGCAGCCGGCGCAGCGCGTTGGCCAGGAGCACGGTGCGGGTGTGCACCCGCTCGGCAATACGGCGAAGCCCTGAGGGCCCATGATAGACGGCGTACATGCCGGCCATGACGGCGAGCAGCACCTGCGCCGTGCACACGTTGCTCGTCGCCTTGTCCCGCCTGATATGCTGCTCCCGGGTCTGGAGCGCCATGCGGAGCGCCGGTCGGCCGTCACGATCCTTGGACACGCCGATGATGCGACCGGGCAGCGCGCGCTTGTAAGCGTCCTTGGTGGCAAAGAAGGCGGCATGCGGTCCGCCGTAGCCCATCGGCACCCCGAAACGCTGGCTGTTGCCGACGGCAATGTCGGCCCCCCACTCACCTGGCGGGGTGAGCAGGATCAGGCTCAGGAGGTCCGTCGCGGCGGTGACCAGGGCACCCGCGGCATGAGCCCGCTCCACGAGCGGCCGGAAATCCGCCGCCTCGCCGTCGGTGGCGGGATACTGCACCAGCGCGCCGACCACCCGCGGCCCGAACGCGAACCCGGCCGGGTCGCCCACCACCACCTCGATCCCGCGCGCCTCGGCCCGGGTCTGCACCACCGCGATGGTCTGCGGATGGCAGCGCTCGTCCACCAGGTACACCGGGTCGCTCTTCACCGAGCTCACCGCCAGGCTGAGATTCATCGCCTCGGCGGCCGCGGTGGCCTCGTCGAGCAACGACGCATTGGCGATCGCCAGTCCGGTCAGGTCGGACACTACCGTCTGGAAGTTGAGCAGCGCCTCGAGCCGGCCCTGCGCGATTTCAGCCTGATAGGGGGTGTACGCCGTGTACCACCCCGGGTTCTCCAGCACGTTGCGCTGGATCACTTGGGGGGTGAAACAGCCGGCGTATCCCATCCCGATGTAGGAGCGGAACACCCGATTCATCCCCGCCAGGCCCCGGAGCGCCTGCAACACCTCGCGCTCACTGCGGCCCGGTGGGAGTGCAAGCGGACGGCGGAGCCGGATTTCTTCGGGGACGACGGCGTCGATGAAGGCATCGAGCGAGTCGTAGCCCAGCAGCTCCAGCATCTCGTGCACATCGGCGCGGCGCGGGCCGATGTGCCGGTACGCGAAGTGGGACGGGTAGAGGACGTCGGGGGTCTGGGCCATCGTCTTGCGTTCGAGAACGCTGGTCATCTTAGGGCAATGCTCCTGAATAAACGGGGGCGCGGAGCTATTTCATGATGTCATCCTGAGGAGCGAAGCGACGAAGGATCTACTCGAACTGCCTACCAGGCCAGTGGAGTAGATCCTTCGCGACGCTCAGGATGACAGCTTCTTTTGCATTTCTACTCGACGATCTTCTCCGGACAAACGTGGCCTCGAGTCCAGCAGTCACTCCCCTATGTGGGCCCGGTACTCGCTCGGCGACATCAGACCCTTGAGTGCGTCGGGACCCGAGATCTTCAGCTTTACCATCCAGCCATCGCCGTAGGGATCACGATTGACCAGGGCGGCATCGGATTCGAGGGCGGTGTTGATCTCGGCTACGTCGCCGGCGAGGGGACTATAGAGCTCGGAGACCGCCTTCACGGCCTCGATGGTACCGAACGTCTGGTGGGAGGTGAGCTGGGCGCCTGGTTTCGGAAGATCGACGAAGATGACGTCACCCAGTTCGCCCTGCGCGTAGTCGGTGATCCCGACGCGCACGAGGCGGGGATCGTCGGTGCGGGCGACGTACTCGTGCTCCGCGGTATAGACCAGGTTTTCTGGTACGTTTGACACCCGCGCTCTCCCAATGTGGTGGCGCGTGGGAGGATAGGCGGACCGGAGGGAGAGGTCAAGCGCGCGCCAGCAGCGCCTCCCACACCGCTCTGGCCGCGCGTTCGAGCGCCGGAAGGTCGCCGTCGTTGTCGATGACGTAGTCGCTCCGTGTCCGCTTCGGCGTCGAGGCCAGCTGGGCGGCCATCATCCGGTCGGCCTCCACCGGCGATATCTCACGCGACGTCAGCAGCCGGGCCCGCCGGGCCACCTCCGGTGCATCCACCAGCACCACGGCGTCGAACGCCCCGGGATCATCGGCCTCGAAGAGCAACGGGATGTCGCTGACCACCATCCGATCGCCGCGGGCACGAGCCTCCTCCAGCAACTCCAGCCTCCGGCGGTGCACCTCCGGGTGGACGATTCGGTTGAGATCGGCGAGCGCCCTTGGGTCCGCCAGCACCCTTGCTCGAAGCGCCCCCCGGTCC
Organism: uncultured Gemmatimonadaceae bacterium; assembly: GCA_964487785.1. Classification (GTDB taxonomy): domain Bacteria; phylum Gemmatimonadota; class Gemmatimonadetes; order Gemmatimonadales; family GWC2-71-9; genus CAVVWJ01. Next base: position 6,544 of record CAZASU010000027.1, on the reverse strand, counting down.
AAACTCCCATTTGCCATGATGAGTTCGGCCCCGAACCGCGCCGCAATCAGCTTAAGCACAGGCTGGCCCGGTGCCTGCGCTTCGCGGACGAGGTCGTCGGCGTCGATAAGGGTCGCTCCCCAGGCTCGGAAAAGCCCAGCGACCGTGGATTTCCCAGCTGCAATGTTACCCGTTAATGCAACGGAGAGAGTCATGGTCCAGGGTCCAGGGTCGAGGGTCTAGAACCTCCCGAGTCTGCCCTGAGTTGGTTTGGAGGGCAGTGCTCGATGGAGATTCTGAAGCATGCCGCGTATCGAGTGGACCTCAGCGATGAGCTGGCAGGAAATGTCCGATTTCAGAAATGCCAGGTCTGTCGCCAATAGAAGCTCACATTCGAGCTCCGAAAGTGAGCCAAGGCTGATCCGGACAAATCGGCGCAGTTTAACATCTCCCATTCGTCCACATCCTTCCGCAAAGTTCGCAGAGATGGAGACTGCTGGACGACCTGAAATCTCCCACCGCGCTCTCGAGAAGAGGTCGATGAAGTCTTACGTACCTTCGTGCCAACGATCCGATCTATCTCATCCAAGTAGGAGCGAATTCGCGCTTAGACCCTTCGACCCTAGACTCTAGACTCTTTACAGCAGCGCCGTCTGATCTTCATCTTTTCGAGGTACCTTGTGGCAATGTCGGCAGCGGGCCTGATAGCTCTCCCTGCCCCCGATCATGATCGTCGGTGAGTCGTACCTCGCCGGTTTCCCATCAATGAGACGCTGATTCCGGCACGCGGGATCGCCACAGATGACGCAGATGGCCTGCAGCTTGTCCACCATCTCCGCAATGGCCATGAGCTCGCCCATGGAGCCGAAGGGCTCGCCTCGAAAATCGGTATCGGTGCCGGCCAGAATCACCCGAATACCCCGGCTGGCCAGCAGCGAGGAGACGCTGACGATCTGCGGATCCAGGAACTGAGCCTCGTCGATGGCCACAATCTGGATGTCGGGACGCACCAGGCGGAAGATCTCGCCCGCGGAATCCACCGGAATGGCCTCGAGCTCGGTGCCGTTGTGGCTTGCCACGCTGTAGAGGCCCGCATAGCGGCTGTCGAGATGAGACTTGAAGACCTGAACCTTGCGCCGGGCGATGGTGGCTCGCCGGATGCGGCGGATAAGCTCTTCGCTCTTGCCGCTGAACATGACGCCGCTGATGACCTCGATCCATCCGGGGTGCATCCCATAGTTCATCGGCCGGTCTCCGCTGGGTGGGGTACGGGGTGCAAATGTAAAGGGCCCCGCCGGAAACTCCAGGCATCTTGCGGGCGCTTCACCGGAGCGACGATATTCGTCCGCCTCGTCCTGATCCTCCGTTCCTCAAGGAGCGCGTGTGAACAAGCAGGAGCTCGTCGCTGCCGTGGCCAAGCAACTGGGCCTGACCAAGGCCAGGGCAAACGAGATCGCCGAGCTCTTCTTCGCGCCCACCGGTGTCATCGCCTCCGAGCTCCGGCGGGGCGGAAAGGTGGCCATCAGCGGGTTTGGAAGCTTCGAGGCTCGGAAACGGGCGGCGCGCGAGTGGCGCGACCCTCGCACCGGCAAAGCGGTCAACATCAAGGCGTCGGTGGTGCCGGCGTTCAGGGCCAGCCGGGCACTGCGGGATCAGGTCAACAAGAAGCGGTAGGTCTACCGCCGTGCGGCTGGGCTGCCTTCCCGGCGCGGTGAACGGGTCGGTCCCCGATCCACCCGGGCGGTGACCTTGCGCCGCCGGATGGTCACTCCGTTCAGGGCCAGCGCCACCTTCTCCGCATCCTGCGCGGGAATCTCGATCAGCGAATAGGCCTCCCGCAGCTCGATCCGCCCGATCTTACCCCGCTCGACCCGCAGGTCCTTGGTCAGCACCGCCACGAAATCATTGGCGGTCGCGCCGTCCTTCTTCCCGACTCCAACGAAGAGCTTGGCGGTAGCCGGACTGTCGGACACGCGCGACGGCGCCTCTGCCGGGCCGGAGCTGGTCCAGAGATCGAAGAGCGCTGCGGCCACGGCGGCTGCATCGTGCCGCTCGAAGAGCGGAGCCAGGGTGAGGAGCGCGCGGTCCGGTTTCCCGGCTTCCAAGGCTCTCACGATCGCCGCGCGCTGCCCTGCCGCGGCGGCGGTGACCGTGTCCACGATCCCGGGAAGCGCGAGCGGCCGGCGGAGCGTCGCGATCCGCGCGGCGTAGCTCTCGGTGCCGGGGGGAACCAGCAGCACCACCTCGCCGATCTTGACCAGCTGCCGGAGCCGCTCCGCGGTGGGCAGATCGAACGCGACGATGGTCTCGGCCGCGGGTGCGTCGCCCGTTACCAGGCGCAGCTCGGGGTCCGCCAGCGCCACCGCCTGAGCGATCGCCGGATGATGGCTCCTGTCCGCGGTCCATATGACCATGGACGCCGGATCGAGCAACTCCACCAGCTCTGCCAGGGCGGGGACCCGCCGCGCCCAGGAAACGCTCACGGTCCGAACCGGTGCGCTCGCCGCGCTCTCGAGAGCCGGCGCCCCGGTGGTCAGCGCCTTCCGGGCATACCGCTCCACCAGGGCCTCCACCCGGTCGGGGGCAGCGGTGTAGATCACCCGCTGAGTCTCCTTGGGCAGATCCTGCATCAGCGCGGTGATGCTGTCGTCTTCGCCCCAGCTCTCCGGCCAGGCCAGGAAGAGTGAGGTGAGCGTGTCCATGTTGAGCGCGGAGCGGCTGAGGAGGGCCAGCGCGGTCTCCGGCGTGGCGATGACCAGGTCCACGGCGTCCGCTTTAAGGCGCCGCGTGGCCCGCGCCGTTCCGTGCGCGACCTGCACTCTGATGCCGCCATCCTGGGCCAGCGCATGAGCCAGGCCTCCCCACTCGTCGAGCTGGCCGGGAGGCGAGAGCAGGAGTGCGCGGCCCCCTGCACCGAGGCGGCTGAGAACTCCGGCCAGCGCCGGTGCGGCGTACGCCGGGACCGGAGGGGTCGATGCCACCAGGTTGTGACCCCGGGCGGCCGTGGGGGTGGCGTCTCGGGCACCCGCATCGTCCGCATTCCAGCCGAGTCGTGCCAGAGCCGCAGCTATGGGCGGCTTGAGATGGAGGTCTTGGAAGGAAGGCAACGGGTCTCCGCTGGGCAGGTGCATTGATGTTGCGTCCGACGAAGCTAAGCTCCCGAGAGAAGAGGTCCAAGGGGTGCGGGGCGTGGCCGGCGCCGCCGTTGACATCACTGAGCCGGCGACAAAAGTTTCCCCTCACCGCCCCACTTCACCTCAGATTCGGACCGAGGCATGCCTGATCCTTTGTCGCTGAACGTCCAGCACCTCAAGGCCTCCGAGACGGTCGCGATAAGCAATGAGGCCAAACGCCGCAAAGCCGCCGGAGAAGACGTCCTGGATCTCGGCGTAGGCGAGCCGGATTTCGACACGCCGGCAGCTGCCGCGCAGGCCGGAGTTCAGGCCATTCAGAAGGGGATGACCCGGTATCCGCCCAACGTTGGAATCGCGGAGCTCCGGGCCGGAATCGCCAATCAGCTCTCGATCATGTCGGGCGGCCGCGCGGTCAACCCCGACAACATCATCGTGAGCTCGGGATCGAAGCAGTCGATCTTCAACGCCTGCTTCACCCTTTTCGGCCCCAAGGATCGGGTCCTGATTCCTTCACCCGCCTGGGTCTCGTACCCCCAGATTGTCCATCTCACCCGGGCCGAGCCGGTCCTGGTTCCCGGCGACCCGGATTGGGGCCTCAAGGTCAGCGTGAAGGACCTGGATCGCTCGAGTCACAAGCTCACGCGCGGAATCATCCTGTGCTCGCCCTGCAACCCCACCGGGGCGGTGTACACCCTCGCCGAGTTGAAGGCCATCGCCGAGTGGGCCCGCAAGAATGACATCTGGATCATCTCGGATGAGATCTACCGCCGCATCAACTACGGGCCCGGGCCGGCCCCCTCACTGCTGGATCTGCCCGACGAGCTGCTCGAGCGCACGGTCATCATCTACGGTGCGAGCAAGGCGTACGCGATGACCGGATGGCGGATCGGCGCCGCGCTGGCGCCACCCCATCTGACCAAGGCCATGGCGGCGCTCCAGTCTCACACCACCACCGGCGCCAATCATCCGGCCCAATGGGCGGCTGCTACCGCGTTCACCGATGAGCGGGTGGACGCCGAAGTCGGTCGCATGGTGGCAGCGTTCCGCCGCCGCCGTGACTATCTGGTGGACCGCTTTCGCACTGACGCTCCCGGCATCGAATTCGTCGAGCCGCATGGCGCCTTCTACTTCTTCTTTCGGGTGGACGGTATCCGCGAGGCCGATCCGGTCACCGGCCAGAGCTTCTGCGAGCAGCTCATGATGCAGGAGGGTGTCGCGCTGGTCCCCGGGGCCGCCTTTGCCGACGACCGCTGGGTGCGGCTGAGCTACTCGGTTTCCGATGCCGACCTGGAGAAGGCGCTGGACAGGATCCTGCGCTTGATCCGGCGTCTCGCATCGGCCCGTGCGGCCTGAGGCGGGTGTCATGAGTATGGATGCCCGCATCGAACCGCTGAGCTTCGCGCTGCCGTCGATCAATTGGCGGTGGGATTCCGAGACCGACATTCTCTCGGGCGCTTTCAAGGGTAACCGGAAGAGCGGGGGACTCACCGGCTCGGTCGAGCTGACCGATGCCGAGGGGTCGGTCGCCGTGCTGGACGTCAACAACGGGGTGATCTGCGGGCTCGACGTGGTGGTGTGGCCCGAGGTCATTTCCGTAGCCGAGCTCAAGGTCCCGGCCAAGCTCACGGATGGCCGAGTGGTTCTGCCCGCCCGCCCCTCCAGGCCCGGCGTCGCCTCAGTCGAGGTGGACACCACGCTGTCGGTTCAGACGGATGCTACGGAAAGCGTCTTCCACCTGCAGATCGGTCCGAAGCGGCCGGTCGAAGGGGTTCGGGTGGCCGACAACTTCTACATCGAAGTGGATCAGCAGGGTGGGCTAGCCGGATTCTGGCTCACGAACGTGCCGGCCTTCACGCCCCTGGAAGACGACTAGGACAGTATTAGCCTGCCCTGAGCGCAGCGAAGGGTTGCGGGCCTACGCCGCGCGGTCGGACTCCTCCAGAAATCCTCTCAACTGACGCGATACCAACGAGGCGTAGTAGCCGTCCTTCGCCAACAGCTCCGCATGGTTGCCGGACTCCGCAATCTCTCCATCCTTGATCACCACGATCCGGTCGGCGTCACGTACCGTCGAGAGGCGATGGGCGATGACGAAGGCCGTCCGACCCCGTAACAGGGTCTTCAGCGCGCGCTGGATCAGGTGCTCGGATTCGGTGTCGAGGGCGGATGTGGCCTCGTCGAGAATGAGGATCGGAGGGTCCTTCAGCAGCGCACGCGCGATGGCGACCCGTTGCCGCTGCCCGCCGGAGAGCCGGCTCCCCCGCTCCAGCACTATGGTGTCGTAACCCTCGGAGAGGGCCATGATGAAGTCATGAGCGTGAGCGGCCCTGGCGGCAGCCTCGATTTCCGCCTGGGTCGCCTCCGGCCGGCCGTAGGCGATGTTGGCCCGCACCGTATCGTTGAACAGATGGGCATCCTGAAAGACGACCCCGATCTGACTGCGCAAGGAGTGCTGGGTCATGTTGCGGATGTCGACGCCGTCCACGGTGATGGATCCGTCGGTGACCCGATAGAACCGCTGAAGCAGGGCGGAGAGCGTGGTCTTGCCGCATCCGCTCGGGCCGATCAGCGCGATCGTCTCGCCCGGGCGTGCCCTGAGGCTGATGTCTTTCAACACCGCCGAGCCCGGCTGATAGCCGAAGCTCACCCGGCAAAATTCCACCTCACCTCGAATCGGCCGGAGATCCGCCGCACCCGGGCTATCGGCGACGACATCGTCCGCATCCAGAATATTGAAGATGGCCTCCAGCGAGACGGTGACCTTCCGAAGCGTCTGGTAGGTATTGGTGAGGCCCTGGACTGGACCGAAGAGCCCCCCGATATAGCCCAGAAAAGCCAGCAGCGTTCCCACTGTCATCTCGCCCCGGGAGATCAGGTAGCCACCCGCCGCCAGAGCTATGAGGCGGGCGGCGGTGGCGGCCAGGGTGCGAAGGGTACCGGTCAGGTTATCGGTGCGCACACCCCGGCGTACCACCTCGTTTCCCTCCCGCACGCCCTGCATGAAGCGCCGCTTCTCTACTTCCTCCATGGCGAATCCCTTCACCGTCATCATCCCGGCCAGCACCTCGTTGAACCGCGCATAGATCGAGTTCCAGCGCTCGACCAGGCGGCGCTCCCGGTGCATCTGTTCCGGCGCGGCCCAGGCGCCGATCAGAGCTGGAATCGGAGCGATGATCATGACGGCAAGCGCCAGTCGCCATTCCATGCGGAGCATCGCCGCAATAGACAGCGCCAGATACAGCAGCGTGGGTAGGAAGTTGAACGCGGTCTCACAGAAAGCCGTGACGCACCCGGTGATGCCCGCGTTGATCCGGTTCATGGTGGCGCCAATGGTCTCGCCCTGGTGGAACGACATCGGGAGCGAATTGAGCTTGCTCATGACGGTCTCCCGAATCGTATAGTCCACCCCCAGCCTGACGTCCCAGCTCAGC
>CAZASU010000026.1:0-26742 GCA_964487785.1 uncultured Gemmatimonadaceae bacterium | reverse complement strand
CCCCCAATCCCGCCCTCCGTGCCGCCCTGACCGAATTGAGGATCCGGGGGATCGACAGCGGGGCGGGCGGGCGGGAAGTACTGAGGCGGTAGATAGAGGCGGAAGTAAGAGGCGGAAGATGAGAAGGCGGGAACGAAAAGATAGGAAAGCAAAGAGGGATCCTCATCCCGAGCCGTAGCGAGGGACCTACTCTGTAGGCATCTGAAACAGGTGAAGTAGGTCCCTCGGTCGCAATCGCTCGTTGGGATGAGGAGTCTTCTATCCCGCCGCCAACCCACGCGTCCGCCTGTCCGCCCTTTCCGCCTCGTCCGCCCTTGTCCGCCCGCTTCAATAACCCACCATCCCACGGTAAATTAGAAGGTTATGGATTTCCCAGGCCTTCCGGCTCGGTTGGCCCTTGTGCGCGAGACGGTGGCCACAAGGCAGGCCTCCCGCGGATGGCGTCATCCAGTGCGCATCGTGGGGGTCACCAAGACCCATGGCCCGGAAGCCGTCCAGGCGGCGGTTGCGGCTGGGCTCCGCGATGTGGGTGAGAATCGGGTGCAGGAGGCCCTCCAGAAGCAGCAAGCGCTGCCCGATCTGTCCGTCGAGTGGCATCTGATCGGCAGCCTGCAGCGCAACAAGGCGCGGAATGCCGTCGGGCGGTTTGCCCTCATCCATTCGGTCGATAGGATGGATCTCGCGGCCGAGCTTGCCCGGCGCTCAACGGACGCGGGCCGGCAGCGGGTGTTGGTGCAGGTAAACTGCTCGGCTGAGCCGCAGAAGGGAGGCGTCTCGCCTGAGTCGCTCCCGGCGCTACTGGAACAGCTGCAGACGCTCGACCGGCTTGAGGTCCAGGGCCTGATGACCATGAGTGCGCTGACTGACGACCAGGCGGAGCAGCGCCGCTCATTTCGGCTCCTCCGGGAGCTGCGGGAGGCGGCCGAGCGGTCCGGGCACCGGCTTCCTGAGCTGTCGATGGGGATGTCCGGGGACTATGCCATTGCCGTGGAGGAGGGCGCAACAATGATCAGGCTGGGCACCGTCCTGTTTGGGGAGCGGGAGACATGAGCGACGATCACGCCTTTCATTTGACGCCGCTCGACGTGCGGTCGCAGGAGTTCACCCGGGCGCTACGAGGGTACGACCGGAATCAGGTGAACGAGTTCAAGCTCGCCATCTCCGAGGAGCTCGAGCGCTTGCTCCGCGACCGTGCCCAGCAGGAGGAGCGGCTCCGCAGCGTACAGGAACAGCTGCGGTCGTTTCGCGACCGGGAGCGAGCCATGAACGAGGCCCTGGTGGCCGCTCAACAGCTCAGGGTAGACAGCAGGGCGCAGGCCGAACGGGAAGCCGAGCTGGTGTTGCGCGAGGCCAAGATGGAGGCGGAGCGAATCCTGGAGCGAGCTCGTCAGGAGGAGGCCGTCGTGCGCGAGCGCGCCGACGGCGCCGCCCGTCAGTTCACGGCGTACGTCTCGAGCTTCCGGACGCTGCTGGAGAGACATCTGGGTGAGGTGGACGGCCTGCAACGCCGCACCGTTCCCGAGGTGACGGAGCCACGGAGCAATGCCGCTACCGGAGGCACTCAGTGACGGTGGCGCCCCCCTTGTTCGACCGCATCGAGGCCGCTGCCGGAGTCGTGCGGAAGCGCTGCTCCGTCAGTCCTGATGTGGCCATCATCCTGGGCACCGGCCTCGGCGGGCTGGCCGAGCAGATCGACGTGGAAGCCTCGATTCCGTACGAGGAGATCCCGGGATTTCCTTTATCTACCGTCGAGACTCACGCCGGCCGGCTCCTGCTCGGCCGACTGGGGAAGCGATCGGTCGTGGCGATGCAGGGCCGCTTCCATAGGTACGAGGGGTACGGGCTGGCCGAGGTGACCTTCCCCGTGCGGGTGCTCCACTCGCTGGGGGCCAGAAGCCTGATCGTATCCAATGCCTGTGGAGGCATGAACCCACTCTGGGGCCCTGGTGAGCTCGTCCTCCTCAGCGACCACATCAACCTCCTGGGCGACAATCCGCTGGTCGGGTCCAATGACGAGCGGCTGGGACCGAGATTCCCCGATATGTCCGCCCCCTACGATCCCGAGCTCCGGGCGCTGGCGCGAGCCGCCGCCCTCGATCTCGGCATCGTGCTGCGGGAAGGAGTGTACGTCGCGGTACCGGGACCCAGTCTCGAGACTCGGGCCGAGTACCGCATGCTGCGCGCGATGGGCGCGGACGTCGTCGGGATGTCGACCGTGCCTGAAGTGATTGTGGCCAACCACGCCGGCATGAGAACCCTGGGCATCTCGATCATCACCGATCAGTGCCTGCCGGACGCGCTCGATCCCGCCGACATCAGTCGCATCATTGCGACGGCCGCCCGGGCGGAACCCTCGCTCACCCGGCTCATCGGCGCGCTGGTGGAGCGCCTTCCCTGATGCCGTTCCCGTCCTGGCCCGATCTGACTCCCCATGAGCTCGAGCAGCGCCAGCTGGACCTCTGGAAGTCCGAGAATCTCTTCCGCCAGACAATGGAGGCCCGGAGCAAGGGGCGACCCTTTGTCTTCTACGAGGGCCCTCCCACCGCCAATGGTCGTCCCGGTATCCACCACGTCTTCTCCCGCACGATCAAGGATCTGGTGTGCCGGTTCCACGCGATGCAGGGAGAGTCGGTAACCCGCATTGCCGGCTGGGATACGCACGGTCTGCCGGTCGAGATCGAAGTGGAGAAGGAGCTCCAGCTCACTGGGAAGAAAGACATCGAGCGGTTCGGGGTGGAGGAGTTTAATGCCCGTGCCCGCAAGAGTGTCTTCAAGTACCAGGCGGAGTGGGAAAATCTCTCCGACCGGATCGGGTACTGGCTGGACTACGAGCACCCGTACGTCACCCTGAGCAACGACTACATCGAGAGCGTCTGGTGGCTGCTCCAGCGGCTGCACCAGCGCGAGATGCTCTACCGGGGCCACCGGGTGCTGCCCTACTGTCCCCGCTGCGGAACGGTGCTGTCGAGCCACGAGCTTGCGCTCGGCTACGAGAACGTGACTACCAACTCGGTCTATGTAACCTTCCCGCTGCAGGACGATCCCACCCGCCAGCTGCTGGTCTGGACCACCACGCCGTGGACCCTGCTGTCCAACGTGGCGGTGGCGGTGAACCCCGACCTGGTATACGGCGAGTATGTGGTCGGCGATCGGCGAGTCATCCTGGCCACGGAGCGGGCCGCCCTTCCCAGCAGCAGCCAGCCGGGTGCTCCCAGCTTCGGCGAGCTTGGCGCCAGCCGCACCTTCAGGGGGCGGGAGCTGATCGGGCTCCGCTACCAACGGCCCCTGGAGGTGGTTCCGCTACCGGACGACCGGGCGTCGCGGCTGGTGGTAGCCGCGGATTTCGTGACGGCCGGCGATGGATCGGGCCTGGTGCACCTGGCTCCGGCATTCGGGGCCGATGACTACCAGGTCGGCGTCGAGCATGGCCTGGCGCTGGTACGGCCGGTGGCACCGGACGGAACGCTGACCGGCACGACCTGGCCTGAGATCGAAGGACGGCTCGTCACCGCGCGGGAGACCAACGATCTGATCGTCCAGCGGCTCAAGCGGGATGGTCGCTGGCATCTGACTGCGCCCTATGAGCATAGCTATCCCCACTGCTGGCGCTGCTCCAGCCCGCTGATCTACTACGCCCGCGACTCCTGGTTCGTCCGCACCTCGTCGGTGAAGGAGCGGATGCTGGAGCTCAACCATGAGGTGGACTGGCACCCGCCCGAAGTCGGCGCCGGGCGCTTTGGCGAATGGTTGGAGAACAACGTCGACTGGGCGCTTTCGCGAGACCGGTACTGGGGCACGCCGCTTCCAGTGTGGGTCTGCGACGACGACCCCTCCCACGTCGAAGTGATCGGAAGCTACGCCGAGCTGGGCCGGCGCTGGGGACGTGATCTGCCTGAGGGGTTCGACCCTCACAAACCGTTCATCGACCAGTACACCTGGGCCTGCCGCTGCGGCGGGCTGATGCGGCGCACCCCGGAGGTGATCGATGCCTGGTTCGACTCCGGTGCCATGCCATACGCCCAGTGGCACTATCCCTTCGAGAATGAGGATGAGTTCGCCCGTCATTTCCCGGCCGACTTCATCTGCGAGGGCCTCGACCAGACCCGGGGCTGGTTTTACTCCCTTCTGGCCATCGCCACCGCCGCCTTCGACAGCCTGGCCTACCGTCACGTCATCGTGAACGATCTGATCCAGGATGCGCAGGGTCAGAAGATGTCGAAGAGCAAAGGGAACGTGATCGATCCCTGGACCATGATCGAGCAGTATGGGGCGGATACCATCCGGTTATACCTTCTGGCGTCGAGCCAGGTCTGGCTGCCCAAGCGGTTCGATGCCCGGACCATTCCCGAGGTGGCGGGGAAGTTCCTCAACGCCCTGAAGAACAGCTACACCTTCTTTGCCGGCTACGCCGGGGACTGGACCCCGCTAGATTCGCCTCCCGCGGAACAGCGTCCGCTGGTGGATCGCTGGCTGCTGAGCCGGCTGGACGCGACGGTGGAAACGGTGTTGCAGGCGTGGGGACGGTACGACGTCACCGCGGGGGTGCGCACCATTCTGGACTTCGTCGTTGACGACGTGTCGCAGTGGTACGTCCGGGTGAATCGGGCCCGCTTCTGGGCACCGGACTCCGTGGCCGATCCGGCGGCCCTCGCGACCCTGTACGAGACCCTGACCACCGTCAGCCGGCTGCTCGCCCCGGCCGCCCCGTTCGTGACCGATTGGCTCCACCGGGCGTTGGCGGGAACCTCCGTGCACTTGGCCGGGTTCCCTGTACCGCGCAGCACCAGAATGCCGGACCTCGAAGCCGCCATGGATGCGGTCCGCCGCTTGGCCTCGCTGGCCCGCTCTGCCCGCGAGGAGCGCAACCTGCGGGTCCGGCAACCGCTCGGGCGGATGCAGGTTGCGGTTCCCGCGACGGTGCGGGGCCCAATGCTGACGCAGCTGCTGGACCTGTTGCGGCTGGAGGTGAACGTCAAAGAGATCGAAGTCGTCGCCTCCGACACCGATCTGGTTCGGCTCCGCCCCAAGCCGAACTTCCGCACGCTCGGCAAGCGCTACGGGAAGCGCACCCCGGCGGTGGCCGCTGCGGCCGCCACACTCACGCCGGGGCAGCTCCGGAGCCTGGAGGGCGGAACCCCGGCGACGCTCGAGCTGGAGGGTGAGGCCGTTACCTACATGCCCGAGGACGTTGCCGTCGAGCGCGAGGTGGCCAGCGACTGGCTGGTGCAGAGCAGCGGTCCGTTCGTGGCGGCACTGGATCCCCGTCTCGATGAGAATCTCAGACGCGAAGGCCTGGCCCGGGAGGTCGTGAACCGGGTGCAGCGGATCCGCAAAGAGGCGGGGTATTTGTATACCGATCGTATCTCGCTCTGGATCGACGGCGACCCGTCGGTGCTCGATGCGGTGCGGGCCCATGCCGGGTTCATCCAAGGCGAGACGCTGGCGCGGGGGCTGGAGGTGGTAGCCCGCGCGCCGGCGCCCGATGTGGAGCAGCAGGTGGACATCGATGGGCTCGGAGTGGTGCTGGGAGTGCAGCGACACCAGGACGGCCGGGACGGCGCCGGCCCTCAACCTATGGACGAGTAATGAATAAGAAACAACTTTCGCACCTGGAAAAGCGCCTGATGGAAGAGCGAGCCCGTGTGATGAAGGAGCTGGGCTACTACGACGAGTCCTTCAACGCCACGCTCCAGTCATCCGACGGCGATCTCTCCTCCTATTCCTTCCACATGGCGGATCAGGGTACCGATGCCATGGAACGGGAGAAGCAATTTCTCTTTGCCTCGCAGGAAGGCCGCTATCTCTGGCATGTGAACGAGGCGCTGCGCCGTCTCTACGGCACACCCGACAAGTTCGGACATTGCCATCAGTGCGGGCAGGAGATCAACTTCGAGCGTCTCGACGCCTTGCCGCATGCGCGGCTCTGCATCACCTGCAAGGAGAAAGAAGAAGATGGCAAGCGACGCTGATGCCGGGGCGACCGGCTCCCCGCGCCGATTGTTCGTTCTGGCGGCGCTGGCGACGGTGGCGCTCGACTTGGTCACCAAGCTGATTGCCGAAGCCACGCTCCTCCGCACGCCGGGTATCCCGGTGGTGGGTGACTGGTTTCAGCTGCGTCTGGTTTACAACCAGGGCGCGGCGTTCGGCCTTCACGTGGGCCCCTATTCCCGCTGGATCTTCTTCGCTGTAGCCCTGGTGGCCGTCTTTGTCCTGGCCCGGATGTCACGCAGCGCTCCGGCCGCCGACCGCTTCCGCCAACTCGCTCTGGGCCTGGTTGCCGGTGGCGCCGCGGGAAACCTGATCGATCGGATCCGCAGCGGACGGGGCGTGGTGGACTTCCTCGACGTCGGCCTCGGGGCGTATCGGTGGCCGACCTTCAACGTGGCCGACATTGCCGTCAGTTGTGGTGCCATCGCACTCGCCATCTCGCTGTGGCGGGAGGACGCCCGCCGGGCGGAGGCGGAGTCGGTTCCGGCTGGCTGAGGTGACGGCGGTCGAATTCACCGTTCTCAGTCTGGAAACCGAACGCCTCGACCGGTTTCTCGCCGACCAGATGGCCATCTCCCGGACCCAGGCCGCGCGACTGGTGGCCGACAAGCGGGTTACTGTCGATGGAAAAATCGCTCGCGCTTCCCGGCTCCTTGCCCGGGGCGAGGTCGTAATCGTCCGGATTCCGGACCACGAACCGCCTCGAACGCTCCAACCTGCCGCCATCCCACTCACGCTCGTCTTTGAGGACGAGTACCTGGCCATTATCGACAAGCCTGCCGGGCTGGTCGTGCACCCGGCGCCCGGCCACTGGGACGACACCCTCGTCAACGCCCTGGTCGCCCGGGGCACCACCCTGGCGGGGGGTGCCGAAGGTCGGCCGGGAATCGTCCATCGGCTCGACCGCGACACGTCCGGTCTCATGATCATCGCCAAGACCGATCTGGCCCACCGGAAGCTCGGCGCCGCCATCGCGGCGCGCCGGGTGCATCGAAGTTACGCGGCGCTGGCCTGGGGCCATCTGGACGCGGGATCGGTCCGGATCGACGCGCCGATCGCAAGGAGCCAGCGTGACCGGAAGCGCATGAGTATTTCGCCGGAGGGCCGTCAGGCCCGGACCGACGCGTCGGTGGTGGCGCGGTTCGAGGTGGTAGACCTGCTCCGCCTGGAGCTGCACACTGGGCGGACCCATCAGATCCGGGTGCATCTCGAGCACCTGGGGCACCCGATCGTGGGTGATTCTGTCTACGCCGGGGGAGGCAGTCGGAGGATTTCCGGGGCCGCCCGGCGGGGGGCCGAGCTGCTGGAGCGGGCCACACCCCGCCAGGCACTTCATGCGGCGGCTCTGGCATTCCGCCATCCTGTGAGCGGAGCACCACTTGAATTCCATTCCGAGTGGCCGGCGGATTTGCGAGATGCACTCGTTGTAGCGGGTGGCGAAGAACTGGTTGCCCCATCCGAGCCTCTGAGCTATCTTCGTTTCTTTAATAGAGATGGCTAACTCTCCCGCGCTTCACGCCGTCGTCTTTCGAATCGGTGAGATTATCTGCGCGGCCCCGGCAGGGATCGTGCGTGAGATCCTTCCGCGCCTGCCGGCTACCCGGATTCCAGGTGTGCCGGATGCGGTCGAAGGGCTGGTGAACGTCCGCGGGAGCCTGCTCACCGTGCTTGACGGTCACCTGCTGCTGGACCAGCAGCGACGCCCGACCGACGAGGGCGCTATCGTGGTCGTCGAGGTGAAGGGTCGCGGCTACGGGTTGGGGGTCGGTCAGGTGCTCGACTTCCTGGAGGTCCCTGCAGCCTCGGTCGTCGAACGCCGGGATCTGCCCGGGGTCGATCCCCGACTGGTGAAGGCGGTGGGCATGGGAGCCGACCAGCACTTCATCCTGCTCGACGTCGACGCCTTGTTTGCTCCGATCATCGGAGGCTAGATGGTCGCTGCCCGCTAACATGCAGGAGGGAAGTCTGTGAGTCAAACCGTGCTTGTCTGCGACGACGCCATCTTCATGCGAACCATGATAAGCGACATCCTGAGCCAGGCCGGCTTCGAGGTCGTGGGCGAGGCCGAGTCCGGGCTGCAGGCGGTCGAGAAATACCGCAAGCTGAAGCCCGACCTCGTCACCATGGACATCGTCATGCCGGACATGGGCGGCATCGAAGCCGTCCGTGAGATCTGCAAGGACCATCCTGACGCCAAGATCCTGATGTGCAGCGCGATGGGCCAGCAGGCCCTGGTCGTGGAAGCGATCCAGGCCGGCGCCAAGGACTTCGTGGTCAAGCCGTTTCAGCCATCCCGCGTGCTCGAGGCGGTCCAGCGCGTCCTGGCTTGATCCATGGACCTTTCCAAGTATGCAGCCCTTTTTCTCGCCGAGAGCCGCGAGCACCTCAATGCCTGCAATGGGTCGCTGCTTGAATGGGAACGTGCCCCGGACTCGGTCGAGCCGGTGGCCCGCCTCTTTCGCGCCATCCACACGATCAAGGGCATGGCCGCCACGATGGGCTACGCCGCCGTGGCCCAGCTCGCGCACTCAGCGGAGAACCTGCTCGACGCGCTGCGGCATGAGCGGGTAGCCGCCACCCCCGTTGTCTTTCAGCTTCTCTTCCGCGCGGTGGATGCGCTCGGCGGAGCGGTGCAAGGGGTAGCGGCAGGGTCCGACGCTGAGGCCGACGCGGGACTGATCGCGGAGCTGGATGCCGCGGCCGCCAACGTAGGCCCGCAAGGCGTTGCGGTCCCACACGCACCCTCGGTCGAGGCGGTTCGGGAAGAGCCGAAGTCTCGGCGGGCCTCCGATGCTCCTCGCTCCCGCCCAGTGCAGGTGACCATCCGGCCGGGTGCCCTGATGCGCGGGGCCCGGGCGGCACTGGTGCTTCGGCGCGCGGAGGGACTCGGCGCGGTAAGTGGCCTGCGGCCCGCGGCGGCGCAGCTCGAGCGAGACGAGTTCGACGGGCGTTTTTTCTTCCGGCTTCAGACCAGGCTGGCCGATGCGGAGATCACCGCCGCGCTCGGAGCCGTCGGTGAGGTGGAGGGCGTCCAGCTCGAGGAGGCTGCCGCCGAGGCCGATGCTGGTGGCCGGAGTCGCCAGATTCGGGTCGACCTCCGCCGGCTCGACGCGCTGATGAAGCACGTGGGCGAGCTGGTCGTCGCCAAGAACCGGCTCACGGCGCTGTCTGGTGAGGCGGGCGACCCCACGCTAGTGGAGCTCAGCGAGCGCATTGCGCGGTTGGTCTCCGCCATGCAGACCGAGGTGCTCGCCGCGCGGATGACGCCGGTGGGTGAGGTGTTCGAGCGATTCCCCCGGCTGGCGCGTGACCTGTCCCGCGACCTGGGGAAACGGATACGCTTCGATATGGAAGGCGAGGAGATCGAGCTGGATCGATCCATCCTGGACGAGATCGGCGAGCCGCTGCTGCACCTTATCCGCAACGCCGCCGACCACGGCATCGAGCCACCGGAGCAGCGCACCAGCGCGGGCAAGTCGGCCGAGGGACGCATCCTGCTTTCGGCCACGCGGGAGCGGAACACGGTGGCGCTCCGGGTGGTGGACGACGGCCGGGGCATCGACCGGGAGCGGATTCTGGCCAAGGCCCGCCGCGAAGGGTTGGCGACCGGCGACCTCGACACCCTGACGGACGATCTGCTGGTCCGGGTGCTCGCCCGGCCCGGGTTCAGCACCGCGACGACGGTGAGTGGAGTGTCAGGCCGCGGGGTCGGGGTGGACGTGGCGATGACCCGGGTGCGGGCGCTGGGCGGCACGCTCGAGGTGCGCAGCGAGCTGGGCCGGGGCAGCACCTTTCTGATCCGGGTGCCACTCACGCTCGCCATCGTCCGCGCCCTGCTGGCGGAAGCGGGTGGCGAGCGGTATGCCGTGCCGCTGGCCTATGTGGCCGAAACGGTCGAGTTCGACCGGCGGGCGGTGACGTCGGTGCGGGATCGCGAGGCCCTCGTGGTGCGAGACCAGGTCATTCCCACGGTCCACCTCAGGGATCTGGTTTCCGCCCCGGCGCACGGGCAACCGGCTCGGCAGCCGACCGTCATTCTCGAGGTCGGTGAACGGCGCACCGCCCTGGTGGTCGATGCGCTCCTGGGACAGCAGGATATCGTGGTCGAGCCCTTCGATGCGCCCCGGGGGATGCCACCCTTCGTCGGAGGGGCGACGATTCTTGCCGACGGCAAACCGGCGCTCATTCTGGACGCCGCGGCGCTCCTGTAGGAGGAAGGCATGGAAGACGTGCGTGACCTGAAGGAGTCCCAGCTCGACGCCATGCGCGAGGTGGCCAACATCGGCGCCGGGCACGCGGCGACCGCGCTGTCGCAGATGACCAATCGCACGATCATGATTACGGTGCCTCGGGTCAACATACGTCCGCTGGAAGAGGCCTGCGACACGGTCGGGACGCCGGACCAGGTCATCGCCGCGATCCTCATGCACATGATGGGCGATCTCACTGGCCGGGCGCTGCTGCTGTTCCCGCAGAGCTCAGCGCGGACCCTGTGCGACTTCCTGATGCGGCGTGAGTTGGGTACCACCCAGGAATTCCACGAGATGGAGCAGTCCGCTCTGAAGGAAGCCGGGAACATTCTCGCCAGCGCGTACCTGAACGCGCTCAGCGATTTCATGGGGATGATGCTGGTGCCCTCGGTGCCCAGTCTGGTCATCGATCTGAGCGGGGCCGTGCTGACCAGCGCGCACCTGAACTTCGGGCACGACCGCGATTATGCCTTCTGCGTGGAGACCTCGTTCCGGCTTGAAGGCACCTCCGAACCGCTGGGAGGGCACTTCCTGCTACTGCCCGACATGGCGTCCCTGCGGTCCATTTTCGACGCCATCCGACTGCCCTGATCGATGCCGGCCCCGGCGCTCTCGGAGCGCGATCTCACGGTGCTCCGCTCCTTTGCCCGTCGGATCGACCCGTCCGACGCCGGGGCGCATAACAACCTCGGCGTCCTCTACTATCAAAAAGGCCTGATCGAAGAGGCCATTGTCGAGTTCGCTCGAGCGCTCGAGCTCGACTCGAAGATGCAGGTCGCCCAGACGAACCTGGAGATTGCCTACCGGGACAGCGGCCACTATGATCGCCGGATTGCGGAGCTGAGCGAAGCCGCCCGAAGCCGGCCCCACGATCGCACCGCCCGTTGGGAGCTTGGCCGCGCCTACGCAACCGTGGGCCGCCACGACGAGGCGATCGTTGAGTTCGAGGCCCTGCTCGCCCACCACCCGAATGACGTTCCCACCCTGATTCAGCTGGGCCTGGCCGACAAGGCGCGGGGACGGCTCGACGCGGCCAGTGAGTGGCTGGCTCGGGCCTGCGCTGAGGCGCCCTCCAATGCAGTCGCCCGATTCCATCACGGGGAGGTCCTCTACAACCGCGGCCTCAGCGAGCCGGCACTGGCTTCGCTCAAGGACGCCATTGCGCAGAACGCCGACTACGCCGAAGCCCATTATCTGCTCGCCTTCGTGTACGGCGATCTGGGCCAACACGAAGCCGCCCGCGCATCCACCAAGCGCGCGGTGGCGCTCAACCCGATGCTGGCTCGCGCCCAGGCCAATCTCGCCATCGAAGGCGGGGCAGCGGGGCGGCGGAGCAGCGGGGCGGAAAGCCAGAACGGCACCTCAGCCCGCCCCGCTGGACCCCAACCCGTGGCAGGCGCGCCGCTGGCTCACTACAACCTCGGGGTAGCACTCCGGCAGAAGGGGTATTACGACGATGCCCTGCGCGAGTACCGAGCGGGTCTGGACGCCGGCGAGGATCGCCGGCTCAACCTGCAGGCCATGGCCGAGGTGCACCTGCTGCGCCGGGACCTCACCGAGGCGCTCGAGCTGTACGACTCGCTGGTGCAGGAGTTTCCCGAATCTCCCAAGATGTGGAACGAGCGGGGCGTGTGTCTCCACCAGGCGGGAAAGCGGGCCGAGGCGCTTGCCTCCTATGAGAAGGCGGTTGGGGCCGACTCGGCCTACCAGCTCGCCTGGAACAACGTCGGCGTCATCCGGGCCAGCGAGGCCTCGAGCGACGGCGCGGTGGCGGCCTTCCGCCAGGCGCTGGGCGGGTCGCGGCCGCTGTTTACCGCGCGGCTCAATCTGGCGCTCCTCCTGTTCCAGCGGCGGCAGAACAAGGCCGCGCTGGAAGAGTATCAGCGGGCCCTCACGGAGCAGCCGTCCAGCTCCATCGGGTGGAATGGAATCGGCCTGGTGCTGGTGGAGCTCAAACGTTTCGAAGACGCCCGGAATGCGTTCGGCCGCGCGGTCGATGCCGACGAGGATTTCGCGGCGGCGCACTACAACCTGAGCTTCGTCCTGAGCCAGCTGGGTGACTTCGACGGCGCCTTGCGCGAAACCCGCCGCGCGCTGGAGCTGGAGCCGTTGTACGTGCCCCAGAAGTTCTCCCTGACCATCGACCTTCAGTACGAAGACCCGACCATCGCGATCGCGCCCGAGCTGGTGGCCGATGTGAGCGGCGAGGAGCTCGCCGGGGAATTCAGCTTCGATCCGCCCGCGCTCGACCGGCTCTTCGACGAGCTCGCCCCGTCCCAGTCGGCGACACCGGTCGAGCCGGCGGATGACTCCCTCGCCGCCGCGCGGGATCTCATCGCCAAGGGCCTGCTCGACGTGGCCGCGGCTGAGCTCAATCGGGCAGCTGCGCGCAACGCGCCCCGCGGGCCCACGGCCGTGCTCCTGGGAGACATCTTCGCCAAGCGCGGTCTCCATGGTGAGGCGTTGGAGCGGTACCGGGAAGCGCGGGCGATGGTTCCCACCGACCGCGATGCCACCCTGGGCGAGATTCGCGCGCTCCTGGCCCTCGGCTGGGCCAAGGACGCGTCCCCGCTGGCCGACGACCTTGCTGCCCGGGTGCGGGGGGACATCGACGTCCTGGCCGCCCGGGCCCGGGTCCGGCTCGCCGTGGGCGATGCCATCGCGGCGCTCGACTCCATTCGGGAGGCCCAGTCCCTCGCTCCGGGCCGGCCCGACCTGTTCCATCTCCAGGCTCAGATTTCCGTGCGTCTGGGAGACCGTGCGGCCGCGCTGGAGGCCTTCAACGCCGCGCTCCAGCTCGACCCCTCGCTGGTCCGGGTCTGGTGCGAGCTGGGCGCCATGGAAGAGGAGCGGCGCAACTGGGCGGCGGCGCGAGCCGCCTACGAGCGCGCGCTCGATCTGTTGCCTACCTACGGGACCGCGGCGCTCGCGTTGGCCGATCTGATCCGCCGTACTGAGTCTCCTCGCGCGGCGATCGCGGTCCTGGTTGGGCTGCTCGAGGCGGATCCGTACGAGCTGGAGGCCCTGACCGCGCTTGGACGGGCTCTCCTCGAGGACGGACGTACCAACCAGGCGTTCGAGGCCTTCACCCGCGTGCTGCGTTTCGATCCGGAGCACGCGGCGGCGCTCTACAATCAGGGCACCTGTTTTGCGCGGCAACGGCGGTTCGATGAGGCGGTGCAGGCGTGGGAGCGGGTTATCCAGCTCGACCCGGACGGGCCTTTCGCTACTGAAGCCCGGAGCCGGGCCCGTTCCGCGCGCGATCTGCAGCACATCTTTGCCGCGGCGGGGTGAGCCGTGGCACTCGAGGGACCCCTCAAGGAATTCCATATCCAGGACGTCTTCCAGCTGCTGGATCTCGGCCGGAAGAGCGGGGTGTTGCGGGTCACGTCCGAGCTGCGCCAGACCGCCGGTACCGTGTCGTTCGAACGGGGCGGGGTGGTCGCGGCAACCCTCGGTCGCGATCCGCAGCCAATCGGTGCCCGTCTGGTCAGACAGGGCAAGATCTCGGCGGACGATCTCGATCGGGCTCTGACACTCCAGCACTCAGGTGACTCGCGCCGGCTGGGTGACATTCTGGTCGCCGGCAACGCCATCCCGCGGCGCGAGCTGGACCGCCAGCTCAAGGCGCAGATAGAAGAAGCCATCTTCGAGCTGCTCGGCTGGTCCGAGGGTTATTTCCGCTTTGAGGACGGCGCGCCCTGCGAAGGGGTCGTCGAAGCCCCGGTCCGGATTCCGACCGAGGGCCTCCTCATGGAAGCGGCCCGGCGCAGCGACGAGTGGTCTCGGATCGAGGACAAGGTGCCGCACCTGCGCGTGGTCCCCCGGCTGCCGCCGGCCGACGCGGCTGCCGGTGAGCGACTCGACCTGACGCCGGTGGAGTGGGAGGTTCTCGCGGCAGTGGACGGGGAGCGGGACCTGCACGCGCTCGCCGCCGCCCTGGGACGGTCGGAGTTCGATGTCGCCCGCACGGTATACACCCTGACCTCGGCCGGCGTGATCGTGCTCGACAGTGGCGGCTCGCCCCGGAAGGACAACGGCGGGCCCCAGATCATACTCGGGCCGGTCCGGCAGGCACTGTCGCAGGGGGAGTACGAGAAGGCCGCCAATGCACTCCAGGAAGTGTTGCGGTCCGACCCGCTCATGCCGGAGGCGCGTCGGCTGTTCGGTGTCTGTCAGGCGGCACTGGGCCGCTTTCGCAGCGCGGCGGAAACCTGGAAAGCCTGGGGTCGCCTGGGCACGCACACTCCTGCTGAAGACAGGTTCTCGCCGGCGGTCGATCGGCTGAGGCAAGCGGCGGAGACATTGGCTGAGGAGCTGGAGAGTTACCGTGACTGATAACATACGAGCGTTGACGGCGCGGCTGGCCGATGAGCCGTCCAGCCTTGCCTTCCTGGAGCTGGGTGAAGCCTTGCGGCGGCGGGGCCAGCTCGAGGCAGCCTATAAGGTCGTTCGTGGAGGACTGAGCCGGTATCCAGGATTGGCCGACGCCCACGATCTCCTGGGCCGCATTCTCGGCGACCAGGGCGACCTCGCGGGCGCATTCGACGCCTGGGCCGATGCCTTGCGATTTGACCCGATGCGAAGCGGCGCGCTGAAGGGCATCGGGTTCCTCTACTTCCGAGCCGGCAATGTCGATGCGGCCCTCGAGCACCTCCAGCGCGCTACCGAGATCGATCCCGACGATGAATCGATTGCCCAGGCGCTCGCTCGCGTGCGGACCGCCGCCAGGGCCACGCCGGCCGGGCAGCCCGAACCGGCAGGGGACACGCTCGCACCTGCTCCGGTGCCAGCTGCATCGGTAGAGGACGCCACCGCGACGACCTCGCTGTTCCCCGGCCACGAGAACGGGGATCAAGGGGTGATGCTCGTCGACGGCAACGGACTCCGGCTGAGTGGCAATCTGCGCAGCCCGAACAACGAGGATGTGGGCGACCGCGTCGCCGCAGAGCTTGCGGGTGTGTCCAAGGAGGCAGCCCGCACCACCAAACTCCTCGGACTCGGCGCCTGGGAGGCAATTGCGGTGGAGTCGCCCGAGGGCAACCTGTTCCTGGTAGCGCCTACCCCGCACACACTGCTGCTGACGATGCGGGATCGCTCGCTCCCCATGGCCCGTCTGGGGCTGATCGCCGAGCGTGCCGCGCGGGACGCGCGCGCCTGGCTCGGGGGCCAGGAATGAGTCCGGCCAACGCGGCGCTCGAGCGGGTGACCCGGGTGCCGGGAGTCCGGGGCTCGTTGCTGATCTCTGGCACCGATGGGCTGGTCGTAGCGGAACGACTGATGGACGGCATCGATGGCCGCGCCATCGCGGCGCTGGCGGCCAACCTGCTTCAGCGGCTGGCTCGCGCCACCGTCGGGGCCGGGATGCAGATCCCCACCTTCGTACATCTGCGCGGCAACACCGGATCGGTGCTCGCCGCGCCGGGCCAGAACGACCTCGTGCTGGTTGCGCTGGCGGGAGTGGACGCCAATCTCGGGCTCGCCCGGGTGGAGATGCTCGACGCGGTCGGTCGCCTCGCCTGATGCGTGCGCTCGAGCCATGGGTCGAGGCGCCGCTGCAGACGTTCCTCACCGAGTCGTCGGCGAGACTCATTCTGCTGATGACCATGTCGGGTCAGGTTGTGGCCCAGCATGGCTTCTCCCGGTCATTCGAGGTGATGACGGCGGCGGCGCTGGGATCGGCAATCGTGGCATCGACCGAGGAGCTGGCCCGCATCATGGGCGCGCCCCGCTTCGGGGCCGTGGTGCATGGAGGTAGCCGGCAGAGTTGCATGCTGTCGGTGTTTGGGACCCCGCGGGGCCGCTGGATCGGCCTGGTGGTCTTCGGGACCGAGACGTCGATCGGAATCGTTCAGCTGTTCTTCGACCAGATGGTCGAGGAGCTGGTGGGGGCGGCGCCACGGGAACAACCGGCTCGCGCGCCGCTGGCGGAGAATTTCGAGCACGAGCTCAATGCGAGCCTCAAAGAGCTTTTCGGACGGTAACGACAATGTCACTGGTCAACTTCACCGCGCGTGAAATCACCTGCAAGATCGTCTACTACGGGCCGGGTAGGTCCGGCAAGACGACCAACTTGCAGTACGTCTACGGCCGGGTTCCCGAAGCCCGGCGCGGCCGGATGGTCTCGCTCGCAACCCAGACCGACCGCACGCTCTTCTTCGATTTCCTGCCCCTGGAGCTGGGCAGTATCTCCGGCTTCAGTACCAAGTTTCAGCTCTACACTGTGCCGGGACAGAGCTACTACAACGCTACCCGTAAGCTGGTGCTCCAGGGAGCCGACGGGGTCGTCTTCGTGGCCGACAGCCAGGCTCGGAGATTCGACGACAATCTCGAGAGCCTGCAGAACCTCCAGGACAATCTCCTGGGGCAAGGGGTAGACATCCGCCAGCTTCCGGTCGTGTTCCAGTACAACAAGCAGGACCTGCCGCGCGACCTGATCCTGACTCAGGACGAGATGGACGACGCGCTGAACTTCCGCTCGGTCCAGAGCTTTCCCGCCGACGCGCTGCACGGGACTGGCGTGTTCGAGACCCTCAAGGGCGTCTCGGAGCTGGTGCTCAAGAAGCTGGCGACCGGGAGCCAGGTCGCGTGACCGCCACGCTGAATCCGCTGTACCGATTCGACACCCTGGTGGTCGGGGCGGCGAACCGTTTGGCGTTTACCGCGGCGAAGGCGGTGGCTGAGTCGCCCGGCACGGTCTACAACCCGCTCTTCATTTATGCCCGCCCCGGCCTCGGGAAGACCCACCTGCTCATGGGGATCGGGCACGCGGCGCGGGCGATCAACCCCCGTCTGTCGGTCGAGTATCTCACCCTCGACGAGTTCGTGGAGTCGTTCCACGCCGCCATCGCAGCGGGGCAGGGTGAGGCATATCGGAGGCGTTTCATCGACGTCGATCTACTGCTGGTGGACGACGTACAGTTCCTGACCCACCGCCGCGAGATGCAGTCCGAGCTCCTGCGACTTACCGACGCCCTCCAGTCGGCCAATCGGCAGATCGTGCTCACCAGCGACCGGCCCCCCGCCGAGATCGAGGCGCTGGATGAGCGACTGATCCGGCGATTTGCCGGAGGGCTGGTTATCGATGTGGCGTCGCCCGACTACGAGACCCGGGTGGCGATTCTTCGGCGGAAGGCCGAAGAGCGCAGGGCGACTTTTGGTGGGGGAGTGCTGGAAGCCGTCGCCTCCCTTGCGATTGACAACGTGCGCGAGCTGCTGGGCGCTCTCAACCGGCTGGTGGCGTTCCAGGCGGTGAGCGACACCCCCCTTCAGCCGGCGCAGGCACGAGCCCTGGCCGGCGGGTCCGATGCAGTCGAGTCGGCTGCACCGGAACCGCAGGCGCCAGACGAGTTCAGCGACTTTCTCTCCGACATCACCGCCACGGTTGCTCAACAGGTGGACTCGTGGCGCACCAAAGTGGCCGCGGCCATCCTGCGCTGGGAAGGCGAGGGGTTCAGCACCACCCGGATCGAGGCCCTCCTCCACCAGGAGATGACGGTCGATCCGGAGGAGGTGCTGCGCACGTTCGAGGCTGACGTCGCCCGGCTTCAGGCCCTTCACGCGGAGGCGGCGGAGCTGGCGCCCGACCTGGCCGGCTCGACCGCCTTTCGGGACCCGGACGACATCGCCGGCGCCGAGGCCCTCACCAATCGGGCCCGCCAGGGCGCGCACCCGCCACCGTCTCCTTCGCCGCTCTGGAAGCTGGAGGAGCTGGTCGAAGCACCCGGCAATCGCATGGCCCTGCAGGCGGGCCGCGCGGTCGTGGCCGACCCGGCTACGCGCTACAACCCACTCGTCATCGTAGGTGCGAGCGGGGTGGGAAAAACCCACCTGCTCCACGCACTCGGCAATGCCCTCGCGGCTGGGGGAAAGAGTCCGGTTGCCTGCCTCAGCGCCCATGAGCTCACCAGCGAGCTCATCGACGCCATCGATCGCAACGCCGTAGGCGCCTGGCGCGCGCGCTACCGGGCCGCCGCGGCCTTCCTGCTGGACGATGTGCATCTCCTGGCCAACAAGGACCGAAGCCAGGACGAGCTGTTTGTGCTGTTCAATTTCATGATCGAGTCCGGCCGACAGATGATCTTCACCTCCACGGTGCCTCTGTCGGACCTGAGCGGAGTGGAGCCGCGCCTCAGGACTCGGCTCGAAGGGGGCCTGGTCGTCGATCTGCCGGCCCCTGATCGGGAGATCAAGCACCAGGTGCTCGAGCGGCTGGTCCAGGCGAAGGTAGGAGCCGCGGACGCCGAGCTGGTGGATTATCTGGGCTCCCGTCCCGCAGACTCGGTGCGCGCAGTGCACGGGCTGTTTCAGCGGGTGCTCAATGCGGCTGAGTCTCAGGGCGGCACTCCCACCGTGTCGCTCGCGCGCGAGGTGCTGGAGTCCCCCGCACCCAAGCCGCCCCGGCGTCCAGTGGTCACCCGATCGAGCGGCGTTGTCGCGCCGGCCAGCGGAGCCAAGAGCCGGGAGAAGATCGTCTGGGAGTGGCCCGATGTCGGTGACCGCATCGTCGAGGAGTGGCGCTGATGGCCATCAAGGGCAGCCTCAAGGAGGCGAGTCTCCCGGACGTGATCCAGCTGCTGTTTCTGGGTCGTCGCACGGGCTGTCTTGCCCTGGCCGACCGCCACAATTTCGGGACCATCTATCTGGATGAGGGGCAGATCACCTTTGCTACCATCGTCAACCGCCGGGATCGCCTGGGAGACCTGCTGATCCGGAAGGGGCGGATCACGGCGGAGCAGCTCGAGCGGGCCATTGCGGCTCAGGAGGATGACCGGGAGCACAAGCTGGGCGAGATCCTCATCGGACTCGGTACGCTGACCCGGGACGAGCTGGAAGACTACATGCGCATCCAGATCGAAGAGGCGGTGTATTACCTGTTCACCTGGACAGCGGGGACCTTCAACTTCGAGGCCGGCCTCCGGCCCGAGAGCGAGGACTTCCTGGTCTGCATCAGCCCCGAAGCGCTGCTGCTCGAGGGTGCGCGCAGGGTGGACGAATGGAGCCTCATCGAGAAGAAGGTGCCCTCGTTCGATCTGATCTTTTCGGTCGACCAGGATCACATCGGCCAGTCGGCCCCGACCCTCTCGGCGGAGCAGCAGCGGCTGCTGCCGTTGATCGACGGCACTCGCGATGTGCAGCAGATCATCGACCAGTCCGGGCTGGTCGAGTTCGACGTCGGCAAAGCTCTCTATGGTCTGATCACCGCCGGGTTCGCCCACCGGGTGGGCACTTCCACGTCGGCTGCGCCGAAGGCCAACGAGAGCCGGGTGGACGAGCACCGAAATCTGGGGGTCGCCTTCTACAAGGCGGGGATGCTGGACGAAGCCCTGCGGGAGTTCCGGCGTGTCACCGATCTGCGTCCCTCCGACAGCACCGCCCCGCTGTTCCTCGGGTTGATCGCCATCCGTCAGGCTCGATGGGAGGAGGCGGCCGCGGCGTTGCGGCAGGCATCCGAGGCTGGAGTACCGAAGCCGGCGGCACTCCACAATCTGGGGTTTGCCCTGGAGCAACTGGGGCGGTTGGACGAGGCGGAGGCCGCGTACGGCGATGCCGCGGGCCGGGCGCGCGAAGATCCGCGCATCACCCTCGGTTGGAGCATTGTGGCCCTGAAGCGGGGCGACCACCAGGTGGCTCTTGCCCGGCTGGTGCATACCCGCGAGCTGCTCAAAGCAAAACCCGCTCCGGCACTCTGGTACTGGGCCACCAGTCTGGCCTGCGCCGGCCTGGACGACGGGGAGGGCGCCCTGAAAGCTGCTCGAGACGGCGTCGCGGCGTTTCCCCGCCATGCCGTGCTGCAGAACAATCTCGCGGTGTTGCTCGAGTTGAGCGGCGATATCGACGGCGCGGAGGCGATGCTGCGGGGGGCGCTGGCCGAGGATCCCGCGCTACCCCAGGTGTCCAAGAATCTGGCGGACATTCTGTACCGTAACGGCCGCTACGAAGAGGCCGCCGAAGCCTACGAACGGGCGGCCAAGCTCAATCCCGAGCTGGGCGACGACCTGTACTTCAAGCTGGGCAACATCGCCTACAAGAAGCGGGATCATGCCCGAGCCCGGGAGAGCTGGGCTCAGGCGACGTCCCTCAATCCGGGCCATCAGCTCGCGCGCGCCAACCTCGAGATGCTGGACCTGACGCAATGATGCCCGCGGATGACGCCGCCTTCGCCGCGCTCACTCGGAAAATTTCCCGGGAGGCGGGACTCACCCTCGATGCCTACAAGGACAAGTGTCTTCGCCGGCGCATTGCGGTACGCATGCGCGCGTGCGGCGCCCACACCTTTTCGGATTATCAAACGGTTCTGGATCAGAGTCCGGCCGAGTATGAGCGTTTGAAGGACGCGATCACCATCAACGTCACCCGGTTTTATCGGAACGCGGACACCTGGAACCTGCTCCGGGCCGGACTGCTGCAGGAGGTCTGCGAAGGAGACGGCGGTGAGGTACGAGCGTGGAGTGCCGGCTGCTCCTCCGGCGAAGAGCCGTACACCCTGGCGGTCCTGATGGCCGATCACTTTGATCGCCAGGGTCTGCCGGAGCGTTTCGGCAGGGTCACGGTCGATGCCACCGACATCGACCGGCAATGTCTCGAGCGGGCCCAGGCGGGCCGCTACCGGCGCGACGCCCTCGCCGATGTTCCGGCGGATCTCGCCCAGCGCTATTTCGAGGACGACGGAGGCGAGTGCCGAGTGATCGAGCGAGTGCGCCGGCGCGTGATCGTCCGGGCGCTCGACCTCAGCAGCGCGCCGCCACCGAGACGGAACTACCAGCTCATCCTGTGTCGGAACGTCGTCATCTACTTCGAGCGCGCCGCCCAGGAGCGGGTATTCCTGGCGTTTGCCGAGGCGCTCGCGCCGGGTGGCATCCTGGTGCTGGGAAAAGTCGAGACCCTGTTCGGTCCCGCCCGGGAGCGCCTCACCTTGCTGGATCCGCGCGAGCGGGTCTACCGGCGCACCGCGTGAGCGGCCGGGAGGTACTCGTGCGGGTGGCGGACCTTCGTTGCGGGCTGGCCGATGACAGCCTGATCACCATAGGCCTCGGCAGCTGCGTTGCAATCCTGCTCTACGATGCCGAGGCCCGGGTCGGAGGCATGGCGCACATTCTCCTGCCATCGCCGGCGTTGAGCCGCAGGGACAGCAACCCGGCCAAGTTTCCCCAGACCGCGGTGCCGCGGTTGCTGGAGCTGATGGCGGCCGACGGAGCCAAGCCACAGCGTATCACCGCCCGCCTGGCCGGCGGAGCCAGCATGTTCGCTGCCCTGGCGCCACCGGGGACGATCCAGATGGGCGAGCGTAACCTGGTGGCCGCAAGACAAGTGCTGAACGCCCACGGGGTCCCGCTCGTCGCGGAAGCGGTAGGAGGCGACTTCGGCCGGACGGTACGCTTTCGAGTCTGCGACGGCCAGGTGCAGATCAGCACGGTAGCCCATGGTGTCCAGCATCTCTGACCTTGGCCGCGTCCTTGTGGTGGACGACAGTCCCTTCTTCCGCCGCCTCCTCACCGATGTGGTGGACGGCTCGGGCGAGTTCCGAGTGGTAGCCACGGCCCGAGACGGGATGGATGCGCTTCGGAAAGTGCGGGCCCACACACCCGACCTGGTCCTGATGGACATCGAGATGCCGGAGCTCGATGGACTCGGCGCCATCGGATACATCATGGCGGAGTCACCCCGGGCCATCGTGGTCGTGAGCGCCCACGTTGGCCCGGGAGCCGAGGCCGCCATTCGAGCCCTCGAGCTCGGCGCGGTGGATCTGGTGGCCAAGGAGGAAGAGCGCGGCACGGCGGCCACGGCTCGCTTCGCCGAGCGGTTGTTGATTGTGCTCCGGGCCGCACGGGCGGCGGAGGTCAAGCGACTGGGGGCACCGGAGCGCCGCCAGCGCGAGATGGTTCCGGGACCGCAGTCCACCGCCACCGGGGTGGCACGGCTCTGCGTCGCGATAGCAGCGTCGACCGGCGGCCCGCGTGCACTGGCGGAGATCGTGCCCCAGCTGCCGATCGGATGCGATGCCGCGGTTCTCATCGTGCAGCACATGCCACCCAAGTTCACCCGGAGCCTGGCCGAACGGCTGGCGGCCCAAAGCCGGTTCAGAGTGGTTGAGGCCGAGCCCGGCATGCCGGTCCTCACGGACACAGCCTATGTGGCGCCGGGAGACTACCACATGCGGGTGGCGTTGGGACCAAACGGACCGCTGCTCACGCTGGATCAGGAGCCCAGCGTCTGGGGTGTACGTCCCGCCGCGGATCCACTCTTCGTCAGCGTGGCCGCCCAATTCGGCCCCCGCGCCATCGGTGTCGTGCTGACCGGCATCGGGCGGGACGGCGCGGACGGGCTGCGCAAGATCCACGATGCCGGCGGAATCGGCATCGCTCAGGACCGGGAAACGGCGACGGTTTACGGAATGCCGGCGGCCGCCCTGCATGCCGGCGGGGCCCGCTACGTCCTTCCGGTGACTGAGATCGCCGCGCGGCTCGCCGCTGAGCTGGGCCGGATGACACCGCCATGAGCCGGGCCGGAGGCGGTTTTCTCCTGGTGCGTACCGGGAGCCGGCGCGTCGGGCTCGAGCTGGCACATGTTGTCGAGGTGATCCAGATCGGTCCGGTGCACCCGGTCCCATCCCGTGAGCCTGCGGTGCGAGGCGTCACCACCGTGCACGGACGCATCGTTCCGGTGCTGCACCTGGGCGCCCTGTTGGACTTCGCCGTGTGTCCGGCGACGGTAGGGGACCTTGTGGTGGTGGTGACCGTGGACGGGCGGCGGGTCGGGCTGGAGATCGATGACGCCGAAGTGGTAGTCCGCGAGCCGGCTCTTCCAGTACCCCCCGGTGCGACCTTTCCTTGGGCGATCGGCGTCGCCCGGCATCCCGAGGGATTGGTTCCGCTGCTGGATCTGACCGCGCTCAGCTCGCGCTTTGTGGAGGCTCCATCAGCATGAGCACCGACGATGACATTCAGGTCGTGACCTTTCGGGTGGGCCGGCAGGAGTTCGCCTTCGACATCCTTCAGGTCGAGCGCATTCTCCGCTACACGGAACCGTCACCGCTGCCGAAGGCACCTCAGTTCCTCGAAGGCGTGATGCCCTACGGAGACGGTGCCGTGCCGGTGCTCGACTTGCGCAAGCGGTTCGAGCTCGAGGCGCCCATCGGAGAAGAGACCCGCCTCATGGTGCTGGAGCTCGAGACCCAGCGGGTGGCGGTGCTCGTGGATGAGGTCCGCGAGGTCATGCGGGTGGACACGACGACCATAACCGCTCCCGGCCCGATGGTGAGCGGGCTCGCGGCGGCCTACATCTCCGGCATTATCACCCGCCCCGGCCGCACCATCATCATCCTCAACGCACGCAAGCTGCTTTCGGCCACCGAGCGGCTGGCGTTGGAACAGATGGGAGCGGCGTAGGTGAGCGATCAGTGGCTTGCCGAGCTCCGGTCCCAGCTCAAGGAGATTTCCGGCCGGGTCGACGCGGCCGGCGCTCCGGCCGAGCGGGAGGTGCTCAAGCGAGAGATTATCGCTCTCTTCAAGCGGGTGGACGGGGCGCTTACCGATCTGAGCCAGATCAAGGACGACATCCGTGGGCTGGTGGAGCGCTACAAGCAGGCGACCAGCGTAGCCGACACGAGCCCGGTGCCCCAGTTCAATGGCGACCGCCCGGCGGTGCACGCCGACCATCTCGGGGCCTCCACTTACATAGAGAAGGGGTGGAGCCTGATTTCGCTGGGCGACTACAGTGGGGCCATCCAGGCGCTGGACAAGGCCCTGACCTTGTCGCCCGGTGCGGCGCAGGCGCAGTCGTTGCTGGGCTGGGCGCAGATGCTGCACGAGGACTACGACGAAGCCCTGGGCAATTTCTCCAAGGTGCTCATGAAGGAGCCGGCAAACGCCCTGGCTCGAATCAATGTGGGATACATCTGTCTCAAGAAGGGCATCTTCGGCGAGGCGATCGAGCACTTGTCAAAGGCCATCCGGCTGGACAACGACCGCAAGGCCACCTTGTACGCGCATTATTATCTGGGACTCGTGTATCTGGAGCGGGAGATGTACGAGGACGCGCAGTCATTTCTCCGGAAGACTCTCAAGTTGGGTCCGAACCTGATCGAGGCCTATTTCGAGCTGGGTCGCGCTCTCTGGCTGGGGGGAGAACGGGAAGAGGCGGTGCGTATCTGGACCGACGGCTACAAAGCCAACAAGTTCAACCCGTGGGCCAAGCGGTGCCAGGAGATGTTGGATGTGGCCTCCGCTGGAGGTGAGGTCCCGCGCAGCCCCCTCGCCTAGCAGCACTCCGCTCGTTGGTGGTCTGGCTTCTCCTTTCGATGACAGTCGGGAATGGCCTTGCGGCGCTCCAGGGAGAGCCCGCTGCGGTGCGTGTAGGTCAGGTGACCGTCGTGACCTGGCCCGGCCAGCGCAATCTTGGCATCGACCTGGCCCGGCGAGCCGGTCGCCCCACCGAATGGCCCGGTCTCGGCCGCCGGACGCCCGGTCCGCTGCAGCTCATCGTTGTCCCCGACGGCCGCCAGTTCGACTCTCTTTCCAGCGGACGGGTCCCCGCCTGGGGGGCCGCGGTGGCGCTGCCGGGCGCTCGCATGATCCTGCTGCGCGCCGATCGTGATGACCTCTACGGAACACTCCGCCACGAGTTGGCGCACCTGGCGCTGCATGAGGTGGTGAAGGGTCGGGTGCCGCTATGGTTCGATGAGGGCTACGCGTCATGGGCAGCCGGCGAGTGGGATCGGCTGGATGTGCTCGACCTCAACTTGGCCGTGGTACGGGGTGCGATACCTGACCTCCGCTCGCTCGACGGTGCGTTACGCGGCTCGGCGACCACTGCCGATGCAGCCTACGCCCTGGCCGTGTCGGGGGTGACCGAGCTCGCGCGGAGGAATCCGTCGGGGTCCCTGACGCCCCTGCTCCAGCGGCTTGCGGCCGGCGAGGATTTCGAGGCGGCTGTGCGGGCCACGACCGGTCTCACGATGTCACAGTTCGACACCGAGTGGCGGCGGACCATCCGCCGACGCTACAGCCTCGTCACCTGGCTGCTGGCCGGAGGCGGATGGGGTGTACTGGCCTTCTCGATGTGGGCCCTCGTGCGGGTCCGCCGGAGAGCCGATCTGCCCCGCCGTGCCGCCCTCGACGAAGGTTGGGACATCCCCTCGGAAACCACGGACCCGTCTGAACTTGACCGAACCCAGGAACCGTAGTAGCCTCAACCCCTATGTCGAATTCACGCCCTTCCGCGCCGCAGCGGCATTTCGTGCTCGCCCCGCGGAACCTCATCATCCTCGCGGTGGCGGTGCTGGTGCTGATAGCGGGGTACGTGACCCTGCAAGCTGATCATCCCAGTGCGGCGGCGGTGCTTCTGGTCTTCGGCTATTGCGTGCTCTTTCCGATCGGTATCGCGTCATAGCGAGAGTGTCGGTCATCACGGCACGGTCCCTGCAATATCGTTAAAACGAAGTGGGCCCGCGTCGCCCCCGGGCGAATAGCTCAGCTGGTTCAGAGCGCCTGCCTTACACGCAGGATGTCGGGGGTTCGAATCCCTCTTCGCCCATCTGTACCCGCGTAGAACGCGGGCTGTTCCTGGCCCCACGAGGGCCGTCCTGTTGGGAGGTCGAGGATGCATTTGTCGCGTCTGGTCCTGATCGCGCTCGTCGGTGTGGTCTGTGCCGTGCCGCTTGCGGCGCAAGGTATACCCCGTGGCGCCCGTACCCAAACCACGGCGAACGCGGCACCGCGTCTCATGGTCGCCAATCCGTTCGCGTTTGCCGCCGCTGACTCGGCGACGGCAGTCAAGATCGGCAGCGCAGCCCGGGCAGAGATGAAGGGTATCGCCGGCCGGAACTTCAACGTCGTCGAACAAGCGCAGATGAACGACGCCCTGAAGCAATACGGGTACCCCGTCGACGCCATTTTGAGCCCGCCACTGGCCAGCACACTAGCCAAGAACATTCAGGCCCGGGTGCTGGTAAGCGGGACGATGGCGCGGGGCGCCGGAGGGCGCACGTCGGTGACCGCCCGGCTCACCGGTGTGAACGACGACGCCGGCAATGTGGTCACCCTGTCCCAGCAGCAGGGGCAGAGCCTCGAGGATTTCGGCAAGAAGGTGGCTCAGGCGCTGGGACCCGCGGTCAAGTCGCTCCCCGACGCCAAAGCCTGCATCGATCAGCGGACCAGTAAGCCGGACAAGGCCGGGGACGCAGCCAACAAGGCCATCAAGACGCTGCCCAACCACGGGCTGGCCCAGTTCTGTCTGGCACAGATCGCCGTGGACACGAAGGCGCCGCGAGCCCAAGTCGTGAAGCACCTCCAGGCCTCGGTCAAGGGCGATCCTCTCAGCCTGCCGGTTTGGACTGCGCTGGCCACCCAGTTCCAGCAGGCCAACGACACCGCCAACACCCTGGTGGCATTCAAGCAGATGCTCCGTGTGGCACCGACCAACCAGAAGCTGCGGGAATCGCTGTTCAAGTACTTCCTCCAGTCAGGCCACCCGGAGACGGCTCGTGAGGTCGCCGACGAGGGAC
>CAZASU010000025.1:15991-26930 GCA_964487785.1 uncultured Gemmatimonadaceae bacterium | reverse complement strand
CCGCCGCGCATCGATGGACGCTCCGTCGACTTGTCACGCATGCTGCGCCAGGACGGAGATCCCGGCGCATTCTGGTTCTCGTTCCACCAGCAGGCTAGACATCCAGAGCAACTGCCCTGTTACCTGACCCACACGGGCGCGGAGCTCCAGGAGATCGTACTCCGGCACCTCCGGCAATCGGCGCTGTACGGCGGTGCGATCAGTGGGCGGGGACCCCGGTACTGTCCTTCCATCGAGGACAAGGTGCTGAAGTTCCCGGACGCGGAACACCACCAGGTGTTTCTAGAGCCCGAGGGACTCGATACCTCGGAGATGTACGTCAACGGCCTCTCGACCTCGCTACCACCCTCGGTGCAATTGGAGTTCCTGCGAAGCGTACCAGGCCTCGAGAAGGTGCTGATGACCAGGCCAGGCTACGCGATCGAGTACGACTATTTCCCCCCCACTCAACTCCAGCCGACTCTCGAGTCGAGACATCTCCCAGGACTCTTCCTGGCCGGCCAAGTCAACGGAACGACGGGATACGAGGAGGCCGCTGGTCAGGGGGCGGTCGCTGGGATCAATGCCGCGGCCCGAGCCTTGGAACTGGAGAGCGTCGTGCTCCGACGGGGCGAAGCGTTTATTGGAGTACTGACCGACGATCTTGTCACGAAAGGGGTGGACGAACCCTACCGGTTGTTTACGTCTCGATCCGAATACCGCCTATTGCTGCGACAGGACAATGCGCTTCGCCGGCTGACACCCACCGCCGAACGACTGGGCACACTGACCCGGGAGGAGCTGGAGGCGGCTAAGATCAGACTCCGAGATGAAGAGTCTGTTCAGGCCGTCGCTGAAGGAACCAGTATCTCACCCGCGCTCGCTAACCCCATCCTCGAGGGATGCGGCTCTCCCGGTATCACGGAGCCCATGCGTATTGCCGACCTGGCTCGCCGACCCGGCGTGGGTCTAGCGGCCCTGCTAGGCAGCGTGGGCATTGAACGCTCGGACCAAGATGCCGGATGGGCCGACATCGAATTCAAATACTCCGGGTACTTGGCGCGTGAGAGGTCGGCAGTGGCGAGGCTAAGCAAAATGGAAGAGTTCCCCATCCCGGCAGACCTCGAGTACCGAGGACTCACGACGCTCGCCTTCGAAGCGAGAGAGAAACTTCATGCTCTCCGTCCGGAGACGCTGGGGCGAGCGAGCCGCATCCCAGGGGTCTCTCCAAGCGACCTGCACAGTCTCGTCCTCGAAGTGACCCGAAGAAGGCCCCGCTCGGACATCAGCCCTGTTTCACGTGAAACTCTGTCTGACGCAGAGATCAGTGTGCCAGACTCACTCTGAAGTGACTCGTAGACGGCCCGACAGAAAACCCCTCCGTTTCACGTGAAACTCTGAACCAAGGTAACATCTCGCGATCAGGCCCATCCCACGCGATCGTTGAGACCGCGCTGCTTCACGTCCCGGGTAGGGGTCGCCGTGGTTCGAGCGTGGCTGGTCCCCATATGATCCAGCTGACCAATTTCCTGAATCAGGTGGCTCTGTCGGGCCCGCAACGATGCAAGCAGGCTAATTGCGCGCCGCATCAATTACCCGGCACCTAACGAGCGACTAGGAAACTCACCGCGCGCAGGAGATTGCACACACTACACAAAACATCCTATATTCGTGTTGCCTCCCCGAGGCGTTCTCAGTCCCGATGGATCGCAGAAGCTACTTAGACAGTAACTTACTGCCGTGAAACAACTTAGAGGCTAATAATCGCATGGCCCACGTCATAGCAATAGCGAATCAGAAAGGTGGCGTGGGTAAAACCACGACTGCCGTCAATGTCGCGGCGTCTCTCGCCATGGCGGAGAGGCGCACCCTCCTCCTCGATGCCGACCCTCAGGGCAATGCGACGAGTGGTGTCGGCATAGCCAAGGAGACGGTCGAGCTCTCGCTTTACGAGTCTCTGGTCGAGGGCCGTCCCGCGGCGGATTCAATTCTCTCCATCAGCGCGCTTCCCTTTCTCTCGGTGCTCCCCGCGACGCAGGACCTCGTGGGTGCCGAGCTGCAGCTGGTGGAGCGCGAGGGTCGCGAGGCGATCCTTCGGCACTTGCTCGAGGGATTACAGGACTCATACGACTACATCGTCGTCGACTGCCCTCCGTCGCTTGGGTTGCTGACGCTGAATGTCCTGGCGGCGGCCAACGCGGTATTGATCCCGATCCAGTGCGAGTACTACGGCCTGGAGGGAATCTCACAGCTTCTTAACACCGTCCGCCTAGTACAGCAGAACTTCAATCCAGGCTTGACCATAAGCGGTGTACTCCTGACCATGTACGACTCGCGCTTGAACCTTTGCCGGCAGGTGGCCGAGGATGCCAAGGAGTACTTTGGCGCCAAGGTCTTCATGACACCAATCCCCAGGAATGTGCGACTCGCGGAGGCGCCGAGCTTCGGGAAGCCCATTCTGCTGTACGATGTGCAGTCTGTGGGTGCCAAGAGCTACCTGGCAGTCACCCAGGAGCTGATGCGCCGGGTCGAGAATCCAGGCGTCATCGAAGAGGCGCCTGCCCCCATCCCTGAGGTGACCACATGAGCGAGACGAAGCGCTTGGGGCGAGGTCTCGAGGCCCTGCTTGGTGCCGTGTCCCGAGAGCAGGCCGAGGCGTCTGGCTCACTTCGGGAGCTTCCCATCGGCAACGTGTTACCGAATCCGTATCAGCCGCGCACCCATGTAGACGAGGATGCTCTGACCGAGCTGACGGCGTCGATCGAAGCCTCCGGCCTGCTGCAGCCGGTCATCGTGCGCCCGCGGAACGGAAAGTTCGAGCTCATTGCCGGTGAGCGCCGCTGGCGGGCGATTCAGCGCTTGGGATGGGCAAAGATCCCGGCGGTCGTGAGGGACGTCGACGATCAAACCCTGCTGACGCTCGCCCTCATTGAAAATCTTCAGCGCGACGGTCTGACTTCCATCGACGAGGCCGCGGGGTATCAGCGCTTGGGCCAGGAGTTCAAGCTCCCCCAGGCGGAGATCGCACGGCTGGTGGGACGGAACCGTTCGACCGTGGCAAACCTCCTCCGCTTGCTGAAGCTGCCGGATGAGGTGAAGGCGCTGGTTCAGGAGGGCAAGCTTTCCGAGGGCCATGCCCGCGCCTTGCTGGCAGTAGAGAAGGAATCGGAGCTCCTTCGCCTCGCCAGAGAAGCGGCGGACCAGGGGTGGTCGGTTCGCGACACTGAAGCCAGGGTTCGGGGAGAGTCGCCTGCCCCTGTGGCAGCTGTCGCACCGGCGAACGGCCCCCGCCCCCGTCCCCAGCAGAAGATGGCCACGGCCGAAGTGCGGCGAATCGAAGACGCGCTGAGAAAACGGTTGGGCACCGACGTGCGAGTCACGGCCCGGCGGCGCGGCCGCGGTTTCCTCAGCATCAGCTACTACTCCAACGACGATCTCGCTCGCGTGCTCGAGCTGATCCTGGGCGAGCCGTTCGCGGGATGAAGAGCCGTTCGCGCTCCGTCACCGTCCTGATCCAGAAGGACGGCAGGACGAAGACGCAGAGCTTCCGAATTAGACTCCGGACTCTTCGGCTCGGGGCCTGGTTGCTGGGGCTGGTGGCGGTGTTGTTGTTGCTGCTGGTAGTGCTCTACGGACCCGTGCTCAGGGCCGCGGCACGGGTTCCGGGCATGGAGCGGGAGCTGGCCAGACTGCAGACGGAGAACGCGAGAGTTCGCGACCTTTCAGCGGCTCTCGACAGCGCCGAATCTCGTTATGCGCAGGTTCGCCAGATGATGGGCGGCGAGATCGTGCGCGATCCACTGACGATCACATCGTCTTTGCCTGTCGCTCCTCCGATCCGAGCCCGGCTTGTTTCGGGCCCGGCGGTCTTGGGCCCTGGGCTCGGCATTCCGCAGTATTGGCCTTTGGACGAGACGGGATACATCACGCGGGGTCAGGTCAAGGCGGGTGGTCGCGATGAGGCCCACCCCGGAATCGACATCGCCGTCTCAGTGGGGAGCCTGGTGCGGGCCTCCGGCGGTGCCATCGTTCAGCAGGCTGGCGAGGACCCGGAATACGGCCACTTCGTGTTGCTCGACCATTCAGATGACTATCAGACGATGTACGGCCATCTTTCGCGCATCTTAGTGACAGCTAATGCCACAGTGGCTCCAGGCGAGGTCATTGGGCTGAGCGGCAACAGCGGGCGGTCGACGGCGCCCCATCTGCACTTCGAGATTCGGCAGCGGGGCCTGTCGCTGGACCCGCAGACCATGGTAAAGGAGGGGCGTTGATGGGGATCTTCAGCAATGCCGCGCGAGACGAAGA
The DNA here is from genome assembly GCA_964487785.1 of uncultured Gemmatimonadaceae bacterium. Lineage (GTDB taxonomy): Bacteria > Gemmatimonadota > Gemmatimonadetes > Gemmatimonadales > GWC2-71-9 > CAVVWJ01. Next base: position 22,643 of record CAZASU010000025.1, on the reverse strand, counting down.
GGGAAACGAGCTCCGGCGGCGCCGAACCGACCAAATACCCTTCTCGATTATCGCCAGCGATATGACAGTAATAGGCGACTTGGAGACAGAAGGCACTGTGCGGGTGGAAGGAAGGGTGCGTGGAACGGTTCGGGTGGGCGGGCAGGTACTCGTGGCACAGGGTGCCGTCATCGAGGGCGATCTCCACACCCAGGAGGCTGTCATCGCCGGCCAGGTGAGCGGAGCCATTCACGCTCGCGAGCGGGTGGAGCTCCAGGCAACCGCGATGGTGGCGGGAGACATACTCACGCCCAGAATCTCAATCATTGAAGGGGCACGGGTGACCGGAGAGGTCAAGATGGACGCCGCCGCTCGGGCCGAGCCCGCTGGCGATTCCCCACAATAGTTGATAATTCAGCTAAGTGTGTGGAAATAAAAAGTTTGGCGCTACTTATTGCATCTGGAGGTACCAAAATCACGCTCACGTGCCAATTATTAACGTAGTGTTCCCTCGTTGCTGCTATACTGTGCTTTCGCTGGCACTTCTCTCGTGCTCCTCGCCGCCCACCTCCGGAATGCGGGTTGGTCTGATCACCCCCGGCTCCATCGCCGATGCCGCCTGGAATTCGGCGGCTTACCAAGGCCTCCAGCGGATCCGTGATTCGTTGGGGGTCCAGATCAGCCATGCCGAAGCCCGGACACCAGCCGAGCAGGCCGAAGCGCTCCGAACCTACGCCGCCCAGGGCTACGAGCTGGTCTTCGCCAATGGCTTCGAGTTTCAGGACGCCGCCGAACGGGTGTCGTCCGACTACCCCAAGACCGTCTTCATCGTCACCTCTGGCCGCCGAGCCCATGGTAACGTGGCCCCCCTCATTTTCCGCTTGGAGGAGGCGAGTTATCTGGCTGGGATGGTGGCCGGGGGGCTGACCAGGAGTAATGTGCTTGGCTTTGTGGGCGGGATCGAGCTGCCCCCGATCAAAGCCGCCTACCAGGGCTGGCTGAATGGGGCCAAGGCGGTAAATCCAAAGGTTCAGAGCCGGGAGATTTACCTCAACAGCTTCGACGATGCGGCCGCCGGCCGTGAAGCGGCACTGGCGCTCATGCGAGTCGGCGCAGACATGTTTCACCACAACGCCGATGCCGCGGCGCTCGGGCTGTTCCAGGCCACGAAGGAACGGGCCGGCGTGTACGTGTTTGGCGCCAATGCCGATCAGTCGAGTCTGGCACCCGACCGGGTTTTGGGCAGCGCCGTGATCGACCTTCCCCACGCCTTTCTTCTCGTGGCCTCTGAGGTTCGCTCGGGACGTTTTACCCCAAGGGTTGAGGTCTTTGGTCTGGAAGGCGGCATCGTGAGTTACCTGCCTAATCCGCGTCTCGACAGCCTTGTTCCACCAGAGTTGAAGGCCCGAATGCGCGCAGCAACCGACTCGATGGTTGCCGGGACTCTCATAGCCGCACCCCGCCCGGCGACCATGGAAGCCGCACGACCCCGTAGCCCGAACGGTCGGCTCGCCCTGTCCGGCGCGCAGCCCATGAGACTGAAATGAGTCCCGACGTCCCGCTGTCCGACGTGGTGGGCTACCTGGACGAGTATCTCCGAATCAGGGAGATACCGGATGAGCCTAATGCGATCAATGGCCTCCAGGTCGAGAGCAGCGGTCGCATCGGTGCGATCGTGGCCGCGGTTGACGCCTCCCAGGCCACGATCGACGGAGTGATCGCAGCCCTCGAGCCGGGGCAGCCGCCGCCGCTGCTGCTGGTGCATCATGGGCTGTTCTGGGATGGCAATGTGCCGGTCACCGGTCGAAGATACCGCCGGCTTGCCGCGCTCCTCGATCACGACATTCCTCTGTATGCGGCGCACAATCCCCTCGACGTTCATCCGGAAGTTGGCAATAATGCGGTGCTGGCCGAGCGCCTCGGGATCAAGGTGGAAGGGTGGTTCGGGAACTATCGTGGCGTCTCGATCGGGGCCTGGGGACACAGCCCGGCGAGTCTGCCGACGCGGGAAGCGGTGGCGGTGGAGCTCGACCGCGTGTTGCATACCATGAAGGGCAGCGCGAGGGTGATTCCGGGAGGTCCCGAAAAGCCAGGCCGAATCGGCATCATTACCGGCGGGGCGGGCAGCATGATCGCCGCGGCGGGCGCCGCTGGACTCGACACCTTTATTACCGGCGAGGGACCGCACCACACGTATTTCGACGCGATGGAGCTGGGGCTCAACGTCGTCTATGCCGGTCACTACGCCACGGAGACTCTGGGTGTCCAGGCGATGGCGTCACATCTGGCCGAGCAGTTCGACCTCGAGTGGGACTTCCACGACCATCCGACCGGTCTCTGATGTGACTTGGGTGCTCGAGCTTGCCGGCATCGACAAGCGATTCGGCTCCGTGCATGCCCTGCGCGGGGTCGATTTCGCATTGGCTCCGGGTGAAGTGCATGCCTTGCTGGGCGAGAACGGGGCCGGAAAATCCACCTTGATGCATGTCGCGTATGGGCTGGTACGCCCAGATGCGGGAGAGGTCCGGGTCGACGGCGTGACGCGGCGGATCACGACTCCGCGGGTTGCCCGGACACTGGGCATGGGAATGGTGCACCAGCATTTCACCTCGATTCCTGCCCTGACGGTGGCCGAGAACGTGGCCCTCTCGGCCGGCTGGCCCGGGGTACCGCACCAGATGCGCGAGCGCACCAGGCTCTTGAGTGAGCGCATGGGGCTGCCACTTGATCCCGATCAGCGAGCCGGCCGCCTGTCGGTATCCCTCAAGCAGCGGCTCGAGATCGTCAAAGCGCTGGCGGGCGACGCCAGAGTATTGCTTCTCGACGAGCCCACCGGCGTGCTCGCTCCGCCGGAGGCGGAACTCCTGCTGCAGATGGTCCGGAAATTCACGGACTCGGGTGGGTCGGCCGTCCTGATCACCCACAAGCTCGATGAGGCCCTCCTGACGGCGGACCGGGTCACCGTGCTACGAGAGGGCGCCGTGACCCTCACCGGACCGGTTGCCGGCCAGACCGTGGAGTCGCTGGCCCATGCGATGATCGGTGGTGAGCCGGGTGTCCCCCTTACCGGCAGGGAGGCGGTCAGAAGGTCTCAGCCGCGGTCCTCGCGAGAGTTGATTCGCCTCGACGCCCTGGAGGTGTCTCGTGAGAGCGGATACGGAATCGCGCTCCGGCACGCCTCTCTCTCCGTCCGGGCGGGAGAGATCGTCGGCGTGGCAGCAGTGGAGGGGAACGGACAGCGTGAGCTTCTCCGCGCGGTGGCGGGTCGTATCGCCCCACTTCGCGGCAAGCTTCAGGTGACCCAGCCGGTGGGGTTCATCCCCGAAGACCGCACATCGGAGGGTCTGATCCCCGCGCTCAGCCTCACCGAAAACGTGGTCCTCGGTCTGGGCAGCGCGGGGCCGTGGATTCACGGCGGCCGGATCGCCTGGCGCGAGGCCGAAGCCTGCACAGCCGAGCTCATTCGGGACTTCGAGATCGCGGCACCAGGGCCTGGCGCTCGAGCCGCGGCCCTCAGCGGCGGTAACCAGCAAAAGCTGGTTGTGGCACGCGAGCTCTCTCGGGTTCCCGCGGTGATCGTCGCGGAGAACCCCACGCGCGGTCTCGACATCAGCGCCACGGCCGCCATCCACAGTCGCCTGAGGTCGGCGGCGGCAGCGGGGGCAGCAGTTCTCTTCTACTCAGCCGATCTGGACGAGGTGCTGCACCTCGCCGACCGGGTAATAGTGGTGACCAGGGGCATGATCTCGGAAGCGCCTCCCGGCGCTTCGCGGTCCGAAATCGGTGCCATGATGCTTCGGGTGGAGAGGGAGTCGTGAAGGCATTGGGCTGGGGAGTCGCGGCGGTGGCCCTGGGTCTGGCCGTTCTCTTCCTCGGGCTGGAAGCGGCCGGCTTCGACGCGGAGGCTGGGCTGAGTGCCCTCTGGATAGGTGCCTTCGGCTCCTGGGATGCCTTTACCTCCAGCACCTTGGTGCGCGCGGTGCCGCTCATCCTCATTGGGCTTGGCATTTCGGTGGCGTTTCGAGCCGGGGCGCTCAACATCGGAGCCGAGGGTCAGTTCTACGCCGGCGCCATCGCCGCGACCTGGGCCGGGCTGCATCTTGCCGGCCAGCCTGGTCCGGTCGCTATCGGGGTGCTTCTTCTGGCCGCGGCAGTGGCCGGTCTCTGCTGGGTTGCGGTACCGGTCTGGCTGAAGCTTCGGTTTGGCGTCATCGAGGTGATCAGTACCTTGCTCCTCAACTTCGTGGCCCTGTCCCTGGTCAGCTTCATGGTGCAGGGGCCGCTTCAGGAACGGGGGGGCATCTACCCTCAGAGTGATGCAATCGCGGAGGCGGCGCGGCTACCCCTGCTGCCCGGCTCGCGGCTCCACGCCGGCCTGGTGCTCGCAGTGGCTGGCGGCCTGGTTCTCTGGTTTCTCTTCGCGAGGACGCTCTGGGGCTTCCGACTTCGCGCGGTTGGCATGGGCCCCCGTGCCGCGGAAGTCAGCGGGCGAATCGACAGCCAGCGAGTAAGCGCGATGGCGCTCCTCCTTTCGGGTGCGATCGCAGGATTGGCCGGCGGGGTTGAGGTGAGCGGGGTGTCGTATGCCCTGTTCCAGAACCTGTCGCCCGGGTATGGCTTTACCGGAATTGCGGTGGCCCTGCTGGGCGGCCTGCATCCGATCGGCGTCGTCATAGCCGGAGTTCTCTTCGGCGCGCTCGAGGCCGGCGCGGGTGCGATGCAGCGCGACGCGGGGATACCAGCTGTTGCGGTGTACGTGGTGGAGGCAGTGGTAATAATCGTGGCGCTGCTGGCCACCGTGCCGCGGGGGGGATGGATCGGTTTGCGCGCGGTGATGAGAAAACGCATCGCCCCAGGCAAGGCCGCAGGATAATGGACACCGAGGTGCTCGTCGCCGGGTTCCTGGCCGCCGCCGTTCGGGTGGCCACTCCACTCCTGCTCGCGGCCACCGGCGAAACCATCACCGAGCGCTCGGGAGTGATCAACCTGGGCCTCGAGGGGACCATGCTCGCCGGTGCCCTTGCCGCCACGCTGGGTGCCACGGCCTGGGGGCCATGGAGTGGGGTTGCCTGCGCAATCATAGCCGGCATGCTGCTCGCGGCGGTGTTCGCGCTGCTGGCCGTGGGGGCGCGGGCGGACCAGATCATCACCGGTACCGCGATTACCCTTGCGGCCGTAGGACTCACCGGCACCATCTACCGGCAGGCCTACGGCTCGGCCGGCGCCGGACTCAGCATTCCCACGCTCAAGTCTCTCGCCATTCCGGGCCTCTCACAGATACCCGTGCTGGGGCCGGCGCTCTTCGACCAGCCGGCGCCGACCTACCTCGCGGTGCTCGGTATGCCGCTCGTCTGGTGGGTGCTCTTTCGCACCCGGCTGGGCTTGGCGCTGCGCGCCACCGGAGAAGGTGCGGTGATGGCCCGGGCGGCGGGAGTCCGAACCAACCTGATCCGTACCGGGGCAACGGTTGTCGGCGGCGGCTTTGCCGGTCTGGCCGGAGCCAGCCTGGTGCTGGCTCAGGTCGGCTCCTTTGCCGAGGGGATGACCGCGGGGCGTGGGTACGTGGCGATTGCTATTGTGGTGTTGGGTCGCTGGCATCCGGGCGGGATTGCGCTGGGCGCGCTGCTCTTTGGCGTGGCAACGGCACTGCAGTTTCTGCTCCAGGCGCTGGGGCTCGACACTCCCTACCAGCTTTTCCTCATGCTGCCCTACTTGCTGACGCTCCTCGCGCTTGCGGGTGCGGTAGGGCGGGTCCGGGCTCCGGCCGATCTGGGCAGGTGAATCGAGCCGGCTCAGCGTCGCGAGGCGGCGAGCGCATCGCGGGCCGCCACGATGGTGTGTCGCACCCGGGCCTTGAGCTCCGGAATGTCGCTGAGGGTGAGCCCGGCTGTCTCGACCGGCTCGAGCACGCGGACCTCGGCGTCAGACCGGCCGAAACGCCAATCGTGCTTGCGCAGTGCGGTGCCGGTGCCGGACACCGCGAGCGGCAGGATTGGCACGCCGGCCTCGATGGCCAGGCGGAATGCGCCATCCTTGAACGGGAGCAGCTCGGAGGTCTTGGAGCGGGTCCCTTCCGGGAAGATCATGACCGAAACCCGGTTATCGAGCGCCCGGCGGCAGCGCTCCATGGCCTCGATGGCGCTGGGTCCGAACCCGCGCTTGACGGGAATATCGCCAACCAGCCACATCGTCCAGCCCAGGATCGGAATGCGAAAGAGCTCGGCCTTGGAAAGCCATTTCATTTCCCACGGCAGATGGCTGATGAGGAGAATATCGGCGAACGACTCGTGATTGGAGACCACGACAAAGGGCCTTCTCGGGTCCTTCGGAATCGTTCCGGAATAGCGGAAGCGCCAGAGCGGATTCAGCGTCGCCATGGCCGGTCCGACCTTCCGAAAGATGCGTCCGGGGATGTAGCGGCCGCGGTCGAATGGCGCGGTGAGTAATCGAATGACGGCGAGCACGGGGAACCACAGGACGAGGCACAGGACGAGAACGAGCCAGGCCCAGAGCGAGACGATCGTTTGCCAGAGTCGCGACATGCCACTCTATTCCGGGCTCGAGGAGGCAAGGGGTGCCTGGGACGCGGACCGTCGCCGCGGCCGGGTAACCTTAGCGTCTCCGGGCTGTGAGGGACAAGAGGTCACCCCTTCCGCGAGCCACACATGACCCA
>CAZASU010000025.1:13773-15891 GCA_964487785.1 uncultured Gemmatimonadaceae bacterium | reverse complement strand
CAGAAGCTGGTCGCGGTGCTCCCGCACCTGAAGGACAAGAAGACCGCGGTGCGCATCGTGCGCGAGACCGAGGCGCAGGTCTCGCTTTACCTGGTCGTCACCACCTTGATCAATGTGGGGGTAGGCGTGGCCACGGGTGCGGCCCTGGCGCTGCTGGGTATGCCGAATGCGGTGTTGTGGGGAGTAATCGCGGCGGTGCTCAACTTCGTCCCCTACATTGGCGGCCTGGTCAACACCGTGATCCTGGCCCTGGCGGCGCTCCTCGCCTTCGAGGACATCAGCCGGGCGCTGATGGTTCCCTTGGTCTTTACCGTCATCAACATTCTGGAGGGAAACCTGATCACGCCCTGGATCCTGGGGCGGCGGATGCGTCTCAACACCGTGGCGGTGTTCGTCGGGCTGGTCTTCTGGTGGTACCTCTGGGGCATCACCGGCGCTATCCTGGCCGTGCCGATCATGGCGACGATCAAGATCACCTGTGATCATATCGCTTCGCTGGCGCCGATCGGCGAGTTCCTGTCCGAGTAGGATGCGAGAGTCGGGATGAGACCGAGAAACGAAACCGGGCCGGCATGCCTGCAGGAGAGCGAACGACGGGTCGTGGTGGAAATACCGTTCGAGGCCGATTGGTCCCGGGTCCGTCTGTACCGCGCCGGCTGCGGTGGCGCGGCCGGATGGCTTCGGCGACTGGTCCTTCAGGCCAGCCGCAATCGAGCGGTGGCGCTGGGCAACCGCGTGTTCCTGCCGGATCGATGCCAGGGAGACATGGGGGTCCTCGCTCATGAGCTGACGCATTGCGCTCAGTATCAGGCGTGGGGGCCCGGGGTCTACTTCGCCCGCGGCATGATCACCCAGCTGCGCGACCTCGTCCACCGAACCCTCAGGGTGGGCTCGAGTCCGTACTCATATCGAGTGAAACCGGGCAAGCCGTTCAGGTCGTACGGAATGGAGCAGCAGGCCCAGATGGTGGAAGACCGTTTCAGGCAGAGCTCCGGCGATCACCCCATCCCATCGGCCTGATCCACCGTGTGGTGCTCCTCGGTGTCAGGCATCTTGTCTTCCCAGAGGGCGAGCACGTTTCCGTCCGGGTCAGCCACCATGGCCATGATGCCCCAGGATTGCTGGGTCGGTTCGGTGGTGAATCGCACCCCGCGGTCGTGGAGCAGGCCGCAGAAGTGCAGCAGGTCCGGCACGAACAGGGTGATTCCTGTGTGTCGGCCGACGAGGGACTTGGCCTCCGTATGCACCGCCGGATGTACGCTGACGTGAGTCTCACCCTCCAGGAATTCCGCCCCGAAGGAGCCTTGCCTGGTCAGTGGCAGTCCGAGTTTGTCGCGATAGAACTCCACCGCACGTGGGATATCGTGAACGAAGATCGCGATGCTGTGTAAAGACGGCGTGATCGGAGCGGTCATCGAGGGTGGCTTTCACTGCAAGAGGTTCAGGACCAGCTTCGCTACTACCACACCGAGCGCTACCGCGCCGATGAACAACAGGAGGAGCACGCCGCTCAGGAGCAGGAGCGCCTTCCGGCTTCCGGCTTTGGCGGCAGCGGGTTGCCGCAGATGGCTCTCGAGCAGCGCCATGTTCCTCAGGTTCGACTTCCAGGCCACGTCAAAGAGATCGCCCAGGATCGGAATCCACCCGACCACGGTGTCGAGGGCGACGTTGGCAATCATTCGGGTGACCACGGATTTTGGAGCGCCCAGGCGGGCGGCCTGAAGAACGATATATCCGGAGAAGAGCGCGCTGACCGCATCGCCGAGGCCCGGCACCAGGCCAATCAGGGCGTCGAGTCCGAAACGGTACCGGGTTCCCGGAATCGCAAAGGCGCTGTCGAGCAGCCGGCTCACGGTCCGCAGCCGCTCCAGTTGCTGAGGCCGAGAGGTGGTGCCTACCACGGGGACCGGCATACGCGGGGTTGCAGGATCGGTCATCGCTGAATAGTAAGGCCTCCAGGAGCTTCGCCAGAGAACCCGGCGGTGCCGTAAACCCAGTCATCGCGAGCGGGCCCGAGGCCCGCGCGGCGATCTCGCGGCTCCGCAATCCCGGCGGCTGGATTGCTTCGGGCGCTCCGCGCCCTCGCAATGACTCCAGACGGCGCCCTCGCAATGACTC
>CAZASU010000025.1:8786-13673 GCA_964487785.1 uncultured Gemmatimonadaceae bacterium | reverse complement strand
CTTCGGGCGCTCCGCGCCCTCGCAATGACTCCAGACGGCGCCCTCGCAATGACTCGCTACGAGGAGCTCATTCGATCAGTCCTTGCCGAACGGCGTGGATGTAATCGGTATAGGCGGGCACCCCACCGTTGGCCCTGACATCCGAGGCGATCTGTCCGCGGTGGTAGGCGGAGTGGATCACGACGTGAGTGAGGATCTCCTCGACCGTGTTGGTCCAGGCCTCTCCTTTCGAGTTGGTGTAGGGTATGGTTTCCGGGGAGGTCTCAGGGGCGTCGTCCAGGTACTCCGGCCACAGCCGGGACAGCTCATTGAGACGCTCGCCGCAGGCGTCCACGTCGATCTCGGGCCAGACCGGGAGGGTCTCGTGGCGACGGCGCAGGCGGGCCATCCAGAGATACTCGGCGCCGATGATATGGGCCAGCCATTTCAGGCTGCGTGGTGGTGCACTTTCCTTCAGCGAGCGCAGCGTTTCCCGATTGGCCCACACGTCATAGCGAAGGAGTCTGCCCAGATGCCGCATCACTCCACCTTCACGGGTGTGCCGGCTGAGCCGTAGGCAGCGCGAAAGTTTCGGCGCATTCCTGCCAGCCCGGGGCGCTCGAGCGGCGTGTCTCCGAATCGGTCGCTGAACTCCTCCTCCGTCATGCGCTCGAAGAAGTCCGGCTCGGCTCCGCTCAGCTCGGCGGTGGGCTGGAACTCAGGGATACTGGTCGGCTGGGCGAAGCGCTGATTCCAGGGGCACACGTCGTTGCAGATATCACACCCGAAAGCATAGCCCGCAAACCGCTCAGCCAGCTCGTCCGGTATGGGCCCCTTCTGCTCGATGGTGAGATAGGAAATGCAGCGAGTAGCGTCGAGCAGTCTCGGCTCCACAAAGGCGTCCGTGGGGCAGGCATCGAGGCAGCGAGTGCAGCTACCGCAACGATCCAGCTCAAAGGACTCATCGACCTCGAGCGGGAGGTCGGTGAACACGGAACCGATGAAGAAAAACGATCCGGCGTCCGGCCGGATGAGCATGGTGTTCTTGCCGATCCATCCCAGGCCGGCCCGCTGGGCCAGCTCCCGCTCGGGCACCGGCCCGGCATCCACGAAGGTGCGGCTCAGCCGGGCCCCACTGGCCCGAAGAAACTCTGCCAGCTGGTCCAGGCGCTGCCCGGTAGCCCGGTGGTAGTCCCTGCCTCGCGCATACCTGGCGATGCGGGGGGCGGCTGTTTCGTCCGTACCATCCCCGGTGTAGTAGTTGTCGAGCACCACCACCACGGCACGCGCCTCGGGAACGATCCCCCGAGGATCCTTGCGACGCGCCGCCTGCCGGTGGAGGTAGCGCATCGTTCCGGCATACCCCTTCGCAAGCCACGCGTCGAGACGGTCCGCGTGCGCGGTCGGGCCCGGGTGGGTGATGCCGCAGGCGAGGAATCCGAGCTCGTGCGCGCGCGCCTTGACCGCCTCGCTGAGACTCACGGGCATCCCGTCGCGACGCTCGCGCTGGAGCCCGGCTCGACCTCAGTCATGATGAGCCGAGCGCCCCGCCCGTAGGTCACATACGACCATGCCCACTGGATCATCACCAGGATCCGGTTGCGGAACCCGATCAGGAAGAAGATGTGGACGAAAGTCCAGACCAGCCACGCCAGAAAACCGGCGAAGTGCAGCTTCCAGATGTCGGCCACCGCTCGTCCCCGGCCGATGACGGCAAGCTGCCCCTTATCCCAGTAGCTGAAGGCACGCCGGGGTTGCCGCAGGAGATCGCCCTGGATGGTGCGTGCTGTGTATTGGCCCATCTGAATGGCCACCGGGCAAATCCCCGGTAAGGGGCCGCCAGCCTGGTGGTTGAAGAAGGCCGCGTCTCCGAGCACGAACACCTCAGGATGGCCCGGGATGGTGCAGTCCGGCTCGACGATGGCCCGGCCTGCGTTGTCCAGTGGCGTGCCGAGACACTTGAGAATCGGGCTGGCCACATTGCCCGCGGCCCAGATGACGGTCTGGCTCGGAATGGTCCATCCTGCTGCCGCTACCGAGCCCGGCCGGATATCGGTGACGAACGTCTCGGTACGCACCTCGACACCGAGGCGGCGCAGCTCGTGCTTGGCCTTGTCGCCGAGGCTCGGCGGGTACGAGGGCAACAGCCGGAGGCCGCCCTCCAGCAGCAGCACCGTCGCTTCACCCGGGTCTATGTGCCGGAAGTCGCGCCGGAGAGCGTAACGACGGAGCTCGGCCAGTGCTCCCGCCGTTTCCACCCCGGTAGGTCCGCCGCCCACAACCACGAACGTCAGTAACGCATGGCGACGTACCGGATCGGGCTCCCGTTCGGCCCGCTCGAAGGCGAGCAGGACCCGCTGCCTGATCGTGACCGCGTCCTCGATGCTCTTGAGTCCCGGCGCAAGGCTCGCCCACTCGTCGTGGCCGAAGTACGAATGTCGCGCGCCGGTGGCCACCACGAGATAATCGTAGGTTGTCTCCGCGCCGTCGGCGAACACCACCCGTCGGGCTGCGGGGTCGATGGTCCAGACCTCGGCCAGGAGCACCTCGGCGTTGGATTGGTTCCGGAGCACCGACCGGATCGGTGCGGCGATGTCGCTCGGATTCAGCGCGGCCGTAGCGACCTGGTAGAGCATGGGCTGAAAGAGGTGATGGTTCCTGCGATCGACCACGGTGACTCGCACCGGGGCGCGCTTGAGTCCGCGAGCGGCATAGAGTCCCGCGAAGCCGCCGCCGAGTATCAGGACGTGGGGATTCATAGGCCCATGGTCTGGCGGCGCCACCGCGCAAAGCGGACGACATCCTCCAGCGGAGGGACGGCTTCCTCGTCGGCATATGCGGTGTACATCCGCCAGCGCAGGTAGGTGCGGTCCGGAAGCGGCAGGTACGGCGCTCGAGTCCACCAGCGTCTGGCGCGAAACGCCCACGCCGTCCGCAGCAGGTCCAGTCCGAGGCGCGGGCTAAGAAGCCCTCGCCCCGCAAGACGCCCCGCAAGTGACAGCCAGGAGTGGGACATGCGCCAATTATAACGGTATATTCCGCTCCCTATGACACTCACGGCAATCCATGACAAATAGCCCGTACCGGACCATGGACGACCACAAGCGTCCCACCGAGGACGAGACCCTGCTCGAGGGGCCGCAGCCCAGGGAGCGCCACGAAAAGGAGCAGCTCCTGGTCTCCGATCCCTGGCGCGTGCTTCGCATCATGGGGGAGTTCGTCTGGGGATTCGACAACCTGGCGGACGTCCGGGACGGGGTTTCGATCTTCGGCTCGGCCCGTACCAAGTCCGATGATCCCCACTACGCCGCCGCAGTCGAGACCGCACGGCTTCTGGCGCAGGCCGGCATCCCGGTAATCACGGGTGGGGGCCCGGGCATCATGGAGGCGGCCAATCGGGGAGCGGTGGAAGGCGGCGGCCTCTCGATCGGCTGCAACATCGAGCTGCCCTTCGAGCAGGGCTCAAACTCATACCTCACCCGGAGCCTCAACTTCAAGTTTTTCTTCGTTCGCAAGACCATGTTCGTCAAGTATGCCACCGCCTTCATCGTGTTTCCCGGCGGGTATGGAACTCTCGACGAGCTGTTCGAGGCGCTCACCCTGATTCAGACCGGAAAGGTCAAGGATTTTCCGGTGATTCTCTTTGGCCGTGAGTATTGGAAGGGGCTGGCCGAGTGGCTCAGCCGAACGGTCGCCGCCGAAGGGAAAGTCGATGCCAAGGATCTCGTGTTGTTCAAGGTCACCGACGACCCTGTCGAGGCCACCCGCCTGGTGATCCAGGCTCGGGAGAAGCGGTGACCCGCCCTTCGGCGAAGTACCTGCGCGGCCAGCGCATCGATCCCCGGGCAACGACCGGGGAGGAAACGGTCGCCGAACTGATCGACAACGCCTTCCTGGCGTATAACGCCGGCCGGCTGCGGGAGGGCTGCCAGCTCTTCACCCAGCGCATGCTCGAGTCTGACGTCACGGTCGGGATGACGCTGACTGGGGCCATGACGCCGGCCGGGCTCGGCATGAGCTGTCTGATTCCGCTGATGGAGTGGGGGTTCGTCGACTGGATCATCTCGACCGGTGCCAATCTCTACCACGACGCCCACTTTGCGCTCGGGCTTGCCATGCACCGGGGCAGCCCGACCGCCGATGACGTCGAGCTGCGCGACAAGGGCGTGGTCCGCATCTACGACATCTTCTTCGATTACAGCGTGCTGCTCTCCACCGACGCGTTCATCCGGGAGGTATCGGCGAGAGCGGAGTTCCAGCGGCCGATGAGCACCGCGGAGTACCATTACCTGCTCGGGGGCTATGTCCGCGAGCGTGAACGGGCGCTCGGGCTCTCCCGCCGCTCGGTCCTGGCTGCGGCGCACGAGCTCGAGGTGCCCATCTACACCAGCTCGCCGGGAGACAGCTCCATCGGCATGAACGTGGCGGAACAGGCCCTGGCCGGAAGCAAGCTCCGGTTCGATGTCAGCGCTGATGTGAACGAAACGGCCAGCATCGTGCTCGAGGCAAAGCGGTCCGGCGGGAAGAGCGGCGTGCTGATCGTGGGAGGCGGAAGTCCCAAGAACTTCATGCTTCAGACCGAGCCGCAGATTCAGGAGGTGCTGGGAATCGACGAGCGGGGGCACGACTTCTTCCTGCAGATGACCGACGCCCGCCCCGACACCGGCGGGCTATCGGGGGCGACGCCGGCAGAGGCCGTCAGCTGGGGGAAGATCGATCCCGATCAGCTGCCCGGCACGGTGGTGGTCTATACCGACAGCTCGATCGCCCTGCCGCTGCTCACCGCGTATGCCCGCGAACGGAGGTCCCCCCGGCCTCTGAAGCGGCTCTACGCCCGGCGCGGAGCCATGATGGAGCGGCTGGTAAAGGAGTATCGGGCGGCGCGAGAGTTCCGGGACCAGCGGGCGG
>CAZASU010000025.1:1741-8686 GCA_964487785.1 uncultured Gemmatimonadaceae bacterium | reverse complement strand
CTCGCATTCTTGTACATCAGCTCCATCAACTCCTCGTACATCGCTTCCGCCTTATCCGGATCCCCCGAAACGATCGCCTCCGTGGCGCAGTGCTTGAGGTGATTAAGCAGCATGGCCCTGCCGGCGCCGCGTAGCGCCTCCTGCACTGAAGACAGTTGCATCAGTACGTCGGCACAGTAGCGCTCCTCCTCGATCATCTTCTGAAGTCCACGCACCTGGCCCTCGATCCGCTTGAGCCGGCTGACGATCGCGTGCTTGGCCTCCGGGTCAACAGACGAGGCATGCGTCCCGTCGGCTGAGCGGGCACTGCATGCACAGGGGGAGGTGGTTTCGGGCGACATGGGTACTCCTTCGTGTTGACAAACGTGAACAGCTACCGTCGGCAGGATAGGTAGGGGGTGGGGGTATGTCAAGTACTTGGATTTCATTGCGCTTCCGATAGCAGCAGCCTGCAAGGGACGCGGGCAGGACGCCATCGATGCTGCGCTTCGCTGGCGCAGCGGACCCGAGTAGCCTTCGCAAGTGTTTAAAGCGACAACACTTGCAGTGTCTGGGCGATGGGCATATCTCATGCCTTAACCGCACGATATGGACCTCGGTGCATCGACTGAATCGGCGGACGAACCACTCTCGAGTATGGGGAGTGAGCCACTCGTTCCCATCCTTCGAGCCGATGAGGGGCAAGTCGATCCCGCAGCCCTCGCCACCTGGCACCAGGCGCTATCCAACACCGCAGCTGTCGAAGTCCCGCATGACTTGATGGGTCTGTGGCTCTACCCATCACAAGGCGGGATCGTGTTGCTGGGCCCGGCCGAGCTGGCCGAGGATGATCTCGCAGTCCCGCTGCCGTCACCGCATCTCAAGCCCGAGCAGCTCGCGCTGGTCGAGGAAATCGTTCTCGACGCGGGGTACGGATCGGCCACCTGCCTTCCGATCCGGTTCGGGAAGCGGGACGTTGCACTGCTGCTGGTCGCCGATCTTCAGCCGGGGCGGTATGGGCCAGCCGAGCGGGTGGTGCTGCAGTGCGTAGCCCAGCGGATCGCCCCGATGCTGGGGAGAATCGCGCGGCAGTGGACGCCGGTGGAGGGAACGTCCTCCCGGCAGCAGGAGCGAATCGCGGGATTGCTGGAAGCGGTGTCCCAAGCCAACCGCGATGCCGTCACTCCCCAGCGGTTTCTGGCTGGAGTGGCTCGCGGGCTGGCCCCGTTACTGCCGCACGACCACGTCGAGCTGCTCGTGCCGGACGCGACCGGTGACCAGTACCTCCGCCTCGGCGATCATGTTGGAGGGCCGCTCTGGACCGATCCGTCGCTCATCATCAGCCGGGAACACCTCGACATCGCCGGCATCTTCGACTCCGAGACCAGGCTGCTGGTTTCCGATACCTACGAGGATGCTCGCTGGCCGCGGGGCTTTCTCACTGCCCCGGAGTCGAATGGAGCCGATGTGCGCTCCGTCGTGGGGGCGCGGATGGGACTCGGAGGACCATTGCTGGCGTATCTCCTGGTCGGAAGTATCGGCCCCGAGCTGTACAGCGCGGACGATCTGGAGTTGCTGGTGCTGCTGGCCGGGCTGATCGCGCCGCAGGTGGCGGGTTTCCTGCGGCGGGCTGAACCGCCGAAGCCCTTCGACTGCGCTCAGGGCAGGCAGGCCGCGCCAACGCCGGTGAGCCCTCCCCCTGCCCGCGATGCGTCGGCGGAGGCGGTCTTCCGCATTGCCAGCCTGCTGGCCACCACTTCGGACCCGGCAGCCGCCACCCGCCTGATTGCGGAAGAGGGCGCGGGACTCCTGCCCTTCGACAAATTGACTTTCGCGCTTCGGCTCAGCGAGGGGGATCGGGTCATCCTGCTGGAGCCGGGCGAACGGCGCGCGCTTCCCGACCTTCCATCGATACCGGTAACCGGAACAGCGCTGGCGCGCGTGATACAGGGTCAGGTGCCGCACGCCTTTGCCCAGGCTCGGGGAGAGAGCAGGCTGATCGTGCCGTTGCGGGTTGCGGGGAGAGTTCACGGCGCGCTGGTCTTCAGCGCGGCGGCGCCCGCCGTCCTGGCGGAGTTGCACCTCGATGCCGCCCAGCGGCTGGCCGACATCGTTGCCGCTCACCTCGAGCTGCTGCGCCGCGCCGCCATGCTGCCGCCTCCGTACGTGCCGGGCTGGAAGCGGGCGGAGAAGCGGTGAGACTAAGCCCGCCGCACAACCGCAAAAAAGCTCACCAGGACCAGTAGCAATCCGCAGGCCGCGACAATCGCCGCCCCGGTGGGCAGATCCAGGCGGTACGATGCCCACAGTCCCAGCAGGCTCGCGGCCGCGGCTACCCCCCACCCGATCGCTAAGCGACGCATCCACCGCCGCGCCAACATCACCCCGCAAACGGCGGGCACAATGAGATACGCGAAGGTCAGCAGCACGCCGGCCACGCGCACAAAGCTCACCACGACCAACGCAAACGCCGCATAGAATAGGAAGTCCCACAGCCGAACCTTCAACCCCTGGACAAACGCTGCTGCGGGATCGGAAGAAATCAGCGCGAAACGCTTGTGGAACGCGGCATAGAAGACAGCCAGTATCACAAACAGCGCTGCCCGTTGACCTACTTCCGCCCCGGTCACGTTGAGGATATCGCCGGTCAACAAGTGCTCCAGCTCCTCCTTCCCCCCCGCCACTCGGCTCAGCAACAAAATCACTCCCGCCGCGGCGACCACGAATGTGATGCCGATGATGGCTTCTTGCGGGACCGGGCGTTTTTCGCTGCTGCGCGACCAACTGAAGAGTGCCGCCCCGAGGAACGTCACGCCGAGCGAAATCCAGAACGTGACGCGATCATCGAAATGATAACCCATGATCAGTCCCACGCAGGTGCCCAACGTCGCCACCTGCGCCAGCGCCAGGTCCACGAAAATCACCTCGCGCTCGACCACGTGGAGTCCGAGATAGACCAGCAGCGGCGGCAGAATGAGGCTGGCCGCCAACGGCCACTTCATTACCTCCCAAATGACCTGGATGTCCAGGGGGTTCATTTCTGTCCCCGCAGAGCGGTAGCCAGCGCTCCCACCATGTAGTCCATCAACTGGAAATACGTGTCGGTGTTCTTGAGGGCGCCAGGCTGCTGCCCAATATCAAGCACCACCGCGTTGGTCTGACGGGCCACCGTCTCCGCCGTTCTGCGGTTCTGGTAGGGCTGCACGAGAATCACACGTGCATTTGCCGCTTTCATCCCCGCAATGACCTTCGCCAGATGCGCCGGGGATGGCGCGATACCCGGCTTGGGCTCCAGGGTTGCGATGACCTCCAGGTTGAATCGCTCGGCAAGATAGACAAAATCCTGGTGGTAGGTCACGATCTTCGCGCCGCGATACGGCGCGAGTTGCTTTTGCCACCCGGCCAGCTTCAGGTCGAGTGCGGCGTCAAAGGTCCTGAGGTTGGCTTTGAAAAGATCTGCGGCTTTCGGATCAACCAGAGCAAAGTGGTCGGCAATCTGCGCGACAATGAGTTTCACATTCAGAGGATCGAGGAGAAAGTGCGGATTGCCATAAGGGTGAACATCCCCCCTGGAGCGATCGAACGTGGTGGGTACTTCGAGCATCCGTATTCCCTGCGAAGCAACGATGCGGCCAGGCGCGCCCGCAGCGATCCTGTCGTTGCGGGCGCTCTCGAGTAGGGGCGGCAACCAGCCCAGTTCCAGTTCCGCGCCGCCTTCGATCAGTACGTCAGCGCGGTTGAGCGTGACTATGTGGCTGGGCTTGGCGTCCACGTAGTGGGGATCTTCGGTCGGTTTGGCCAGTGCCTTAACGTCGACGGCATCACCACCGATCGCCTTGGCTAGCGACGCAAGATCGGGTGTGGTGGCCACAACGGTCAATTTTCGCGAGGATGAGTTTCCTGCGCCCGACAAAGCGACGATCGTGGCCGTCGCCAGTCCAAGTTGGGCTATAATCTTCATATTGGTCTCGTCGCCTTTAGAATTTGTGTGACGCGTGTGCTCCCAGTAGGAACTCAACCTGCAACCAGACGGAGTGATCGCGGCCGATCCCCTCGCGATGGTCGTAGTTGTATTGCAGCCGCAACTTCGAGAACTCGGTCGGATACCACGTGAGATTCGGCGAGAGGCGAAAACGTTCGGCGCGCAGCTGCGAGTCGAACGCCGCGCTGTCGCCACTGGCGAACTCGCCACGGAGCCCGGCGACCCAGCGGGGTTTGATTCCCCACAGCAACTGCGAGTAAATGCCCCGGTCGCTGAGCGTCTCGCGGGGCAAGGTGACCACCGGGTCATCGGCCGCCACCCGCGCCGCCGCATCGTACCGGCGATACAGAACCTCGGTCTGGGACGACACGAAGGGGAATCCCTGCTGCGCCGTGGAGGACTTCCATTTCCAGTAAACGTCGGCACCGTAGATCTGCGTGTTGGCGTCAGGCCCGGAGTTATTCGGGCCGAACGCCGCCGACGCGCCCACCAACAGCACCTGGGTATCGGTCAGATCGATCGACGTGGCGATGCGTGGGACGAACAACAAGTCCTGAACGGCGCCAACGCCGCTTGCTACGGGTGCACCCCCATGGATGTCCGGTGATTCATCCGAGCGAAAACTAAAGGTCGTCCCACCAGTGCTGTTGAGAACGCTGACCAGGGCCTCGGTGTACCAGGAGGTGGGCACCAGCCATGACACCCTGGCACCTTGGCTCCGCAGCCCATCGGGGCCGAACATGCGATTGAGCACCAGCGGTTGGTCCACAAAGGCCCACGAATGGGGGTGCTGCGGATTCTGGCGGCCAAATTCGGTGTAGAACTGTCCCGCCTTTATCTGCAGGTTTCCGGGGAGCGAGGTAGTCAGGAAATACGCCTCTTCCAGCTCGATGCCAGTCTCCCCGTTCTCATCGAGGTTGTAGACGATATTGCTGAAGCCTTTGAAGTAGGGATCCACCGCTCCGTCCAGGGCAAGCTCCACGTTGGGGATGGTGAAACCGCGCACGCGAGGATCGTGATCGCCGAGTTGGAGGGAGCCGACATCGGGCTCGGTCGACCAGCCCAGGTCAGTCAATGAAACGAAACCGATGTTCATATAGGCGCCGCCGGTGCGCGCAGGCGGGACCTGCTGCGCCGGCGTCGCCAGCTGGGGCGCGGCCGGCTGACCAGCGGTGCCGGGAGCGCACTGAACCAAGCGCAGGGCCTCCACTCGGCGGTTGAGCCGGCCGAGCGTCGCGGCCAGGCTATCGGCCCGGGCGTTTCCCGAGGGCTTGGATGGTGTAGCCGTCGCCTCCGCCGGGCAGAGGCCGGCCTCGAGCGAGTCGATCCTGGCGGAGACTGCGCCCACACTCCGGCGCAGCGAGTCCAGTGAAGCAGGAGTCTGTCCCCAGGCCAGGGACTCGACTCCCAGCCAGCAGGCGGCCGCCAGAATGGCCGTGCGAGCACGGAAGTTCATGTAATCCTCCGATCGTGTGAGTGCCGCGCCGCGGGGGACGCGGCCGGTCAGACGGATCGGAAGAGGGGAGGCGCTCGGGGTTGGGGTATTGCGCTGCGGTCGGCGCAGGCCGGCTGAACCTGCCGGGCGCACAAGTGGGTGGAATTGGAGACCGGCTCGAGACGGGTGACACCGCTGAGGGGGGCCACCGCCCCGGAGCCGGACGCGGTGCGGCCCAGGCTACAGTGATCCGAATGGGCGAGACACCCGCCCGCGGGCTCGACGTGGGACTGAGACCGGTCGAGCTCCGAAGCGCTGTGGTGGTACACCAAGGCATCCAGGCTGGGCAGGCTGGTGCCGGCGGACAGGAAGACCGCCAGTAGGAGGAACGCCTTGGCCTGGCGGAGGAGCGATCGCCAAGAGGAGACGGAGCGATGCATGTGCTGGAGTATAGTCATGCGCGCTCCAGGGTGGCGATCCGCCGTACCGGGCCGTCTGCCGGAAGCAGGAACCAGAAGGCCGCTCCCTTCCCGTAGACAGAGTCTGCTCCGATGGCCCCGCCATGCATCTCCACGAACTTCTTGCAGAGGGCGAGCCCCAGTCCGGTGCCTTGAGCCCGCCGGCTGGAGGAGCTGTCCACCTGACTGAACTCCTGGAACAGCTTGGGCATGTCCTCGCGCTTGATCCCGATGCCTTCATCACTCACTGAGACCCAGACCACATCCTGGGGGACCAGGCGGGCCTGATCGCCCGCGCGCTCGGCTGGTTGTCTGAGCGGGGCGCGGGTGCGCACGGCGGCCAGCGAAATCTTCCCGTCTTCACCGGTGAACTTGGAGGCGTTGGACAGGAGGTTGAAGAGAATCTGACGGATACGGCCACCGTCGGCGACAATCGTAAGCGGCGCAGTATCGAGATCGATGGTGCATTCCTGGCGCTTCGCGGTGCGCAGGCTCGCGGTATCCGCCACCGCATCCACGATCGCCTCGCGGAGATCGGTCAGCGCCAGGGACAGGGTCATCCTGCCGGCTTCGATCTTGGAAAGATCGAGGGCACTGTTGATCAGGGTGAGGAGGTGCTTCCCGTTGCGCAGCACGGCTTCGGTGAAGTCCCGGTGTTGCGGATTGAGCTCGCCCGTGCTGCCTTCCAGGATCAGGTCGGAGAACCCGATGATCGCGTTCAGCGGCGTGCGCAGCTCGTGCGACATATTGGCGAGGAACTCGTTCTTGAGCTGGGTGACCCGCTGAAGCTCCAGGTTCTTGGTCCGAAGGGCGAGCTCGTTGCGCCGGCTCTCCTCCAGCACGGAGGCGCGGTCGAGGCCCACAACCACCTGATCGCCCAGGATCTGCAGCAGCCGCATGTCGTGGTCGCTGAAGGGGAGGCCATCCCGCCGGTTGTAGACGCTCACCGTGCCGACGGTGAAGTCGGCCGAGCGCAGGGGGACGATGGCCGTGGTCTTGAGGCGAACCGGGAACGAGAGAGGATTGTGGCTGCGCGGATCGGCATCCATGTCATCCGACATGAGGGGCGCATCGTGACTGACGGCCCAGCC
>CAZASU010000025.1:0-1641 GCA_964487785.1 uncultured Gemmatimonadaceae bacterium | reverse complement strand
GCCTGTTGCAGCGCCCTCCGGAGCGAGTCCTTCTGCGCCTCGGACAGCTCCCTCAGGTGGCGGAAGGTTACCAGGGTCAGGAGGGTGGCCACTGACGTCAGCAGGAGACCCACGCCGTCGTTCTGGCGGAACAGCCAGAGCCCGAGCCAGGCGATGATGATCGCAACGCCGGCGATGGAGCCGGTATAAGACAGCCGCCGCCACTGGCGCTCGATTCGGGCCCCGAGCCGGCGGACGGATCCTAGAGATCCGGCAGTCAACTGTCGTCCGCCGTGAGGATTTCGTGGAACTCGGTTTCGCCGGTGCGCAACATCCGGCTCAGGTAGGGGCGGCAGAGCCCGCACTGGGCTCCGCACCCGGTCTGGCGAACAAGGTCAGTCAGATCCCATCCGGATGCGGTGGCCCGGGTAAGCAACTCCTGGAATGGGGTTGCCCGGCAGATGCAGCGAGACACGACGACCGAGGTGGACTGACTGGTCAACGACCGCCTCCAGGGAATGCCTAGGGGTTGGTGGGCCGGATATCCAGCTCGCTCACCAGGGCCCGGTCGGGCAGCGTGAGAGCGTGCAGAATGCTCGCCGCGACATCTTCGGGCTGGAGGATGCGGCTCGGCTCCGACTTAAGCATCGGCTGGTCCCGGAGCAGACTGGTGTCTACCGACCCGGGACAGATAGCGATGACCCGGACATTGTCCTTCCGCACCTCGAGCATGAGGGAGCGGCTGAAGCCCAGCACCGCGTGCTTGGACGCGGTATAGGCGGTGCCGCCGGCAAATCCGTTCCGCCCGGCCAGGCTGGCCACATTGACGATCGATCCCTGCTTGCGGCTCCGCATGGGGGGAAGCACGGCCCGGGTCACCAGGTAGAGGCTCCGGACGTTGGTGTTCATGGTGGCATCCCACTCCTCCAGCGTCAGCTCCTCGAACGGCTTGGCAATGAGCACGCCGGCGTTGTTCACCAGGACGTCGATCGGGCCGATGGCTCGGGTCACGCTGTCGACCATGCGGGCAACCTGGTCCGGCACGCCTACGTCCGCCGGCGCTCCCGCCGCCTCGATGCCCTCCCGCCGCAGGTCTTCAAGAAGCTGGCGGACCTTCGGCTCGGTGCGGGCGCATACACCGACACGGTAACCGGCCCGGCCCAGCGCGAACGCGGTGGCTCGGCCGATGCCTTCGGTGGCGCCGGTGACGAGGGCGGTGGTTGGGGGCATTCGGAAAAGTAGGCGGTACGGCGGTACGGCGGTACGGCGGTAGACGTTGTCACCGCGATCTCGAACAGACGTCACGATGGACGATCCCTCGCTCCGCTCGGGATGACGCGCTCGCCCCTTCCCGCCCACGCCATCCCCCGCTTACCGCCGTACCGCCTTACCGCCTTACCTTCCATATATGTCCCTCCCGCTGCAGCATCCCGTCATCCGCTCGAATTCACGCGGCCGCCCGCCCACCGATCCCAACGTCTCCTGGGGTGAGCGGCTTCAGGCGTTGAGACACCTGCCCAAGCTGCTCCGGATGGTCTGGGAGACCAATCCGGCCTACGTCGTCGGGATCCTGGTGCTCCGGGTGGCGCGGTCGGCGATCCCGCTGGCGGTGCTCTGGGTCGGCAAGCTCATCGTGGACGAGGTGGTGCACGCCATCGCCAT
>CAZASU010000024.1:0-27027 GCA_964487785.1 uncultured Gemmatimonadaceae bacterium | reverse complement strand
GCAGTGGCACGATGTCCCAGTCCACTACCGGTCCCCATTTGCCCTTGGTGGCTTCAGTTGGCAGTGGTGAGAGTATGACGGGCGATGAAATGACCGTCGCAGTTCCGGCCGTGAACTTGAGCGTGTGCTCCCCCGTGCCGCTGATCCCCAGATCGCCAAAGACCGCGTCGCCGGTCGCGTTCGTGGTGGTGGTAGTGTTCCCCTCCAGTGTGCCGCTGCCCGACGCCAGGCTGGCCGTTACCTCCACGCCGGCGGCGGGACCCCCGGCATCCGTTACCCGGACAGCGGGCTGCGCGGCTGGATCGAACACCTCTCCGGTCAACGCCTGTGTCGGGGGATTGGTGGTGAGCGCGATACCGCCGGCGGGGGGACCTTCCAGGGCTGTGGCGGTGAACGTTACCGGCGATCCTGTTAGCCCACTCACCGATGCTGTGGTGGTTTGCTCACCCGGAGTAGGGGCCAGGGTCCGCTCAACTGACGCGTGGCCGTCCGACCCCGTTGTGACCGTCGCGGCCGAGACGCTCCCGCCGCCCTGGGCGCTCCAGCTGACGCTGACGCCCTCCACGGGCTGGTCCGCGTCGTCGGTTACGACCACTACGAGCGGGTTCGGAAGCGGCTGGCCGACGGCTCCCGTCTGGTCATTGCCACCCGCCATCGCGATGGCGTTGGCTCCCCCCGGAGGCGGAGTGACGCCGCTGCAGGTGAGAGAGCCGGCTACAAGGAATGCTGCGAGAGCGCCCGTGCGTAGCTGCGAGATCCGAGTCATGGTCACCAAGGGCGCCCGGTCACCGGGCGCTGCCAAGAAGGTTCAAGATCGTTCATCAAACGGCGGGACACGCAGGTCCCGGGCCGCTGCCCCGCTGGATTCAACGCACGTAAATCATTGGGCCTGAGCGGATTGCAATAACCGGTAGTGGCGGCGTTGCATCGGCGCCACGAGAAGCCTAACCCACCTTGGTGTCGGGCTGCCAGAACAGGGCAACATGTCAAACTGAACGGCGTTACCCGCTGTGTCCCGGGACACGAACCCCGTCCAGAGGGCTCCGCGTCGAATGGTCCTTCCAACCTAGGGCCAACCGGGTAAAGAACGGCTGAAATCGGTATGAAGCAGGGCGCACAGGCAAGATGGCGAGCGGGACCGGAGAGCGGGCGACCGGACTCGAACCGGCGACGTCCAGCTTGGGAAGCTGGCATTCTACCACTGAATTACGCCCGCAGGGAACGGGCGGAATGTAAGGCGAAAAAGGCGATAGGTGAAGAGGCGGAAGGAAAGGAAGCCTATCTTCCGCCTCTTCACCTTCCGCCCTACTTCGACGCCGACGCCTCCAAGAAGCTCCGGAGATCAGGCTCGCTAATGGCAGGCTCCCCCGGCGAGACGTTGTCCAGCCGTCCCTGCCGCATCCACCGCTCCAGCTCGCCCACCAGGTCGAAAAGATGATCGAACGAATCTACCACGAACAGCAGCGGTTGGTAGCGGTCGATCTCGAAATACTGGTTGATCACCCACTCAAGCTGCATCGGATAGCGCTGCACGTCGGGTGAATCGATGGCATGGGCGATCTCGCCGTAGGAGCTGAGCAGTCCGCTGCCATATACCCTGAGATCTCCGCCCTGCCGCATCAACCCGAACTCAATGGTGAACCAGAAGAACCTGGCCATCGCCTTGAAGATGCTGGTGACCCGGCGAATCTTCTCCTTCTCGTCCGGGATACCCGCCACGATTTCGGCCGCGGTGTGGGCGCAGTCGCCGAAGCGGACCAGCGTGTCGGCAAAGGCGCGATCGGTATGCATCGGAACGTGGCCGGCGATGTCGTGGAAAATGTCCGGCTCGGGCAGATAGTCGAGTGAGGTGCCGTCCCGAATCGTGATGGTGGTGGGAAACTCGCGATTTCGCAGGCAGTCGAAGAAGAGAAACGAGGGGATGTAGCCGCTCACCGGTTTGGCCTTGAACCCGGTGAGCGGGCCGAGAAATCGGTTAACGTCCTCCAGGCGCGGCATCCGATTGGGATCGAGACACAAGCTGTCGATTCCCTGGATGAACCGCGGGTTAGCGTACCGCCGCCACCGATCCTCCATGCGGGAGAAGAGCCTGCGCCAGGCGTCGTGGTTGGCCTCGGAGTAGAGCTCGTACGGCTGATGGATATACAGCCGCCCTTCCTCCTGGGCCTGTTCGATGAACGGCGCCTTGGTCGTCGTCAGGCCGCTGCCGGCCGCGTGCTCCGCTCGAACTCCCGCCATCGGATCCCCCTTACTTCTGTTTGTACCTCCAGGCCGTGATACCGCTTCCCTGAGCCTGGGCCTCGACCGGCTGCGACTCTCCGGGCTTCAGCGCGGGCACCTGGACTTCCTGGTTGGCGACCACGGTTCCCTTCCCGTCCAGGAACTCGAAGATGAGCGCGTACGGCTTCGGGGCCACCGCTTTGCCCTGCGCGTTCTCTGCTTCGCGCCCGGTTGCCGTGCCCGTAACGGTGGCCGCATCGGCGGTGGGTGCGAACTGGGTCACTTTGACCGTGGTCGGCATCGCGATCAGCTGTATCGCGGTCTTGTTGGCCTGCGCTTCCTTCTTGGCCATGCGCTGGCCATTCGCCAGCATACGGACGGCGTCGTCGTTCAAAGGCTCGATCGCCACCAGCCGCGCCGCCGCTTCGGCCAGCTTGGGACTCTTGAGTCCGATATAGGCGTTGGACAAGCCGTAGAGCGCGTCCCGATTGTATGGCTCGGTGACTATTACCTGCTCGAACGCCGCCGCCGCCTCGCCGTATTTCTTTGCGTTGTAGAGTGCGATGGCCGCGCTCATCTTCGCCCCCGCGGCGGAGCCCGCCGGGGTTGCGGCCGCCGGAGCGGCTCCGACTTCCTTCTCGATCGCCTGTGCCTTGTCGGTCTGACCGGTGGAGCGGTAGGAGGTGGCCAGCGCCCGCTTCACGTCCACATCGCCGGGCACCCACCCGACATACTTCTCCAGAACGGGAACAGCGTCCTGATGGCGGCCGGCCCGCTGAAGCAACGCCCCCCAGTTGCGGGTGGCCAGATTCCGGTCCTCGACCGAGTTGGTCTGCTCGGCAATTTCGGAGGCCTTCTGGAAGTAGAAGATCGCGCTGTCGGCCTGGCCCGCATTGGCGAAGATCACGCCGGCGTTCAGGAAGGCGAGCGGTTTGTCGCGATAGATGGTATTCGACTGCCGATAGAGCGCGAGCGCCGAGTCGTTTTTCTCGTCCTTGGTGAAGGTGATGCCCGCGTTCACCAACGGTACCCACCCCAGGTAGCGCACGTCGCTGATGTCCTTCTTGCACCCGGGCGAGAGCGCCTCCGCCCTGCTCAGTGCGGTATCCGCCCCGACGAGGTCACCCTGTTGCAGGTAGATCCGTCCGAGATAAAACCAGAGGGCCGGGTTCTTTTCCTGCTTGTTCTGCTCCACTGCCTCCAGGAGCACTTTTTTACCGTTTGCCAGCGCTCGTACCCGATTTTCCGGCACCTCAGTCTCGATGCCAGTCTTCAGGTAGGTGGCCCCGCTCTGGACTTTGAAGTGGCCGGCCTTGAGCCCGCAGGTCGGGGGCGTGTATTTGGACGGCATCGCCTTGGCGACCCGATCGTTGATGACCGTTTGAGCCAGTACCGACTCGCCCGGGAAGGATAGGACCAGGACTGCGGCGGACAGGATTCTCGTTTTCACTCGTTATGACTCCTTTTTCGGGGCCACCGGCCCGGCATTGTCGGCGCTCATCAGACGGAGAGCCCTGGATTGCAAGTCCCTTGCCACCTCATGGGCTGGCCTGCCAGTTCGGCGGGCCAGCGCCGCCACATCCTCGTATTCGGGTTTGACTCGAGGTCCGTCGGGCCCATCCAGCACCTTGACGCGAACAGATGCTCCGTCGGCAGTCACTACCTCGACCTCGCGCCGGGCCAACGTTACCCGCTCCGCACTATACCGGCGAATCCCCGCCGTGGTACTGTGACGGAACAGCGCTTCGGTCACCTGGTCGGCTTCAGCCGGAGTCACGGTGACCTCCACGCGGAAGCCGGCCCGCCCTTTCTTCATCTGCGTCGTCCACAACTGTACGTCGAGCGCTCCTGCCAGAAAGAGCGCCTCCCGCAACGGATCGAGAAACTCCGGGCTGAAATCGTCCAGATCAGTGGACAGCAAGATCACCTCGCCAGCCTCGAGGGCGGCGGTGGCGAGGATCAGCCTGAGCGCATTGGGGTACTCGCTGGGGTTGCGGCCCCCTGCTCCCCATGCGCCTGCCCCTACCGCACGCCAGCGCGCAGGCGGTGTCCCCGCCGAGAGCACCCTTAGGAGCACAGCGCCAGTCGGGGTCGTCGCCTCGCCGGTAACCGGGCCGTTCGGGCCGACCTCCACGCCCTCGAGCAGGATCGAGGTGGCCGGGGCGGGCACCGGCATCACCCCATGCGCGGCTTGCACCCACCCGCTCCCCAGTGCAACCGGACGGTTGTATACCCGGGTGATGCCCAGCTGCTCGAACCCCTCGATGGCCCCGACGATGTCGACCAGCGCATCCACGGCGCCAACCTCGTGCAGGGCGACCTGATCGGCCGGCTGCCCGTGTATGCGCCCTTCGGCCTCGCCCAGCAGGTGGAACGCGCGCACCGCCCGCTCTCGCACCCAGGGCGACAACTTGGCTCGTTCCACGATCGCCACCAGCTCGCCGATATGGCGATGGGGTCCGTGCTCGTGCGCGTGGCCGTTGCCAGGGTGGAAGTGTCCAGGCTCTTCCCGGCGGCCGTCGGGGAGACACACGTCGACCTTCGTGGCCCGCACCCCGCAGCGATCAACCGAGGCGATCTGGACGGTGACGTCGGGGAAGCCCAGACGAGTGGGAAGGGATCGGAGCCATTCCGGAGGTGCGCCGGCGGCGAGGAGTGCGCCCAGCAGCATGTCGCCGCTGATGCCGGAGACCGGATCCAGGATAGCAAAACGTCCATCAGTCATAGACTTAGAATATAGACGAAAAGTCGGTAAGGCGGAAGGAAAAGAGGCGGTAGGTGAGGAGCCTCTCTACCTTCCGCCCGTCTTCAGATGCTCGAGGATCCGTTCTGCGAGACGGGGCGAGAACCCCGGCACCGAGCCGAGCTCGGCCACGGAAGCCGATCGGACGCCGGCGAGGCTGCCGAAGCGCTCCAGCAGCCGACGCCGCTTGGTGGGGCCGACGCCGGGAATGTTGAGCAGCTCGGATGTGATCGTGCGTAGGGTCCGCCGCTTCCGGTTGTAGGCCAGCCCGAATCGGTGCGCCTCATCCCTGGCCCGCTGCAGCAGCCGGAGCGAGGGACTACGGCGCGGGAGGCGCAGGCCCTCCGAGCGGCCTGGCAGAAACACCTCCTCCTCTCGCTTGGCCAGGCTCACGATCGGCAGCTCTCCCAGTTCGAGCTGGGTGGCGGCTTCCACGGCGGCGCTGAGCTGGCCCTTGCCGCCGTCGACCACGATCAGATCCGGATACGGACGCTGTTCGTCGCGTCGTCGGGTCAGGTAGCGGGTCAGGACCTCCTGAATGGCGGCGTAGTCGTCCTGCTGGCCCACCCCCTGGATCTTGAACTTGCGGTATTCGCTCTTCCGGGGCCTTCCTGCCTCGAACCACACCAGCGAGCCCACCGTGTCCCGGCCCTGATTGTGCGAGATATCGACACAGATGAAACTGCGCGGCACGATGCTGAGTCCGAGATCGCGACCCAGCGCGTAGACCGGATCCTCGGCCCGCTCCTCGGTTTCGAATGACTCGATGCGCAGGCTCTCCAGCAGATGCCGGGCGTTCTGATCCGCCAGCTCCAGCCAGCGCTGTGCGGTGCCCCGGCGGGGCACCAGCCAATCGGTGTCCGGGAGAAGCTCGCGCAGCGTGTCCCACTCGTCCGGAGGCATTGGAATGACCAGCCGCCGAACTCGGCCTTCGACCGGCACGTAGTAGCGCACCAGGTACGCGCTCAGCACGGCACTGTCCTCTGTCTCCTCGACCCCCTCGAGGAACCGGTGCTCTCGCCCGAGCACCCGCCCGCCCCGAACCCGGATGAGAACACCGACGGCATCGTCGCCGTCTCGGGCGTAACCGATCACATCGGCGTCGCCCGTCCCCATCACCTCGACGCTGGCCGGCTCGTCCAGCCGATCCAGCCAGCGGAGAGCGTCCCTCATTTCCCTGGCCCGCTCGAAGTCTTCCCGCCCGCTGGCCTCCAGCATTGCTTCCCGCACCCGCACCCGCACGTCCTGCGTCCTGCCCTCCAGAAACTCGACCACGTCGGTGACCATGCTCTGGTAATCAGCCATGTCGTGCCACCCCATACAGGGAGCGCGGCAGCGTCCAATATAGAAGTCGAGGCAGGGCCGCTCGCGGCGCTCCTCCGGTAACCGGTCCTGGCAGCTCCGGACGGTGTAGAGCCGGCGGATGATCGCCAGCGTCCGACGCAGCTGCCCCACGTCGGTGTAGGGACCGAAGTAGCGAGCCCCGGGAATGTCGCGCTTGCGGGTCACCAGCACCCGCGGAAACGGATCTCCCACCGTCACCGCTATGGATGGATAGCTCTTGTCGTCCTTCAACCGGACGTTGAACCGGGGCCGGTACTCCTTAATGAAGTTGTTCTCCAGAATGAGCGAACCGGCCTCGCTCGGCACCACGATCGTATCCACGTCGGCGATGAGCCGCTGGAGCAGGCGGTTCCTGGGACTGTCGGGAAAATCGGAGGCGAAGTAGCTGCGTACTCTGCTGCGGAGCCGTTTGGCCTTTCCGACGTACAGCACCTCTCCCTCGCTGCCGCGCCAGAGGTACACACCGGGTCCCTCCGGAAGCGTGTCGAGCTTCCGCTGGAGTTCCTCTGGAATAGGGGGAGTGGTCAAGGAGAGCTCGCTGATACAAAGCGGGTAAGGGTGGCGCCAGCACTCGCGTGTCATCCTGAGCGAATGCGAAGGATCGGCTAATGCGACGTCGCTTCGAGATCCTCATGGAAACGTAAGCCGGGTCGATCCCTCACTGCGTTCGGGATGACAATCACGCCGTCTACCCCTGAACCACCTAGCCGCCGCTTATGCACCCCATCTTAGGCGGCCGAGAAGCCGGCGCGCGTGAGGCACTCCCAGGGATGCGGTGATGGCGAAGTAGGCGGCCCCGTACATACCCAGGGAAAATAACGCCACGACCAGGGGGTGGTGGCCTTCCACCGCAAGCTTTACTGCCCACGCGGCGGCCGCGGCGGCCAGGGCACTGACCCAGAGCTTGGCCAGAAACCTCAGAGGAATCCCGGTTTGGCCCAGCCGCGGCGCGAGCCCCCGCCGGAGCAGGTGAAACTCGATCCAGGCCGCCAACCCGGATGCGAGGGATATACCGGCGGCACCCCATCGCGGCTCTATCCCAAGCTGCAGCGGCAGTGGGATCGCGAACAGGTATCCCAGCCCGATGGTGAGGGCGACGCGCACGGTTGCGAACCGCAGCGGGGTCCGCGTGTCCTGCAGGGCATAGTAAGTGGAGGCGTAGAGACGTCCCCACGTCGAGGCAAGGAGACCGACGGCCGAGCCAGCCAGAATCGCCCACACGTAGACCGTCATAGTGCGGGTGAAAGCTCCGGTCTGGTAAAGCGCCCCGGCCACGACGTCTCCCAGCGTCAGAAGGACCACCGCGGACGGAATCACGAAGAAGGCTATCTGACGCAGGGCCTGGTCCAGCCGGGCGCGCAGTTGTGCGGCGCGCTCGGTCTCGTCCCCGCTTATGCTGGACATGGCCGGCAGCTCTGCGGCGGAAACCGACATGCCGAACAGGCTCACCGGCAGGGTATAGAGGACTTGGGCATAGGAGATGGCGGCTACCGCGCCGGTGGGCAGAAGGCTCGCGATCGCGGTGTCCACGTAGGAGCTGATCTGAACCACGCCGCGTCCGACAAAAACCGGAAGCGAGTTGCGCACTACTGTTCGAACCGCCTCGGCCCCACGGCGAAGCGACGGCGTCAGGCCGCCGAGAAGCCGGAGCACGGTAGGCAGTTGTACGCCGCATTGGAGTGCGCTTCCTGCCACTGAGCCCCACGCGGCAATCTCCGCCAGGCCGTATCCCGAGTTGAGGTCGCCAAAGGCGAGCAGCGTGCCGATGATCGCCAGGTTCCAGAACACCGGCGCGGCGTAGGAGAGGAAGAAGCGCCCGTGGCTGTTGAGCACGCCGAGGCACCAGGCCGACAGGACCAGGAGACCGGCCCCCGGAAAGAAGATCCGGGCCAGCCGGATGGTGGCCTCGCGCTTCTCACCATCGAAGCCGGGCGTGAAAATCGTGACCAGCACCGGCGTAAGGAGGACGCCGAACAGCACCACGACCGAGGTAGCCAGTGCCAGCAGGCCCCCGACCGCAACGGCTACCCGCCGGGCCTCGTCCCGGTCCTGTTGCAGCAGTCGGACGTAAACCGGAATGAAGGAGGCGGAGAGCACTCCCTCACCGAACAGGTTTTGGAGGAAGTTGGGAAGCTTGAACGCCGCATTGAAGGCATCTGCCGCGGCGGAAGTACCGAAGAAGTGGGCAAACACCCGGTTCCGCACCAGGCCCAGAATCCGGCTCAGCAGGATGCCCGCGGCCACCATGGTCGCGGGACGGGAGGGCCGGCGCGGCCGTTCCGTCAGGGAGTCTGGGGAGGTGGGAGGGTGGAGCGCTGCGACTGATCTTCGAACAGGCGTTGCAGGAACGCGTTCTCGTCCTGCAGGCCCTGGACGCTCCGCATCAGATCGTCGACTTCCGCCTCCAGCAAGTCGACCTTTTTCGCCAGATCGGCCAGGGCGGGCGGCGTCGCCTGCGGCCCTTCGAGACGGCGGGCAAGGGCCCGGCCGATGGGCGAGTCGACCACGATCCCCATGATCGGGATGAGCAGTGCCACGACGAGGATGAGCGCGATGATCTCCATGGCTCGAGTCTATGACGGATTCAAGGCGCCCTCAAGGGCGGAGGCATACCACCCTTCGATGGCTTCACTGAGATTGATCAAAAGACTCGGGCCGTAGCGCGCCAGGAACGGCGCCAGCGTAAGAACCCGCTCCTGCGGCTTATTGTCCGGCAGCACCATGGCACGGGCCTTCGCGATCTGACCGAGCTCGACCTCCTGCCGCCGCTTGAGATGCTGCAGCAGCTTCCGCTCGATGTCATGCAGGCCACTCAGGCCCTGGTTTTTGGCTCCTTGGACCGGTCGCACGAGGGTGGGATCGATCTCAGTCGCGCTGCGGCCGAGCGCCTCGTAGCCCGTCTCGAGGGCGGACCGCAACTGCTCGAGGGCGTGGACGGCATCATCCGGCAGCTGTGAGCGTACCAGCTTTGCCTCCAGCACCCCGGCCGGCACCAGCAGGTCATCCAGCTCGATGCTGAACTTCTGAAGCACCCGCTCCACGCGAGGCTCGACCAGGATCCCGGACCAGCGAGGCAGGGCCAGCTGGCGGGGGATCCGCATGCGCTCGTACACCGGAGGCGTGAGGGCCAGATAGTTGAGCTCGCCGGGGCCGGCCAGGTAGGCGACCGTTGGGAGCAGCGCGCTCTCGAGCACCGGCCGGAGCAGCACATTGGGAGAAAGCCGCTGCGGCTCGGTGGCGGCGATGTTCTGGAGCGCCGCCAGGTCGAATCGCTCCCGGCCGCGGCGCGTCATGAACCCGCCAGCATCGATCATCAGGCGGTCGCGTCCCTGCGCCCCCTCCAGCATTACCAGCGTCGCGCCGTCACCGAGCGGAACCCCGGGGTCGGCGCCGGCCAAGCGCAGCTCCTCCGCCCGATGCTCCAGGTCGCGATCGAGCTCTCGGGCGAGGCCGAGAGCGCGGACCAAATGGCGGGCCGCCGCGCGCTTGACCGTGGGATGAGTGCTGTCGAGCACGGCAACTCCCAGCGGGGCGAGCAGCTCGGCGAGTGCCCCGCCAAAGCTCCCAGCCACTGTGGCCTGGGGCTGATAATGCCGCCGCAGCCAGGTGAGGGTTGCGTCGCGAAACTCGGACGCCGGGAGGTCCGCCGCCAGCGACTCGAGGACGCGCTCCACCTCGGCGCCAAGCGGTTGCCGGTACATCGGAGTGAGGGGCGCCTCCGCGAGCCGCGGCGGGAGCGCAGCGGTCACCAGGGTTCCCTCGCCCGAGATCCAGCTGGCCTGACTCGCCTCGGCGAAATCGTGGTCGTCTCCGGCCACCCAGAAGACCGGGACCACCGGGCGCTGCCATTGTCGCTCCAGCACTCGGGCCAGGGCGGCCGTGGAGATGGCCTTGTAAAGGGTGTAGAGCGGACCGGTGAAGAGTCCGGGCTGCTGTCCCGTGGTGATGACGAAGGCGCCGGGCTCGCTGAGGCGCGCCAGCGCCGCCTCCCGGGCGGGAGAGTGTATGATCGCATCGGCCAGCGCCGGATCGAAGGGCCCCTCCCGGGGCGCGGGAAGCTCGACAACTGGCGCGAGCGGCGTCGGCACTATGTGGAGCGTCATCCGTTCTGTCCCAAGAAAATGGTGCGGGGCGAGCTCGACGTGAGCGGTGCCGCATCGTAGTCGCCGAAGCGAAACCGTACAGTGACGCCGGCCGCCGCCAGCATGCCGGCCATCTGCTCGGGCTCGAACAAGCGCACCCGTTCCCTGAAGTGCCGCCCCTCCGCTCCCCGGATGCTCTTGCAGACATACCGCCCGTCGGGCGAGACCGACCGAGACACCCGGACCGTGGACCCCGCGACCTCGAGCGTCTCTTCCGGCACCAACTGGCGCCGTACGGCAGCCGGGTTCAAGAAGTCGATGACGAACCAGCCGCCGGGTCGGACCGTGGCGACCATCTCACCGAGCGCCGCGGTGTGCTCGGCGTCCTGCTCGAAGTATCCGAAGCTGGTGAAGAGATTGACGGCGAGATCCATGGAGCCGGCGCGGATCGGCAGCTGGCGCATGTCGGCACGCACGAGAGGGGCAGTGGTCACCTGGCGGGCCAGCCGCAGCAAGGTCATCGAGAGATCGACCCCGATGCACCGGGCACCGGCTGCCTGAAAAGCCCGGGCATGGCGCCCTGCCCCGCAGGCCACGTCGAGCACCCGCCACCCCTGCTGAAAAGGCACGGTTCGGAGAATGAGATCGACGGCCCGCGCAGCCTCGGTGTCGTCCCGATGGGGGTAGAGCCTCAGGTACTCCTCGCCGAACCATTCCTCGAACCATTCAGTCATGAAAGTCGAGAGTCGAAAGTCGCGAGTCCCAGGTCATCTCTGGCCAGCAGTCGTCGAACGTAGCATTGAGTCGTGACTCCAGACTCGTGACTCTAGACTCCCTTGTGATACGGTTCCCCCCGCAGAATCGTGAACGCCCGATAAAGCTGCTCGCCGACCACGACCCGGGCCAGCTCGTGCGGGAGCGTGAGGGGGCCCAGGCTCCAAGTGGCAGCCGAGCGAGCAATCAAGGGGGAATCGAGGCCGTGGGAGCCGCCGATCGCGAATGTCAGCGGCCGCGCCGCCAGCAGCCAGCGCTCCAACTGCTTCGCCAGATCGGCACTGGTCCAGCCGGCGCCGACTCGCGCCAGTGCCACCACGTTGGAGCCGTCCGTTATGCGAGCGTGGAGCCGCTGGGCCTCCTCAGCCCGCTGGGCCGCGACGGTCGGCGCTCGGCTCGCCTCCCGCACCTCGTGCTCCCGAAAAGTGCCGTATCGCTGCAGGCGCCGGGCGTAGTCGTCGAAGGCCTCACGGTAGTACGGCCGCAGCTTCCCGACGGCGACGACCGCAATTTCCACCTGCCGTTACTGCCCATCCGCCCTGAGGGCACCCGCCCCGCTGCCCCGCTGCCCCGCCGTCATGCGTACATCCCTCTGAGCCGGTGAACCGCCGCCACCCGCTCGATCGCCTGCATGTAGGCCCCAATGCGCATGTTGATACCATGGCGGCCGGCCATCCCAGCGACCTCGTCGAAGGAGTGCACCATGATGCGCTCCAGCCGCTGATTCACCGTTTCCTCATCCCAGAAATACCCCCCCCGGTCCTGCACCCACTCGAAGTAGCTCACCGTCACCCCACCGGCATTCGCGAGAATGTCGGGGATGACGAAGACGCCGTTCTCCTCCAGGATCTTGTCGGCGCCGGCGGTTGTCGGACCGTTGGCTCCCTCGCAGATGATGCGGGCCTTGACGTCGGGCGCGTTGTGGCTGGTAATGACGTTCTCCATCGCCGCGGGAACCAGGACATCACAGTCGAGGGTGAGGAGCTGGGCGTTGGTGATCTGCTCGGCTTCGGTGTAGCCGCTCAGGAAGCGATGCTGCCGCACGTGCTGAATCACTTCCTTGATCTTGAGGCCCTTGGCGTTGTAGATGCCGCCGGACTTGTCGCTGACGGCAATGACCTTCATCCCCTGCTGCTCCATCAGCTGGGCCGAGACCGAACCGACGTTGCCGAACCCCTGCACCGCTACCCGGCTGCCTTCGACCGGCATCCGCAGCTTGTTGAGCGCCTGGCGGGTCACCAGCATACAGCCCCGGCCGGTCGCCTCGCGCCGGCCCAGTGAGCCGCCCATTTCCACCGGTTTGCCGGTGACCACGGCGGTGACCGTATGGCGCTTGTGCATGGAGTAGGTGTCCATGATCCAGGCCATCATCCGCTCGTTGGTGTTCATGTCGGGAGCGGGTACGTCGGAATCGGGCCCCAACGTGTCGATGATGGCCGAGGTGTAGCGCCGGGTGACGCGCTCCAGCTCTGCGTTTGACATCGTGCTGGGATCGCAGACAACGCCCCCCTTGGAGCCGCCGAACGGAATGTTGACCACGGCGCACTTCCAGGTCATCCAGGCCGCCAGGGCCTTCACCTCGTCCAGGGTGACGTTCATGTCGAACCGGATACCGCCCTTGGCTGGCCCGCGGGAGGTGTTATAGAGCACCCGGTAGCCCACGTAGACCTCAGTCTCGCCGTTGTCTCGCTGGATCGGCACCGAGACGATGATCTGTTTCTCGGGGCTGCGCAGGACCTTGTACAGCCCAGGATCGAGACTCAGCCGGGTCGCCGCGTAATCGAAGCGCGACATCATCGATTCGAATGGGTTTTCCTCGCTGAGAAACTTGTCCTTGTCGGGACGAATAAGGTCTTGATTCGGACGAGAAGCGGTGGTCATAAGGTTCCGGCACGCTCCGAGAGGTTGTGTTTACAGTCCATCCACCGGCGTAACGACCGCGTCCAGCGCGGCGGCGATCCGCTCGCCACCTGCTTCCCACTCCAGATCCAACAGGGCCACCAGCGGTTCGGGCACCGAGTTGGGCCACCGATGTCGCAGCTTGACCGCATCCTTTTGGGTTATCACCACGTGATCGGCCCGCCGGGCCGCGTGCGCCAGCCAGGCTACATCTTCGTCGCGGTAATCGTGGTGATCCTTCCAGGTGGCGACCTGGACCGCCGCGCCGGTTGCCTTGGTCTGGGCCACGAAGGCATCCGGGTCCGCGATGCCCGATGCCGCCACGACTCGCTTGCCGGCCAGCGCCGAGGCAGGCTGGCGGGTGCCGCTCACCAAGCCTTCGAGGTAGCGAAGTCCCAGGTGAGCAATCGCGATCGGTCCCCGCACCCGCCCCTGCAGATCCGCCACCAGCGCCAGCGCGGCCTCCGGCGTGGCCCGCTTTCGGGTGACGATCACAGCGTCGGCACGATCCAGAGCACCGAGACCCTCACGCCACGGCCCAGCGGGAAGCGGCCAGCGGACGGCCCGGGTGGTCTCGGCGCTCACCACGGCGATGTTGAGGTCGCGCCGCACGTCCAGCCGCTGATAGGCGTCGTCCAGAACCAGCACCTCCGCTCCCCGGGCCAGGGCCCGCTCTGCCCCGGCGGCTCGATCGGCGTCGGCAATCACCTGTGCCTCGGGGACCGCGTGCTGGTGTACCAGGGTCTCGTCGCCGCCATAGCCGCGCAGCAGGATCCCCGGCACCAGGCCGCGAGAGACGTAATAACGGGCGATCCAGATGGCTATCGGCGTTTTACCCGAACCGCCGACGGTGAGGTTACCCACGGCGACCGAGGGAAGCGGCAGGTCGTGGACCGCCAGCCAGCCACGGCGGTAGGCAAGCTCCCGCGCGGCCATGGTGCCGCGCCAGAGCCCGGCGGCCGGCAGCAGTGCCAGGCGCACGAGCCGCGCATCCGGCCGCCGGCTGGTCCAGAGCCACCGCACTACCCGATGAGTGTCGCCCCGTCGCGTCATGGGCCTGTCCTGGAGACCTCGTCGAGACCCTCCGCCGCCCGTGCCAACCCTTCGGCCAGCCCCGCCTCGCCCTCGGCGACCTCGAACGGCCGGCCGTAGGTAATCCACACCCGCGCAAGAGGCTTGGGAATCATGAACCGATCCCATGAATGTAATCGCCAGGCGCGGTCGGCCTCGGCGTGAATCGGCACGATCACACCGCCGCCCCGCTGGGCCGCGGCTACCACGCCCGGCTTGAGCTCGCGGCGAGGGCCGCGGGGGCCATCTGGTGTAAATGCGACCGCACCTGCCGCCCGGAGCTCTCGCACGGCGCTCAGCAGAGCACGGGCCCCGCCCCGGGTGCTCGACCCGCGGACGGTGCGATATCCCAGCGCGGCAGCGAGGTCCGACAGGTACTGGCCATCTCTCGCCTCACTCACCACGATGGCGACACCCTGGTTCCGGTGCTGCCAAAGAAGCGGAAGCAGAACCTCGTGCCAGAGCAGGAAGACATGCGGCCGCCTGGCCTCGTACAGCACCCGCCAGCGCTCCTCATGGGCCACGGTGATGCGCCAGGAGGAGGCCAGCACACGTACGGCCGGCACGGCGACGGCCCGAGCCACCGCGGGTGATACCCTCAGTCGCCCGGCTCCAGTAGCTCAGCGGCCAGGGCCACTACCCTGGTCGTGGCGCCGGCTTCTCCCAGTCGCTCACGTACCAGCGCCAGCCCCTCACGCTGAGCCAGGGTGCGGGGATCGTTGGGCTTGAGTAGCGGCCCAACCGCAGCCGCTAGCTGGCCCGCGGAGGCTCGCTCCTGCAGCAGCTCCGGCACCACCTCGCGTCCGGCGACCAGGTTGACCAGGCTGATCCACTGCACTGTTCGAACCCTCTGGAACATGGCGTAGGTGAGCGGATGAACCTTGTACGCCACGACCATGGGTGTATCCGCCAGCGCGGCCTCGAGCGTAGTAGTCCCCGACTTGGCCAGTGCCGCGTTCGCGGCGGCAAAGAGCGGCACCGGATCTCCCCGCAGCACCTCAATGAGTCCTGGATTGGGGTACTGTCCTTCGGGGATCCCCGCTACCAGGACCCGGTCGCAGTGGCCCTCGGCCAACAGCCTCAACCCGGCATCTCTGAACGGCTCCCAGAGGCGCCGGATCTCTTGCGCCCGGCTTCCCGGAAAGATGCCGAGCACCCGGCTGGATTCGGGGATTCCGAGCTGGGCGCGGGCCTGCTGACGGGTCGGCCAGGGGCCGCGGTCAACCAACGGATGCCCCACGTACTCGCTTCGAAGCCCCAGTCCGCCGAAGAACATTTGCTCGAACGGGAGCACCACCGCCAGCCGGTCCACCGCGGCGGCCAGCCGGCGCGCGCGGCCCGGCCGCCAAGCCCACAGCTGAGGCGCTATGTAGTACAGAACCTTGGTGCCGGTGGCGTGAGCGGCTTCGGCCACGCGGACGTGGAAGCCTGGGTAGTCGACCAGGATGACCAGGTCGTAACGCCCGACCTTGAAGTCATTCTGGAGCGCCCGCAGCAGGCGATAGTGGGCCCGGATCTTGGTGACTACTTCGACCAGCCCGAACGCCGCGAGCCCCTCCATCCGATACCGGAGTGCGGCTCCAGCCTGAGCCATCTGCGGACCACCGAGGGCTTCGATGGTAGCGTTGGGGTAGCGTGCCCGGAGGGCGCGGACCACACCCGCCCCGTGGAGATCGCCCGACGGCTCGCCAGCGGAGATGAAGATGCGAGGCGCGCCCCCCCGGATCATCAGTGCGCGGTGACCGCGAGGGGCGTGGTTCGCACCGCGTCGGCCACACGCAAGGCCAGCTCGAGGGCCGCTCGCCCCTCTTCACCCCGAACCACCACCTCGCGCTCCCCGCGGACCGCGTGCACGAAGCTCTGGAGCTCGAGCAACAGCGCATCTGCTTCCGGCGCCGCCAGCTCGATCCGTTCCACCACGTCAGCCAGCTCTCGACCAGTGCCCGGTTGCCAGCCGGCTCGCACCCGCATGAACTCACCACCGCCGGTGGCGAGGTCGAGCGAGAAGTAGCCGTTGGGCTGAAAGAGACGCAGCCGGCGGACCCGCTCTCGCGCGACCCGCGACGCGGTGGCCAGGGCCACGGCGCCGTTGGCGAACTCGACTCGGGCGTTGGCGATGTCCAGGTGGGGCGAGAGGACCGGCAGCCCCGAAGCCCGCACCTCGACGGCCACGCTGCCCGTGAGATGCAGCACGAGATCGAGATCATGAATCATCAGGTCGAGCACCACCGCGACGTCGGTTCCCCGGGGCTGAAACGGGGCCAGCCGCAGGCTTTCTATGTATCGGGGACCATCGAGATAGGCCTCTGCCGCCCGAATGGCTCGGTTGTAGCGCTCGATGTGCCCGACCTGAAGCTGGACTTGCCACCGCCGGGCCTCCGCGATCAGATCGTCGGCTTCGGCCAGGGTCGCCGCCAGCGGCTTCTCCATGAGGACCGGCACGCCACGCCTCAGCGCCCGGAGCCCAACCTCGGCATGGGCCGGCGTCGGTACCGCCACGGTGACCGCTTCCACCTGTCCTAGCAGCTCGTCCATGTCCGGGAAGGCGAGGGTACCCAGCTCACCAGCGATCTTTGTTGCCCGGGCGCGGTCCACATCGTGCACGCCCACGAGGCGTACGTCGCCGAGGCCGGCCAGATGCCGGGCATGGTGCTGCCCCAGCGCGCCCACACCGACGACGCCGACGGGCAGCCGTGCCGTCATGCCGGCACGCCTCGCTCGCTGGATTCGACGAACGTCAGGAAGCGTTCCACCTCGGGGAGCGCCGGCAGCTCGGTACGAGCTCGTTCCATCGCCTGTGACAGGTTCAAGTCGGAATTAAAGAAGAGCCGGTACGCCCGCTTGAGCGCGGCAACCGTGTCGCCCGAGAAGCCCGCCCGCTGGAGGCCGAGAGAGTTGAGTCCGTAGAGCTCCATTGGATTGCCGACGGCTTTCACATACGGGGGAATGTCCTGGTTGACCCGTGAGCCGCCGCCTATGAAGGCGTAGGTGCCGATGGTGACGAACTGGTGGACGGCATTGAGCCCGCTGAGGATGGCGCGATCGTGGATGGTAACGTGCCCGGCGCATTGGGTGGCGTTGGCGATCACCACGTCATCGCCGACGTGACAGTCGTGCGCGAGATGCACATAGGTCATGATAAAGCAACGCGCTCCCACCGTGGTCTTGAGCGTCGCCGCGGTGCCGCGATTGATCGTCGAGTACTCGCGGATGATGGTTCCCGGCCCCACTTCCACCCAGGTCTCTTCCCCGCCGTACTTGAGGTCCTGCGGGTCTCCGCCCAGGATTGCCCCATCCCCGATCCGCACGTCTTCGGCCAACCGCACGTTCCGCTGCAGCGTGGCCCGGGGGCCGATCCGGCAGCGGTCGCCAACCGTCACCTGGGGCCCGATGATGGCCCAGGGTCCGACCGTCACGCCAGTACCCAGCCTGGCCGAAGGATCGATCAGGGCGGTCGGGTGAATCACCGATCCACGACCCGTGCCATCATCTCCGCCTCCGCTACGACCTGGCCGTCTACATAGGCCACGCCCTTCATACGGCAGGTTCGCCCCCGATTCTGCAGCATCTCGAGCTCGCAGCGGAGCTGGTCTCCGGGAAGGACAGGGCGGCGGAACTTGACGTTGTCGAGCGACATGAAGTACACCACCTTCTGATCCGGATCCTCGATGGTACCGAGGAGCAGCATACCCCCCACCTGCGCCATGGCCTCGATGATGAGCACGCCCGGCATGATGGGATGGCCGGGGAAATGACCCTGAAAGAACGGTTCGTTGATCGTCACGTTCTTGATCCCGACGATCCGCTTGGTGCCCTCGACCTCGATGATCCGATCCACCAGCAGGAACGGATACCGGTGAGGGATTACGTCCAGAATCCGGCCGATGTCCATCACAACGCCTCCATCTCGCTGTCCGGTGCGGGTGAGCCAGCGCGCCAGCGCAATGTTGCCCTGATGGCTCGGCTTGGTGGCAACGATGTGGCCTTGGACCCGGCCTCCAACCAATGCCAGGTCCCCCAGGATGTCGCCGGCCTTGTGGCGTACGAATTCGTCGGGCCAGCGAAGCGAGCCGCCGACCAGACCGTCTTCGGAGAGTACCAGGGTGGATTCGAGCGCGGCACCCAGAGCCAGACCGCGAGCGCGGAGCGCGTCGGCTTCACGAAGAAATCCGAAGGTCCGGGCCTGAGCCAGCTCCCGGGCAAATCCACCGGGTGTGATGTCGTACGACCCGGTCTGCCGCCCGATGAGCGGGTGAGGCCACTCGATGGTGGTGGTCAGGCGGAGCACCTTGGCGGGAGCGACCACATAGGAGGAGTCGGCCTCTGAAATCTCTGAGGCCGTGGTGACCCGGTACACCACCGGTTCGCCCGGCTGCTCCACGATGCCGGCCTGCTCCAGCGCGGTCAGGTATGGAGCGAACGATCCGTCACCGATCGGGGCCTCCGGCCCGTCGAGGTCGATGGTGAGATCGTCGATCTGGAGCGCGGCCGCGGCGGCGAGTACGTGCTCGACGGTCTGCACCACCGTTTCGCCCTGTCCCAGCACGGTGCGGCGCTCGGTGGACTGCACCTCGCTCAGGCGTGCTGGAATTACCGGAGCGCCGGGGAGATCGGTGCGCCGGAACACGATGCCTTGTCCCGACGGCGCGCCCTGGCAGACCGCTGCGGCAGACGAGCCGGTGTGCAGGCCGATCCCGCTCACGCGCGCGCTCTGGGCCAGGGTACGCCTAGCCATGGCGCGCCCGCTCCGGCACCAGCCGCTCCAGCTCGTCCACGATCGCGGCCAGGCGGTACATGGCCGCCTGGGCCCGCAGGAACTGGCGATGCGGGCGCGCCGGGTGGCCACTGAACGAGGCGCCGGCCGGGACGTCGCCGAAGATGGCACTCTTGGCCGCGATGCGCGCACGATCGCCGATGGCGAGATGGTCGGTGACCCCGACGTGGCCGGCCAGGATGACGTCGTTGCCCACCCGCGTGCTGCCCGCAATCCCGACGCCGGCCATGATGAGGCAGCGCTCGCCGATCCGGACATTGTGCCCCACCTGCACCAGGTTGTCCACCTTGGTCCCGCGACCCACCACCGTGTCGTCGATACTGCCGCGATCGATACAGGTGTTGGAGCCCACCTCCACCTCATCCTCCAGGATGCAGCCCCCCACGTGCGGGATTCGGGTGTGTCCCTTGCCGTCGGAGAGATACCCGAACCCATCGCCACCGAGGACAGCGCCCGCCTTCAGCACCACGCGGCTGCCGATACGGGTGCCCGGGCAACATACGACGCCCGGTCCGAGCGTCGTGTCGTCCCCAATGACCACTCCATCGCCGACCGAGACGCCCTGCGCCAGCCGGCAGCGGGCGCCGATTTGCACATTCCGGCCCAGCACCACGAAGGGCCCGATGGACACCTCGGGACCGATTACCGCGCCGGTTCCGATGCGTGCGGTCGGGTCTATGCCTGCTTCGGGGGACTCCGTGGGATACAGCGCGTGCAGCACCCGGACGAGCGCCCCATACGGGTCAGGCACCACGATCCGGGTTCCCGGCCCGGCCCCCGAGGCCAGGGCCTCGGGCACGAGCACCGCCCCCGCCTTGGAGCTGTCCAGGTCCGAGGCGTACCGGACCGAAACTGCAAAGGACAGTGCGTCGGGGCCGGCCCGGTCCAGCGGCCGCACCCGGTGGATCCGGATGCCCCCATCGCCAAGCAGGCGGCCACCGACCAGGTCGGCGACCGCCCGCGCGGTAAGGCTCCCGGATGTCACGAGATCAGCTGCCCGCTTTGAGCTGCTGAATTACACGTTGAGTCAGGTCGATCGACTTGTCCGCCGTGACAATCCCGTTGTTCGGCGCGCTCACGTCGAAGATTATGGCGTAGTTACCCGCCGCTCGAACCCCTTCGATGACGCTGTTGACCTTGCTCTGGATCGGGTTGAGCAGATCGCGCTCCCGGGTTGCGGCTCGCTGCTGCAGCTCCTGGGTGCGCTGCTCCAGCTTCTGTTGCTGTGCCTGGAGGTCCTTGCGCTTCGCGGCCCGCTGCGTCGGACTCAGCATCACCGACTGCTGATCGAAGTCGGACGCAGCCGAATCGAGCGTGGCCTGAAGCTTCTGCACCTCCACCCGGTAGGTCTCGAGCTCCTTGGTGAAGGTCGACTCCGCCTTCACGTATCCGGGCGTCTGCTTGAGGATCGCCTGGGTGTTGACATAGGCAACCTTGCTTCCACCCTGCTGGGCTGCCAACGATGCGGGCCTTGCCACGGACACGGCGATCAAAGCAACCCAGGCTACCACGACGGCAAGCTTCATGCTTCACTCCAGTTGAAAGGTGCGTCCTGCCTAGAAGAAATTGCCCAGCTTGAAGTGGAGCTGCCAGCCGGGCTTAGGCCGTCCGTTGAGGTCCACCCGGTCGAACCCGTAGCCCAGATCTATCCCGATCGGTCCCAGAGGCGAGATCACCGCTGCCCCGAAGCCCGCGCCGCGGAACAGTCGCGTGGGATCCCACTGCCGTGCACTCCGGTAGACGTTGCCCGCATCGAAGAAGGAGCTGACGTAGAGCGACTGGCTGATCCTGGCACCGGCCTCGACGGTGAAGGCGGAGTAGGACTTGCCGAAGGTATCGGCGCTGGCCGCGTTGTTTCCACCAGCCGAAGGGTCGAACCCATTAGGCGTGATCGAGAACTCGTCATAGCCGCGCAAGGGGATGCCATACTGGACCCCACCGAGCGAGTACAGCTCGGTAAAGAAGGGCCCCGCGTCGCCAAAGATAAAGCCGGATTTGGCGGTCAGGCCGAGCACGAACTGTACACCGGCCCCCAGCTGCCCGCCGCCTCCCAGGGTTCCGAGGGGCGCGTACCAGCGGCCCTCGAGATCGACCTTCCGATAGTTGCCGGTGCCCCCGAGGAATCCGCCGTTCAGCTCGCCGCTGAGATTCGTTAGGGAACCGCCGGTGGCAAAGGGAAGGCCGACACGGGTGTCCCGGAGCAGGCTTGTGCCCAGC
Organism: uncultured Gemmatimonadaceae bacterium; assembly: GCA_964487785.1. Lineage (GTDB taxonomy): Bacteria > Gemmatimonadota > Gemmatimonadetes > Gemmatimonadales > GWC2-71-9 > CAVVWJ01. The sequence continues at coordinate 5,903 of CAZASU010000024.1, read as the reverse complement.
GTCGACCGGCTACAGGCGCTGCATCGGAACCGGGCCTGAAGATCCGCCGAGCCCTCGCTGTACCGGATGCGCTGATAGGAATACGAGGTGAACAGCCGGGTGTAGCGGGAACCCAGGAAGGGGAAACCCAGCTGCACACTCCCACCGGTCTGCTTCCGGCGTCCCAGGTCACCGACGGTGAACCGGGCCCGCGAGTCGAAGAGCGAGATGGTGCCGGAGATCCGGCTCTCCCGAATGGCGGGGTCGGTATAGCTCAAGGTGAAGTCGTTGATGTTCTGGCCGAACTGCCATTGCAGCTTGCCCCGTTTTCCCCGGCCGAAGAGGTTGGGCTCCTCCAGCCCGAGGAATCCGCCCACTCCGGTACCCTGGCCCAGCGACGCGCCGAAGTTGATGTTGCCGGTGCGGCGTTCCTCGACCCGGAAAATGATGTCTACATCGACGCCGTTGGCGGCCGGCTTGACGTCAGGCGAAGGAAGCGGCTGCTGAAAGAACCCCAGATTGGAGACGTTCTGGTAGGAGCGAATCAGCCGCTCCCGGCTGAAGAGATCCCCGGGAAGCATGACGATCGCCTCGCGGATCACCCGCTCGTGGGTCACGTCGTTCCCGACGATCTCCACCTTGTTGATGGTGGCCGGCGACCCTTCCCGGACGGTCCAGTGCAGGTCCACCAGCGGGTTGCCCACCGCCCCCGTGCGCCGGACCTCCTCCGGCTGGACCTGGGCGTAGATGTAGCCGTTGTTGGCGTACAGGTTCTGCACCTTCTCGGTGGCCTCGCTCCATTCCGAGCGGCTGAATGCACGGCGCTTCCCGGTCGGCGCTCCGGTGGGCCCGATCGGCCCGAACGGGTACAACGCCACCAGCTCCTCAGTCGAAAAGCGCCGGTTGCCCTGAATGTCGAAGGTCCCGACCTGGTAGACCGGCCCCTCGTCGACCGTGAGCCGCAGGATCGCCTTGCCCCCGGCGGAGTCCGATACCAGGGAGTCGTGCGTGACCTGGAAATCCACGAAGCCCTGGTCGGCGTACCAGCCCGGCAGCCGCTCGCGCACGTCCTCCTCGACCTTGCGCTCGTCATACTCACCCTTCTGGAACCACCAGAAGCCTTCCGGGCGAGTCGACATGTGCTTCACCACGGCCTTGTCGGAGAAGCGCCTGTTGCTGTCGATGACGACCTGGCTGATCGCCACCCGCTCGCCTTCGTCGACGTCGAACACCACCCGGACCTTGCCCGATTCCTGGGGCAGTTGCAGCACCTTCACCCTCGAGGCGTAGTAGCCCTTGTCCTTGTACAGCGAGTCGATGCCCGCCCGTCCCTGCTCGACCGCGCTGCGATCGAGCGGACGGCCCTCGGTCAGGCGCACCCGGCCCTTGACGTCGCCCTCCGACAGCCGGTTGACGCCCCGGACGGCCCACTTCTCCAGCACGGGCCGCTCCTTGACCTTGATGGCCAGGATGAGACGCCCGCCGATGTTCCGCTGCTCCACCACCACGTCGTCGAACTGGCCGGTGCGGAACAGCGAGGTGATGGCGCGCTGAATGTCGCGGTAGTTGACTGGCTGGTGGACGATGATGCCGGAGCTGCCGATGATCTGGGAGGGGGTGAGCCGCTGGTTCCCTTCCACCCTGATGCTATCGACCTTGGGCGGCGCGGGATCCTGAGCCTGAAGCGCCGCCGGCGCTCCCACGAGGAGAAAGCCGGCGGTAAGGGTCGGAAGAAAACGACGCATCGGTATGGGCGGAGGGTGGGCGCGCCGGAACCCGGGAAGGGTCCGGCGCACGGGCTTAGGCCTGGGGGGTGGCGGTCAGCGCGCGGAACACCAGCCGCTCGCCGTCGGGGGCGACATCGACCTCGATCTCGTCTCCCCGGCCGACATCGCCCATGAGAATCTTCTCGCTGAGCGGATCCTCGATATAGCGCTGGATGGAGCGCTTCAGCGGGCGGGCTCCGTAGTTCTGGTCGTAGCCATGCTCGACCAGGAACTCCACCGCGGCCGGCGTGAGCTTGACCTCGTCCCCCAGGCGGCGCTGAACCTCCTTCAGCAGAATGGTGACGATCAGGGCGATGTGTTCCTTGGACAGCGGGTGGAACACGATCACGTCGTCCAGTCGATTTAGAAACTCGGGATTGAACACCTTGTTCATCTCCTCCTTGACCGTGTCCTGCATCTTCTCGAACGTCCCCCGCTGATCGCCGCCGTGGAACCCGAGCGTCTTCCCCGACATGATGTCACGGGCACCGACGTTGGACGTCATGATCACGACGGTGTTCTTGAAGTCGATCATGCGGCCGTAGTTGTCGGTCAGATGGCCTTCATCCAGCACCTGCAGCAGGATGTTGAAGACATCGGGATGCGCCTTCTCGATCTCGTCCAGCAGCACCACCGAGTAGGGCTTCCGGCGCACCGCCTTGGTCAGGGTGCCGGAATCCTCGTAGCCAACGTAGCCCGGAGGCGCACCGATCAGGCGCGACACCGAGAACTTTTCCATGTACTCCGACATGTCCACCCGGATCAGGGCCGACGAGTCAGCGAACAGGAACTTGGCCAGCGAACGTGCCAGCTCAGTCTTGCCAACGCCGGTGGGGCCGGAGAAGATGAACGAGCCGATCGGGCGGTTGGGATCCTTGAGCCCTGCACGGGAGCGCCGGATGGCCCGGGACACGGCCTTGATGGCCTCGTCCTGCCCAACGACCGATTCGTGGATCTCTTCCTCCATTCGCATCAGCCGGGCGGTTTCGGCCTCCTGAAGCCGGGTAACCGGAATACCGGTCCAGCGGGAGACGATGAACGCGACGGCCTCCTCGTCGATGACGGGACGGCGGGTCTGCCGCTCCTTCTCCCACTCTTCCTGCTTGAGCCGGATCTGGTTCTGCAGATCCCGCTCCTGGTCTCTGAGAGAGGCCGCGCGCTCGAAGTTCTGGTCCCGAACCGCATCCTCCTTCTGAACGTTCACCTTCTCCAGTGCGGTCTTGAGCTCCGCCACCTCAGCCGGCGGAACCTGCGAGGCCAGCCGCGCACGGGCGCCGGCCTCATCGATCACGTCGATGGCCTTGTCGGGCAGAAACCGATCGGTGATGTAGCGCTCGGAGAGCTCCGCGGCCGCGCTGAGCGTGGCGTCGGGAATGCTGATCCGATGGTGGTCCTCGTACTTCTTCCGCAGACCCTTGAGGATCTCGACGGTCTCTAAGACCGAAGGCGGCTCGACCACGACGGTCTGGAAACGGCGCTCCAGCGCCCCGTCCTTCTCGATGTACTTGCGGTACTCGTTCAGCGTCGAGGCGCCCACGCACTGCAGCTCACCCCGAGCCAGCGCGGGCTTCAACATGTTGGAGGCGTCGATGGCGCCTTCGGCCGCCCCGGCTCCCACCAGCGTGTGCAGCTCGTCGATGAAGAGGATGATCTGCTTGTTCTGGGCGATCTCGTTCATGACCGCCTTGAGCCGCTCCTCGAACTGACCCCGATACTTGGTGCCGGCGATGACCGCCGCCATATCCAGCGAGAGCACCCGATGGTCGCGCAGCACGTCGGGGCAGAGGCCATTGGCAATCAGCAGCGCCAGCCCCTCGACGATGGCGGTCTTGCCGACGCCGGGCTCGCCGATGAGGACCGGGTTGTTCTTCTTCCGGCGGGCCAGGATCTCCATGACGCGCTCGATCTCCTTGGCCCGGCCGATCGTCGGATCGAGCTGGCCCTCCGCGGCGAGTTGCGTCAGATCGCGGCAGAAATGGTCGAGTGCGGGAGTCTTGGACTTCTTCTCCGACTTGGGCGCCGAGCTGGGCTGAGCGCTGCCGCCGCCGGCCGTGGCCTGGGGCATGTCGCTGCCCAGCAGGCGCAGGGTTTCGGCCCGCGACTGTTCCAGATTGACGCCGGCATCGGTAAGGACCTGGGCGGCGATGCCCTTCTCTTCTCGAAGGAGGCCAAGCAGTAAATGCTCGGTGCCGACGTAGGAGTGATTGAGCTCCCGCGCTTCTGTCATAGCCAGCTCGAGCACCTTCTTGGCGCGCGAGGTGTAGGGGAGATCGGGACCGGCCGCGGCGGCCGCCTTCCCCTTCTTTACCGTTTCCTCGATTTTCTGCTGGATGTCTTCGAGATCGACGTTCAGGTTGGTGAGGACTGCCGCCGCCACCCCCTCGCCCTCGCGAATCAGGCCCAGGAGGATGTGCTCCGTCCCCACGTATTCGTGATGCAGCCGCGCCGCCTCTTCGCGGGCCATCTGCAGGACTTTACGGACACGATCAGTAAAATTGTAGCCGTTCATCGCGGTATCCTACGTAGGCTCCGAAGCCCTTCGTCGCGGCTCATCCACGGCGTCCAACCTCGGATTCCAATACTTTGCGCACGAACTGTGCCCGCCGAACTGGCAGATCGGGGTCGGCCGGCGCCACCCCTTCGGCCACCGCCAGATGGGCCGGCTGGGTATACACCAGCAACTTGTTCAGCGTGTACATGCCGACGTCGGGGATGAGATTCACGCCTACACCGAGTCGCACGCCGCTCAACAAGTTCATGGCCTCTTCAAACGACAGCGCCCGGGCATACCGAAGCAACCCATACGCGCGCCACACCTTGTCCTCGATGATTGCCGGGGCGTCTCGCAGCAGCACCTGCCGGGCCTGCTCCTCGTAGTCCATGACCTGCCGGACCATTTTGCCGAGATGATCGAGCAGCTCATGCTCGGAACTGCCGAGAGTCGTCTGGTTGGACAGCTGGAAGAAGTTGCCGACGACCTCGCTTCCTTCGCCATACAGGCCCCGGAAGGTCAGTCCCACCTGTGCCAGCCCCTGCAGCACCTTGGAGATTTCCTTGGTGAGCACCAGGCCGGGAAGGTGGATCAACACCGAGGCCCGAAGCCCGGTACCGACGTTGGTCGGACACGAGGTAAGGTAACCAAATTCAGAGTGAAATGCGAATGCAAGTCGTTGTCCCAATTCGGCGTCCAGCCGATCGACCTCGGCGTAGGCGGCGTCCAGCGCGAACCCGGAATGGAGGCCCTGCAGGCGCAGATGATCCTCCTCATTCAGCATCACCCCGAGGCGATCCTGAACCAGCAGTGAGGCTCCCGAGCGCACCCGCCCGTCGGCGTCCAGCCCTGCCAGCTCTTTGCTGACCAGGTGCCGCTCGTGCAGCAACTGCCGGTCGCTCCGATCCAGCTGGTCGAGCCGGAACTTGATGGCCCGCCGCAGCAGCACGGTGTCCCGCGCGGCGGCCTCCACCGTCTGGAGAATGTCCTCCCGCTCGGACTCGGAGTTCCGTCCCTGGTAGACCCGCCCGGCCAGGTTCCGCGCCAGCCGGATCCGAGTGGAGAGGATCAGGTGGCTGGAGGGGCCGCTCGCGTCGAGCCAGCCGACCCCGCCGTCGGTAAGGAGACTGAGATCGATCATTCCATCACCCGCAGACGGTCGCGGAGCTCCGCCGCCAGCTCGAAGTTCTCAGTCTCGACAGCCACGCGGAGCTGCTCCCGCAGCTCGGTGGCCTGATGGTGCTCGCTCGGCTCGCTGCTTCCACCGACCTCGGTATAGCGCTCGCCCATGTGGTGGGTCGAGCCGTGCAGCCGGCGCAGCAGGTCGCGCAGCGGTACCTCGAAGGAGCGATAGCACTCGGAACAGCCCAGCCTGCCACTCTCCCGAAAGTCCTGGAGCGACCCGCCGCAGCGAGCGCAGGTATCGCCGGTCCGAGGCGCCGGCATTTCCGGCAGCTCCTGGCCCATGGCGGCGAGAAAGGTGCCCAGGGGCGTTTTCGGCGCGGCACCGGGGCTCTCTACCCCCTTCTCCGCGGCGCAGCGCTCGCAGAGGTGCAGGGTGGTAACCTGCTCGTTGACGATCTGGGTGAGGTGGATGACCGCCTCACGCTCCCGGCACTGCTCGCAGGACATCAGGGCATGGACTCCACGCCGGAGAGGGGTACCAG
>CAZASU010000023.1:4863-28729 GCA_964487785.1 uncultured Gemmatimonadaceae bacterium | reverse complement strand
CCGGCCGGGCGCGCATTCCTGGAGGTGCACGGGTTTAGAGGAACCGTAAATCTATTGCCACTGCGGTGTTAGTGCCACCGGAGCCACTCTGATTCCCTCGCCCGTCCGTCGGTCCGCCCGCCCGCCCGTTCCGGGGCCCCCCTCTTGCAACGGTGCGATGTTCCGAAGCTCCACCCGCAGGACCACTGAACCCGAGATTCGATGGCATCTCCCAATCGGTTTGTTCTGAATCTCCACCTGATAGGGGTCGCGGCCGCGGCGGTCGTCGCGGCGGCGGTTGCCTTGATCCTCCTTCTGGTCTGCCCACCTTCAGCCGAAGCGTCCGTCGCTGAAGACCCCCTGGTTTGGGGACCCCTGGCGGTATTTGCGCTGGGGGTAGCCATAGAGCAGCTGCTGGTGCGGACTCTCCTGAGCCGCGTGCTGAAGCCAACCGGCAAGGCCGCGGCGGTGGCCATAAGAGTGTCGGATGGAGATCTCACCATGCCGAACTGGGCCGGGCGCCCGGGGCTGGACCGCCTCTCGACGGCCATGGTCAGCATGGTAACCCAGCTCCAGCAACTGGTGGGCACCATCCGACAGCACTCGCACGACGCCGCCGCCATGGCGCAGCAGATCGCCGCCTCGACCCAGCAGATGACGGCTTCGACGCAAGAGGTGGCGGGCACTACGGGTGACCTCACCGAGCGCGCCAACCAGCAGGCGCTGGTGGTCCGGGCCGCGGCGGAGGACGCCGGGAAGATCCTCGATATCGCACAGGAGCTCGCTGCGGGGGCAAGCCAGGCCGCGGAGCGGAATGCCGCACTGGCGCGGCTGGCACGTTCTCACCAGGAGCGGCTGGACCAGAGCAGCGCAGAGCTGGCCCGGCTGGCCGAGGAGATCGAGCGGGGGGCAAGCGAGGCCGAAGCGCTCGCGACTGCCTCGGGCGAGATCGAGAAATTCATCACCCAGGCAAAGGCGATCGCCAAGCAGACCCACATGCTGGCGCTCAACGCCTCGATCGAGGCGGCCCGGGCGGGCGAGGAAGGACGCGGGTTCAGTGTGGTTGCCGAGGAGGTGCGCAAGCTCGCGGGGCAAGCAGCCCGCGCGGCCACTTCGACCAGCGACACGGTTCAGAGCGTCGTGGCCCAGGTTCAGACCGCCCGCGAGCGGCTGCTTCGCCTGGGCCGGGGCGGCACGGCGGCGCGGGAAGCGGCCCATTCCGCGGCCGAGGGGCTCAAGAACGTGGCCGCGGAGGCCGAGGCCAACGACGAGTGGACTCGCCGCATCTCCACCTCGGCGGGAGAGGTCCGCGGTCTGATCGAAGGGATCGCCGGACGGATGCGTCAGGTCTCCGCCGGTACCGAGGAGTACGCCGCGGCTGCGGAGCAGATCGCAGCGGCCGCGCAGCAGCTCAACGCGTCCACCGAAGAGATCTCCTCGTCGGCCAGCCACCTGGCCGAGGCGGCCGAGCGGCTGACTGGCGCGGTAGGCGGGTTCCGCACCGCGTGAGGAGTGTCACGGTCGGGAACAGCGGCACAGATAAGCTTTGAGCTTCCTTTCAGGGAGGCTCCGTGTCTCGCAGCAGACTGTGGATAGCGCTGGTGGTAGCGGTGATCTCCGTGCTGGGGTACTTCGGAAAGAGCGCCTTCAACCCGATCACCCAGGAAAAGCAGCATGTCGCCGGCATCACGCCAGAGCAGGAAGTCGCGCTCGGGCTGCAGGCCGCCCCCGAAATGGTTCAACAGTTCGGTGGTCTCGACCCCGATTCGGAGGCGCAGACCCGGGTCCGCGGGATCGGTGAGCGCCTGGTTTCCCGCACCGTAGCCGGCCAGAGTCCCTACACCTTCCAGTTCCACCTCCTCGACGATCCCGAAACCATCAACGCCTTTGCCTTGCCCGGCGGGCAAGTCTTCATCACCGAAGGGTTGCTCAAGCGACTGGAGACCGATGGCCAGCTTGCGGGAGTGCTGGGTCACGAGATCGGGCATGTCGTCGGCAGGCATGGGGCCGAGCACATCGCCAAGCAGCAGCTGACCGAGGGCCTGACCGGCGCCGCCGTGCTCGCGACCTACGACCCGAACAATCCCTCGAGCCGAAGCTCGGCCGCAGTGGCAGCCATGATCGGCCAGCTGGTCGGGATGCGGTTCGGGCGGCAGGACGAGCTCGAGTCGGACGACCTGGGCGTGCGCTTCGCCTCGGAGGCCGGGTACGATCCGCGTTCGATGATCGGTCTGATGAAGATCCTGGAACAGAGCTCGCAGGGGGGCAGGCCGCCGGAGTTCTTCAGCACCCATCCCAATCCCGAGAATCGCATCCAGCGGATCCAGGCAGCCATCCAATCACGCTATCCTGAGGGAGTGCCCTCCGGCCTGGAGAAGTAGCTCGAGGGGTCGCGTGGTTCCCAATTTCCGCCAGTCATCGCGAGCGGGCCATGGCCCGCGTGGCGATCCCGCAGCTTCGCGGCGGCGGCTGGATTGCTTCGGGCGTGATACGCCCTCGCAATGACTCCCGTGCGGCCACGATGCCGCCTCGAACGCCCGCCGATTCGAGGACAATGGCCCGAGTTACCGGGTGAGAGTAACTTCTCAGGTCGCATGCACCCTATCCGGGAATCATGATCGAGCTACTGCGGAACGCCGAACTCTACGCACCCGAGCCCCAAGGCCGCGCACATCTGCTGGTGGCAGGTGAGACCATCATATGGGTCGGAAGCTCGCTGCCCACCCTGCCGGCTGCACTTGGCGTTCGGGAGCATGATCTCGAGGGGCGCCGAGTCATTCCCGGCTTCATAGACGGCCACGTTCACCTGACCGGGGGCGGTGGCGAGGCGGGCCCGAACACGCGACTTCCACCCCTCGGGCTGAGCCGCCTCACCCGGGGGGGCGTGACCACGGCGGTGGGGGTGCTGGGAACCGACGATACCGTGCGCACCCCGGCCGAGCTGGTGACCGCGGCTCGTGGGCTCATTGCCGATGGGCTCAGCGCCTATTGCTACACCGGAGGATATCACGTGCCCCCGGTGACGGTCACCGGCAGCGTACGCGGCGACATGGTCCTCATCGACCTGATACTGGGAGTCGGCGAGCTCGCGATCAGTGACCATCGCTCCAGCCAGCCCACCCTGGACGAGCTTCTCCGGGTGGCCGGGGACGCACATGTCGGCGGCCTGATGGCTGGAAAGGCCGGCATCGTCCACCTGCACGTCGGGGACGGTTCGCGCGGGCTCGACCTGGTGCGCCAAGCCATCAACCGCAGCGAGATACCCGCGGCCGTCTTCAATCCCACCCACGTCAACCGCCGTAAGGCGCTCTTCGATGAAGCCCTGACGCTGGTAGGGGAAGGCTGCACCATCGACATCACCGCGTTTCCGGTGGTTGAGGGTGAGGATGCCTGGCCGGCATCCGTGGCACTGATCCGATATCTCGCGGCCGGGCTGCCAGCCAAGCAGGTGACCGTAAGCTCCGATGGCGGTGGGTGCCTTCCCTCGTTCGACGAGGACGGGCGGGTGATTGCCATGGACGTGGGAAGCCCGTCAGCACTCGGGGGTACCCTCAAGGAGCTCCTGGCCTCGGGTCAGCCGCTGGAGCGCGTGTTGCCGGCTTTCACCTCCAACCCTGCGCGACTGCTGATGCTGCCGCGCAAAGGCCGTCTGGCCGCGGGCTCGGACGCGGATCTGGTGGTACTCGATTCGGAAGGTGGAGTTCAGGACGTGATGGCCCGGGGCAAGTGGCACGTTCGAGGGGGCCGCCCCCTGATTCAGGGAACGTTCGAAGCCTAGCAGCCAGGTGCCGAGGAGGAAGCGGGTGGAGAAGGCTCGGGGCTACATCATTCCGGTGGGCGGCGCAGAGGAGAAGATCGGCGATGTCGCCATTCTGCGGCGCTTTGCCACGCTCTGCGGGGGCGCCGGCTGCCGCATCGCGATTATCCCTACCGCCTCCTCGGTGAGCGATACCGGCAGCCGCTACGAGGACCTGTTTCACAGCCTGGGCGTCGGCGACGCGAAGTCGCTCCCGATCCAGAGCCGGGCCGATTGCGAGCACCGCGAGTGGCTCGATATTCTCGATACCGTTGACGGTGTCTTCCTTACCGGTGGGAATCAGCTGCGGCTCAGTACCATGATCGGAGGTACCGAAGTAGCCAAGGCGATCCGGCGGCGGAACGCCGAGGGCATGCACGTGGCCGGAACCTCGGCGGGTGCGGCGTTTCTCTGCGAGCACATGATCGCCTTCGGAAAAGAGGGGGCTTCTCCCCGGGCCCGGATCGTTACTCTGGCCCCAGGCCTCGGTCTGACCAACCGGATCATCATCGACCAGCACTTCCGACAGCGCGACCGCCTCGGCCGGCTGCTGACCGCCCTGGCGTACAACCCTTTTGCCATCGGTATCGGCCTCGACGAGAACACGGCCGGCTTCATTGGGCCGGATGAGACCCTCGAGGTGGTGGGCGGTGGCGCGCTTACGATTGTGGACTGCTCTGGTATCGAGTTCTCCTCCATGGCGCGGGTCCGGAAGAACGACGCGGTCTGTCTCATCGGGCTCAAGTTGCACATCCTGGATCACGGCTCGACCTTCAACTTGCATTCCCGCATTGCCGCGGCCGCGCCGGCGCTGGCCCAGCGGGTGGAAGGCGGTGAGGAAGGCAACAAGGCGGCGAAGCGAGGAAGCGGGTAACGAAATGCTGATACTCGATAAAGCGGTCTTCGTCGGGCCCAGCCTGTACGCCCACTTCCCGGTTGTCCGGCTCGACATCGATCTCGGCCCGCTGGAAGAATGGCCATCTGGAAAGCTGGGAGCGGCGTTCACCGATGCCCTCCTCGCCGCGTTGCCCGGGCTGCACGAGCACACCTGCTCCTATGGCAAAAAGGGTGGATTCGTCCGCCGGCTTACCGAGGGCGGCGGCACCTGGATGGGTCACATCCTGGAGCATGTCGCGATCGAGCTCCAGAACGTGGCGGGCGAGGCCGTCACCTTCGGAAAGACCCGCTCTCACGGCCCCCCCGGACACTACTACGTCATCTACCAGTACGAGCAGGAGGATGTGGGACTCGAGGCCGGCCGGCTCGGCCTCACCCTGTTGCACTCACTGCTCCCCCCCGATCTGCGACCAGAGGGCTCGGTACCCGAGGGGTTCGACTTTGCCGCGGAGCGGGACGAGTTCATCCGCTTTGCCCAGCGGCGAGCACTCGGCCCCAGCACCATGGCGCTGGTGCGGGCGGCAGAGGAGCGGCGAATTCCCTGGATCCGGCTCAACGACCAGAGTCTGATCCAATTCGGGCACGGCAGGTATCAGCAGCGGATCCAGGCGACAGTCACCAGCCGCACGTCGCACATCGCCGTCGAGCTGGCCTCCGATAAGGAGGAAACCAACCGCATACTCGGCAATCTGGGCCTGCCGGTGCCGCAGCAGCGGCTGGTTCAGACCGCAGAAGACGCGGTGGCGGCGGCCGAGCGGATCGGATACCCGGTGGTGGTGAAGCCGTTCAACGCGAATCACGGACGCGGGATCTCGATCCGTCTCACCAGCTCGGAGCAGGTGGCCCAGGCTTTCGATTTCGCCCGGGAGCATAGCCGGAGCGTCATCGTCGAGAGCTTCATCACTGGCGAGGACCACCGGATGCTGGTGATCAACGGGGAGCTGGTGGCCGTGGCGCTGCGGGTGCCGGGACACGTGGTGGGAGACGGGGTACACACCATCGAGCAGCTGGTGGACGAGGTGAACCGGGACCCCCGCCGCGGCGTCGGGCACGAGAAGGTGCTCACGCGTCTGATGTTCGATCACCAGGCCGAGACCCTGCTCTCCACCAAGGGCTACACCCGGCAAACGATTCCTGCCGACGGTGAACGGGTCTTTCTCCGCTCGACCGGCAATCTCTCCACCGGGGGCACCGCCACGGACGTGACCGACCAGGTTCATCCGGACAACATCGAGATGGCGGTGCGCGCGGTCAAGGCGATCGGCCTCGATGTGGGCGGGGTGGACTTCCTCAGCACCGATGTCACCGAGTCATACAAGCAAGTCGGCGGTGCCATCTGCGAGGTCAACGCCGCACCGGGGTTCCGCATGCACATGGCGCCGAGCGAGGGACGGGCGCGCGACGTGGGCGGTCCGGTGATGGATATGCTGTTTCCGCCGGGTACGCCGACCCGGATTCCGATCGCCGCGATCACCGGAACCAATGGCAAGACCACAACGGCCCGAATGCTGGCCCACATCCAGAAGCTCGCCGGGCATCACGTCGGTCTCACGTCTACCGACGGGGTCTACATCAATGGCCAGCGCACGGTGGCGGGAGACATGACCGGCCCGGTAGCCACACGAATGGTGTTGAGCGACCCGTCGGTGGACGTGGCGGTGCTGGAGATCGCGCGCGGTGGGCTGCTCAGGACGGGAATGGGAGTGAGAAGCTGCGATGTAGGCGCGGTGCTTAACATAAAAGCCGACCATCTCGGCCTTCGAGGCATCGGCACGCTGGAACAGCTCGCCGAGGTCAAGCGAATCGTGGTAGAGGTGGCTCGGGATACCGCTATCCTGAACGCCGATGACCCGCTGTGCCTCAAGATGGCCGATTACACCGAGGCGCAGCATCTGTGCTATGTCACCATGGACCCCACTCACGAGCTGGTTGGCGAGCACATCAAGGCGGGGGGACGCGGCGTCGTGCTGGAGACCGGGATCAAGGGCCAGATGATCACGATCTACGATCATGGCACCCACATACCGCTGCTCTGGACCCACCTGATACCGGCAACGCTCGAGGGTCGGGCCATGCACAACGTGCAGAACGCGATGTTCGCAGCTGCCATGGCGTTCAGCATGGGGCTCAAGCTGGAAGACATCCGGCACGGGCTCCGTACATTCGACACCACGTTCTTCCAGGCCCCGGGCCGGATGAACATCTACGACGAGCACCCGTTCAAGGTGATTCTCGACTACGGCCACAATCCGGCGGCGGTAGAGGCGATGTGCCAGCTGGTGGAGAGGCTGGACGTCGTCGGGCGGCGCATCTGCGTGCTGGCTGCGCCCGGCGACCGGCGGGACCAGGACATCATCGAAATCGGGCGTATCACCGCGGGGCGCTTCGATCGCTACATCTGCCGGCGTGACGATCAGCTTCGAGGCCGCCGCCCCGATGAGGTGCCGCAGCTGCTGCGTGAGGCGCTGCTCGCCAACGGTGTGCCCGCCGAGAACATCCTGGTCATCCCCAGTGAGGAGGCAGCCACCGACACCGCGCTTCGGGAGGCTGATCCGGGCGACCTCCTGCTCATCTTCGGAGACGCCATCACCCGGAGCTGGAAGCAGATCATCCAGTTCCGCCCCGAAGCGGCGCCTCCGCCCGCGGAGCGGCGGCGCGTGTCGCGGCCAGAGCCGGTGCTGGCCGCCGTGGCACCGGTGCTGGAGGACCGGCGACATGAGTTTGTGAGAGACTCGCGTGGCGTCCGGATTGCGCGCGAGGAGCTCGCCGACTGACCGGCGGAGCTCCCCCCATGGACGTCCTCGACTCCCGCCGCCTGACCGGACCAGGGCTGCTGCTCGACTGCCCGGGCGCGGTTCTCGAACTTCGGCTCGGCGGACAGGACCCCGATCAGGCGATTGCCGCCTGGGAGAGCGCCGCGCGCCGCCTGTTTCGCGACGTCGGCTGGGTCGATGAGCACCTGGCCACTCGACGATTCCCCGGCGGTGTGAGCCTGGCGCTGACCGCGCCGGTCGATGGCCTCTATGCGGCCACTGAGCTGAACGAGCTCGCCTGGGAAGCGGCGGCGGCGGAGCTGGGATCGGGGCCTCCGCCGGACTACGCCGCCGGCGTGGCGTCGTTGCGGGCCACCATTGCGGCGGAGAGGAATGCGGCTCTGGTTGCACTCCGGAGTGCGGCCAGGTCACGGGGGCTGACCTTCCTGAGCGGCGAGGAGCAGGTCTCCGTGGGATCGGGAGCGGGCGCGCTCGTCTGGCCGGAGGCTTCGTTGCCGGATCCTGCAGCCGTGGACTGGTCGCGCGTTCGCGACGTGCCCATAGCACTGGTGACCGGCTCCAACGGCAAGACAACCGTCGTCCGGCTGTTGGCGGCCATGGCCCGGGCGGCGGGACGAGCCCCGGGCTTTACGTCGACCGATGGCGTGATGGTGGGGACGGTCGCGATCGAGGAAGGTGACTTCTCCGGGCCCAGCGGGGCCCGGATGATCCTCCGCTGTCCCGAAGTGGAGACGGCCATTCTAGAGACGGCCCGTGGTGGACTGCTGCGCCGGGGACTCGCGGTCGAGCGGGCTGATGCGGCGGTGGTGACCAACGTCGCCGAAGATCACCTGGGAGAGTTCGGCATCGAGAGCCTGGCCGAGCTGGCGGACACAAAGCTGCTGGTGGCCAAGGCGCTCGGAAACCGCGGGACGCTGGTTCTGAACGCGGACGATCCGATGCTGGTGCAACGAAGCCCCGCCGTCAGAGCAGCCATTACCTGGTTCTCACTCGACCCCACTTCTCCCCTGATCTCGGCACATACCCATGCAGGCGGCAGCGCCGTTGTCGCCGAGCAGGGGTACCTCGTGTTGATCCGGGGGAAGCAGCGTGAGACGATTGCCTCGCTGGCCGAGGTTCCCATCACATTCCGGGGCACCGCGGAGCACAACGTGGCGAATGCGCTGGCCGCCGTGGGGGTGGGCGCGGCCTTGGGATTCGAGGCGGAGGCAATGGCCACAGCGCTCCGGAAGTTCGGTCACGACCCAGGAGATAATCCCGGGCGGGCCACTCTCCTGGACATCGGCGGCATTCAGATCCTGCTCGACTATGCCCACAATCCCCACGGCATGTCGGCGCTGGTAGGGCTGGCCCGGAGGCTCCCGGCCAAGCGACGCCTGGTCATGGTCGGCCAGGCAGGTGACCGGAGTGACGAGGCCATTCGCGAGCTGGCTCGCGCTGTCTGGTCACTGCGACCCGACCACGTGGTGGTCAAAGACATGGATGAGTACCTGCGGGGTCGCCCCGTGGGAGAGGTGCCAACCTTGCTCGCCAACGAGTTCTCCCGGCTCGGCCTCCCCGACCAGGCCGTCTCTCGCGCGGGACCCGACATTGCCGGCGTACGTCGGTCTCTGGAGTGGGCGCTCCCTGGGGACCTGCTGGTCCTGGCGGTGCATCAGGACCGGCGGGCGGTGCTCGAGCTCTTGAATAGGTTGACCGACGACCGCTGGAGGGCGGGCGAGCCGCTACCGGAGTGATTGCAGCGTCATTCTGGCACGGCTAAGACGCGCGGGCAGCACGCAACCACATGGGGTGCCGGTCCTGGCCGGGTCTGCCACACCTATTGACCCCGTGACATGGTCCAACTTAGATGACCGAGTTTGCGGTCTAATATTATTTGGGCCGCCCCCCCTTTCCCCGGAGTACACATGGCTGTGACGGACACGTGGATGTGGGTGAAACGCGGCGATCACTTAGCTGAAGTCGCGACGCTTTGCGAGCGTTTTGTGCTTGAGAACGGGCAACGTGCTGGCATCGACCCCGTCCACGGTCGCAAGGCGTGCCGCGGCGCGCGTCAGTCGAGCTTCACCAGATGTGCACGCACCCACTCGGCAAGTTGTGTTTCGGTCAGTTGGCCGGCGGCGGCGGCGAACATGGTGGTCACAACCTCTTCCTGCGCGGCTTCGATCTCGAAGCCGTTCAGGCCCAGGAAGATGGCCATGGCGAGGAACGCCGTCCGCTTGTTGCCATCGCGGTAGGGATGGCTGGTCACTAGGCCCCAGCCATAGGCCGCGGCCAAAGTAGCCCTGTCGCTCTGCGGTTCGTAGTGCCAGCGCTGCTGAGGGCGGGCGAGCGCCGCCTCGAGAGTGCTATCTTCGCGGACGCCCGGCAGGCCGCCGTGCTCCCGCAGCTGGTCGAGATGCACGGCGTCGAGCACCAGCCGACTTACCCAGACCGGCCCGGGGGGAGGCGGCCGTCGAGGCACGCGGCCAGCCTATTCAGCGAGCTTGCGGAGCGCGGAGCGGTACTTCTTCGCCGCACGGGTCGCGAGCTCCAGCGCCCGCTCGGTCGTCGGGTCGTAGGGAGTCAGGAGGATCCCGCGGTCGGTTTCCACGGCGAGCACCCGATCGCCGGGGGCCAGATGGAGCCGCTCGGCCATGTCCTTGGGCAGGGTAGCCCCAATGGAGCCACCCACTTGGCGGAGCGTGAGTTCGCGGACCACAAAAGCCTCCTGTAGCATGAGTATGCTACAAAGTAGCACCATTGTGCTACTACCGCAAGCCGGGCCGCCGACTAAGCTAGCCGTCCACTCTCCGAGGACAGCCTCATCCGGTTGTTATACGCCGTCACGAGTCGAGCACTGGCTGTACAGGCGACGGACCCCGCGGCAGGCTTTCGTCAACGACATCGACGATCCCCGCAATGATGCCTGCGTCACCAGATCGGGCTGAATAGTGATTGACCACCTTCGGCCGGATACCCGGAATGAGGCGCTGGGACACTAGCCAGTTGACGAACGCATGTGCGCGGCGGCCGACGCAGAAGACATGCTTAGGCTGGACTTGGCTCAACTCCCACGTCAAGATCGGCGCCCAGTCCCGTGCCATGCCTCGGTGATCCGTCGTGGAGGACTTCTGATGATCACCCGCAACGTTCATCTCCTTGATGACATTCGTAATGTAGCAACGCCAACCGCCCTTCACTTCCGGCGGAGTCGCCTTTAGCCCGAGCCGCTGGATCGCTACCCTAAATCTCTTCGCCGCGGGATTTGTTGCGCCACCCCACCACTGAGCTTCTATATCCGGTTCTCCGCCGTCGACAGTATCGACGTGCGCGCGCTGGACGCCAGCAATGCTCGGGTTCTCACATATGAACATGACCTCCGACGGCACTTCGCCTAGCGCGCCGTATAACCATGGATACTCGAGGATCTGCGCACGGCGGTGCGGCGCTCGAATCTCCTCCAACCGCTTATTGATTCTCCGGTGGAGCTCATCGAAGTGCTGCATGTTCATCAGTGTTTCTCGCTCCAGGTGGGATCTCGGGTAATCGAGTACTTGCTATCGGAACGCAGCGCCCATTGTAGTACGAGCTAGGGGGTGAGTCGCGCGAGGTAGTGCCCGTATTCGTCCGGATCACAAACGATCTCACACTCCCAGTCTTGGTCGCGCGCGTAGCGTATCAGGGTGTTGGCATCTACATAGAGCTGGGGGAACGGCTTCCCCTTGTGTCCCTCGTACTCGATCTGAAATCGCAACTCGCCCACGTAGCGCCCATCGGGCCGCTCGAGGGCGCCGGTGCGGCCCGCCTCCACATCCAGCCGCATGCGAACGTCGGTCGAGTCCGCCAGCACCTGACCTCCGGGACGAATCAGCCGCCGAGCCTCCGAAAAGAACCGACGCAGGCCGGGCAGCGTCTCGGTGAGCCCGAGCCCGTTCATCATCATGAAAACGGTGTCGAAGGGCTCGGCCTCGACGTCCATCCAGGTGGCAGAGCGGGCATCCCTGACGCCCCGCTCCCGAAGGATGCGGACCAGGGAAGGAAGAATCTCGATGGCGGTGACTTCGAATCCACGGTCCTGAAGCGCGAGCGAGTGGCAGCCGGACCCGGCTCCCACGTCCAGGACCCGGCCACGGCAGAGGTCGAGAGCCACACGCTCCAAGGGCGGAAACAGGTCGGGGCCGCGGAAGAAGTAGGAAACAGGCACTTCGTCCCGCTCGAAGTCGTCGTAGACCACGAGCACGGCGTCGTGCTTGCCACGGTGGTAGGCCTCCATGGCCGCGGCATGCGGCTTCCAGGGGTCCAGATCCATTGCCATCCTGGGTAAGAGCCGGGGAGACGGGGGTCTCCCGTTATCTTGAAATCAGCACCCGAACATCTTCCGAGGAACGTCTCGCTTGTTGAAGCCGGTCCCCCCCACCCGCCAGCACCCCTGGAGTCCACTCGCCGTCAGTGCGGGGCTCCATCTAGTGCTGCTCGGGGTGGCGGCCGTACTCTCCCGCCAAAGCCTGGCGCCAGAGCCCACCGAGCGGGCCGACCGTCCGGCCGACGAGGCACGCCGGATAGACATGATCTACGTCCCACCCCCGGAGCCAACCCCACCACCACAGCCAACGCCGCCACCAGCGACGGTGCCTCCGGGGCCACCACCCCCACCTCGCGCAGTGCGCCAGACTGCGCCCGAGCCTGAGCCCAACGCGCCCCCGGAAGCGACTCGGTCGAGCGGAGCGACGGCGGACAAACCCGAGCCCGAAACAGGAGAACCGCAGGCCGCTGCCACTACGCCCGCCAGAAAGCAGCCGGTGGCCACGCTCGAATCCGAGGCACAACGCATTTTCGGCCGCCCCCGGCTGGTGACCCGAGCCGGTGCCGGACCGCAGGCCAGGCGGCCGATGGAAGCCTGGCTGCCCGACAATTCAGAGCGCTGCATTCCCCGCCCCGCTGCACCGAGAGATTCCGCCGGCCCGAGCCAGCTCGGGACGGTAGTTGGCCGGATTTTCCGGCAGGATAACGGGCGCCCTCTGGCCGGAGCCCACCTCCAGATGATCGGAACTCCGTACGTCACGTTTACCGACCAAAGTGGCGAGTATCGCTTCCAGTTTGATCTGGCGCTGATGGATAACTGCCGAACTCAGTACGTCAAGGTTACGGCGGCGGGCTACGAGTCCCGTCTCCTAGTGCTGGTAGTGGGTCCCAACCGGAGCGAGGACGTGCGGTTGCGGCGACGGTGAGTCCGCGAGGAGTTACTGCAGCAGCGACAGGCCAAGGGCCGCGGCCGCGAGGATTGCCGCGCCTAGTGCCAGGTAGGTGACGATACGATCTCTGTGCGCAAGCTCGGCTCGCCCCGCCGAGTGGTCGTGATTGAGCGCGTGAATCCTGTGCTCCAGGGCTTCGAGCCGCTCCGCGAAAACGCCCAGCTCTCCTCGCAGCTCTTCCTGGCCCTCGGCCAGCCGGCCGACTGCGCCACCGAGTGGCCCAGCCCCGGGGTCATCGAAGAGCGATTGAGACATGACGTTCTCGGCCGCCACCACCTCTGCCATGCCCTGAATGAAGTGGCGCTGGTGGATTCGCTTCTCGGAGTCCGGGCCCGGTTCCACAGTGGCAATCTGGGCCGCCTTCAGCACGGCGTTCTTGATGTCCCCGCCGCTTCGTGAGTACGCCACGGCCAGGGCCCGAAAGTCGACATCGGGGGCAAGCGGTGTCTTTCGAGAATGGAGCTGCACGCCCCAGATCCGTTCCCGCTCTTCCACGTCGGGCATCTCGAAGAGAATGTGGGTGCGAATCCGGCGCTCGAACGCCGGATCGATGTTGGCAGCCAGATTGGTGGCGAAGATGACCACGCCGGGAAAGCTCTCCAGCTCGTGGAGCAGCACGTTGACGATCGCGTTGGCCTCTCGCTCGTAGGCCGCGCCAATCGAGCTGAAACGCCGGCTGGCGATGGCGTCGGCCTCATCGAAGAAGAGTACCGCGTCCTGATGCACGGCCGAGCGGAACACGGCGGCGACATGTTTGGAGGTCTGGCCCACCCAGCGGGATTCCAGCTCGGCGTAGCGCACCACGAGGAGCTTCTTGTCCAGGGCGTAGGCGAGCGCCTCGGCGCAGATTGTCTTGCCGGTGCCGGGAGGTCCGGCGAAATGGAAGGCGAGCCCAAGGCCGCTCGAGTGTCGTTCGGCCAGCCCCCACTGCTGGAAAATCAGGTCGTGCTTCCGCACCAGGGCCAACGCGTGATTGAGGGCCCGCAGCGTGGTAGCCGGGAGGATGACATCGTCGAAGGAGCGCCGCGGCTCGACCGCCTCTACCAGTTCGCGGCCGCTGGAGACGGCGCCGAAGAGAAGATCGCGGATCGAATCAGCCATGGACGTAATATGCCCTGGTTGAAGATCCGGGTCGGTGGTCTGCCGGCGCCTCAGGGTGACGCATACGCCACCGGCCCTACCTGCAGGTCCCCGTCCCTCCGGAGCGAGGCTTCCGGCGGGGGGTTATTCGCGCACCTGAGGATGTCGCTTTTCCGTTTCGGCCGTCGTACCGCCCGTCACCCGATCCCAGGCATCACGCACCGCTTCCCTGATCTCATCCCAGGTCGAGGTGTTCTCGCGCCGATGCTCGTAGCGATCCCAGCCCTGGCGCAGATCCTCTTCCGCCTCGTCCCAACTACGCCCCACATGGTCTCGTGCCGACTCGAATCCATAGCGGTACGCCGGGCGGAACCGGTCGTAGAAATCCGGGCCTATCGCATAGGGCCGGCTGGTAAAGTTTTCGAACCAGTAGTTATCCTCGGTCTCCCAGGCTGCCTTCCAGGTCGGATCTACCATGGGCGGAACAGCCTCATCCTGCTGGTCGTTTTGTTCCTCGGGCATCGTGGCCTCCTCGACAGGCGTGGATCTACGAAGTGGGGCTGGAATCATACTAGCTCCCCCAGGCCCCGTGCCGGGTGACGGTCGTCACCAGCGTCTCCTTTGCGCCTGGTCGATGCCGCCGCCATAATCCGGGCACAGCCCAGCCCTTAGCCGGCAGCTTCTCCCCGAAGGAGTCATTAGTTGAAGACCGCCCCGCCGCTCTGGATTCTCCGGACTGCATTCCGCACCGTGGGCGCGGTTGCCCCCGGCGTTGCCGGGCGCTGGGCGGAAAATATCTTCTGTCGCCCGCCCCGGAACGAACCCCGCCCGCTGGAGGAAGCCTTTCTGGCAACCGGGACGCGGCACACGGTGCAGAGCGAGGAGCAGGACATCGCCGTGTGGGTATGGAGTGACGGACCTGTCGTGGTGCTGGCCCATGGCTGGGGCAGCAGAGCAGGACGGTTCAGCGCCCTGGCACAGGCGTTGGTGGACTCCGGCTTCCGGGTCGTGCTGTTCGATGCGCCCGCACATGGCGCCTCGATGGGGCGCCTGGCATCCCTCCCCCAGTTCTCCCGGGCCCTCCGTGTCGTGGGTGACGCGATGGGTCCGGTTCACGGCTTGGTGGGCCATTCGCTCGGCGGCGCGGCGGTGTCGCTTGCCATGCGGAACGGGCTCCACGCCCGGCGCGCGGTCCTCCTCGCTTCGCCCGCCGATGTAGTGCTGTTCTCCCGCGCCTTCGCGAAGCACCTGCGCATTCCACCCCGCGCGCACACCGTGATGCGGCGGAACCTGGAATCCCGTCTCCAGTTCCGGTGGGAAGAGCTGCACGTACCGACGCTCGCCCGTGGCATGACGGCCCCCGCGCTGATCGTGCATGACCGTGATGACCCCGACGTCCCCTACGCGCACGGCGAGGAGATCGCGGCCGCCTGGCCGGGAGCCGAGCTCCTGACAACCGGCGGTCTCGGCCACGGTGCGGTGCTGCGGGATCCCGACGTGATCCAGCGAACGATCACGTTCCTCAGCGACGGCCTGGCCAGGTGATCGTGATGGACCGGGAGAACAACTGGGCCCGGGGGTGGTCTCACGTGCTTTCGACCACCAACGACGTTGCCGAGCTCAAGGCCTTCTGCGAGTGGGTGGGCGCACCGCTGTCGGCGTTGCATCTTCGGAGCCGCTGGCCGCATCTCGACCTGAAGCTGCTACCACGGGAGCTGGCTCTCGCCTCTCCCGGAGTCCGCGTCTTCGAGCGGACCCCGGACATGCTTCGCTTCCTGAGGGCGGCTCAAGCAACGTGAGCCGGACCGCACTCGCTCCTGTGACACTCGGCACGGCCCCATAGCCAACAGCGCGCAATAATTGGCGTCGACTGGAGGCCCATCGTCATCGCCTTTGGGCCTGTTGCCCTTCTTGGGGTAGCCTGCTACGGAGTGAGGCGAGTCATGGTCGCGTCGTCGAGAGCTCATTCACTCGGTGGTAGCGAAGTCCCCGGCCATTATTCGACGACCCCTGTCGTGCAGCCACGAAGTCCGACTCTCCCGGCGCGTCCTTTGGCCGGGAACAACGCGGCTTCGACCGCCACCGCGACGACGGAGATGTGCGTAATGACGCAGCCCGCCCGCGAGACCGTGCTTGTTGTAGACGACGAGGAGATGGTCCGGCGGCTTGCCGCGCGCATGCTGCTCGGGCAGGGGTACCAGGTGCTGGAGGCGAGCGGGGGAGCGGAGGCCGTCCGCATGCTCCAGGGTGGGACGCATCAGATCGACGGCGTGCTCACCGACCTGGCGATGCCCGGACTAGGGGGGCGCCAGCTTGGAGAAACGATCGCCGGCTGCTGGCCTCGGGTCCGAGTGGTCTATATGTCGGGATTTCCGGCGGCGCGCATGGTGAGGGGCGGCGCGCTCGATCCGAATGTCCCGTTCGTGCAGAAGCCGTTCACGGGGGAGCAGTTAACCAGGACGGTCCGGGAGGCGCTGGGGCGACCTATTCAGCAGTAGCGGTGATTAGTGGGCCTCAGGGCGGGCCTGCACATCGAAATGCTTGGCGAGCACGTAGGTGACCCTCTCAGTCACCTGGATCCAGAGCCCTTCCATATCGTCCTTGTACTCTCCTTCCTGCACCACCGGATACCACCGCTTGGGATCCACCCCGGGATACAGAGGCACCCATGCCGGCTTCACCCTGGCTTCCAGCGGGCGGCTACCGTCTGGGCCGGTGCCGGTCGAGCGGCGATTCCGTTCGAACTGGGGAATTACATAATGGAGGTAGTCGTTGGGCTCGAGCATCGTCCTCCCCTATGCTTGGATCGGAGCCGGTATTGCGGCGGACACCGTGGAGGGTGCCGGCGAACCCTATTTTACCCACCCCCCGGCGGAATTAGCAATCAGTGGCCTACAAAATCTTCTTTCCGAATGCCGACTGAACCAGCTCGACGGCAAAGGCTGCCGAGGCGTTTCCCTGGTCCAGAATGGGATTGACTTCGACCATTTCCAGCGACGTCATGACACCGGCGTCGGCGACGACCTCCATGATCAGGTGGGCCTCACGATAATCGAGGCCGCCTTTCACCGGCGTGCCGACGCCAGGGGCGACCGTCGGATCGACGGCGTCGAGATCGAAGCTCACGTGGACATAGTCGGTTCCGTCGGTGACACGGGCAAGAGCCTTTTTCATGATGCGATCCGCACCGTGGCGGTCGATGTCCGCCATGGTGTGAACCTGAACCCCGGTCTCCTTCAAGCGGCTCTTCTCCCCGCTGTCGAGGCTGCGGATCCCGACGAGTGCGATGTTCCGGGCCTCGAGCTTGGGAGACGCGCCCCCAATCTCGGTCAGCTCCTTGACCCCGAAGCCAAGGAGAGCAGCCAATGGCATCCCGTGGATGTTTCCGGACGGAGAGGTCTCCGGGGTGTTGATGTCGCCGTGCGCGTCGATCCACAACAGGCCGAGCTTCTTGCCCTGCCGCCGGCAGAACGCCGCGATTCCGGAGACGGTTCCTACCGCGATGGAGTGGTCCCCCCCGAGCACCAGGGGGAAGTGGCCGCGGTCCATGATGCGCTCGACCTTGCGTCCGAGGAGTGCGGACGCCCGGGCAATCTCGCCGAGATACCGGGCCCGCTCGTTCCCGACCTTGAGCTCCTCCATGTTCTTGATGACGATATTTCCGTCATCCACGACCTTGTGACCGAGCTCCCTCAGGCGATCGGCGACCCCCGCAATCCGGATGGCGGAAGGGCCCATGTCCACTCCTCGCCGACCCGACCCGAGATCCATCGGAACACCCAGGACGTGAATCATCATCCGCCGAGAGCTCCGGTTTCGTCCTTGAGGGCGACGCCGGACAACCGGCGCCGTCGAGCTTCGCTCATGAGATAGTGGACCCGGCGGGCCGCGGTTACGTAGGGCAGCCCTTCAGGCCGGATGTTCGAGATGCAGTTTCGGTCGGCATCGGTCCTTCCGATTCGCGGCTGCCAGGTCAGGTAGGCTCCGAGACTGTCGGGCGAGCTGAGTCCAGGCCGCTCGCCGATCAGAACCACGACTATGCGTGCCCCCGCCAGGGCCCCGATCTCATCCCCCAGTGCGACGCGCCCCTGCTCCGCCAGCACCACCGGAGCCAGCACCCAGCCATCGGCAAGCAAATGCGGGCAGACCTGGGCGAGGAGCGGGGCGGCGTGGCGGTGGACCGCACGGGCGGACAATCCGTCCGCCACGACGAACACGGCGTCAACGGAGCTACCCGGCGCAAAAGTTCGCTCCATGAGTTGGCGCGAAGCGGAATCGAGTCGGCGGCCAAGATCGGGACGCTGAAGAAAGCGCAGGCGGTCTCCTGCGGAGCTTCGGACCGCTACGTACTCCCTTCCTGTCTGATGGAATGCCTGAGCCACTGCGTCGAGGTCGAGGGCGTCATGCACGGCATCGCGCGCGCGGGCATGATCGAGCTGAAAGTTCAGGTGTGCCCGGGTTGGCAGGCTTCCGCCGGCCCGTCCCAGGGCGATCCGAGCGGGGGTGAGTGCACGGAGCTGGTACCAGGGATCGGGCGCTGCAAGCCCGTCCTCAGGTTCCTTTGCAGCTGTCATCCGGCCCCGATGCGTACCCGGGGATGCCAGCGCAGCTGGTCGAGTAGGACCCTGCCCCGCGCGTCCAACCGAATGCCTTCATTTTCGAGCAAGATCCGCTGGACCAGCTCCCCGCCGGGCGTCGCGCGGGTGCTGATCCGTCCGGCCGCGTTCACGACCCGATGCCATGGCACGATGGTCCCGTGGGGTAGAGCGTGGAGGGCATACCCAACCTGGCGGGCGTGCCCGGCCAGGCCGGCGAGCGACGCGACCTGTCCGTACGTCGCCACCCGGCCCTGGGGAATCCGCCGGACCACGCGATAAATCCGCTGGTAGCTCACCAGGGTAATGGAATCAGGCGCGCCGTTTCATGCCGGAGGCCAGGAGCACCAGCCCGGCCACAATCGCGATGCCTCCGGCCCAGGTTGGAACGGCCTTCTTCGATTCCACGGAAGCCTTCACGTCACCCACCTTGAGAACCTCTTCACTGTCCGGGTAGCTGACCCCTCTGAATATCACGAAGGCACCGAGAACGAGGAGGACAACCCCGATGAGGGCTTGCGGTCGCATGATCGGCTCCAATCCTTGAGAGGTGACGATACCGGAATCAGACGTGGTGCACTGCTCCAGAGGAGGACTCTTTTCTCCTCCAGATGGACAGCAGATAGAGGCTCACCGCCACCAGCAGCACTCCGCCGATGATGGCCCCCGGTCCGCCGTAGTTCTCGTAGCTGAACGGCACGCCGGCCTGCCTGCCGCTGAGGATGGTCAGAACACCGAAAGCGATACCGCCAACACCTGACAGCGTAAGAAGAGCGAAAAGCACAGGCATGATCACCTCAGTGTGAAGGCTGAACCTGAAAGATTCTACCGGCCAGGAGTTAGCGTCGCCGCCAGCTGGAGCGCCCGCTCCTTTGGTGGCAGAAGACGGCTGTGCTCGTCCATGATGCCCATGGCCTGCAGCCAGGCCTCGAACTCCGGCGCCGGCCGGAGACCAAGCGTCTCGCGCAAGTAGAGCGCGTCGTGAAACGAGGTGCTTTGATAACCGAGCATGACGTCATCAGCGCCGGGGACGCCCATGATATAGGTGCAGCCGGCCACACCAAGCACCGTCAGGAGCGCATCCATATCATCCTGGTCCGCTTCCGCGTGGTTAGTGTAGCAGACATCACACCCCATCGGGAGACCCAGCAACTTGCCACAGAAGTGGTCCTCCAGCCCCGCCCGGAGGATCTGTTTGCCGTCATAAAGGTACTCCGGCCCGATGAAGCCGACGACCGTGTTCACCAGAAGGGGATGAAAACGGCGGGCGACCGCATAGGCCCGCGCCTCGCAGGTTTGCTGATCGACCCCATGGTGCGCGCCGGCGGAGAGCGCGCTTCCCTGGCCGGTCTCGAAGTACATGACGTTCTCACCGGCCGTACCCCGCCTGAGCGCCAGCGCCGCGTCGCGGGCCTCGGCCAGCAGCGAGAGGGTGACTCCGAAGCTCGTGTTGGCCGCCTCGGTGCCGGCGATCGACTGGAAGACCAGGTCTACCGGAGCGCCGCGATTCATGGCCTGGACCGTCGTAGTCACGTGGGCCAGGACGCACGATTGGGTCGGGATGGCATAACGCTGGCGCATGGCATCCACCATCTCCAGCAGCGTCATGACCGTTCGCGGGCTGTCGGTGGCGGGGTTGATGCCGATTACCGCGTCTCCACATCCGTACAGCAGGCCATCGATGATGCTCACACCGATACCGCGGGGGTCATCGGTGGGATGGTTCGGCTGAAGCCGGGTGGACAGTCTCCCGGGAAGCCCGAGCGTATTGCGAAACCGGGTAACCACCCGGCATTTCCGAGCCACCAGCGCCAGGTCCTGGAGTCGCATCAGCTTGGAAACCGCCGCTGCCATCTCCGGGGTGATGGCGGGAGCAAGGCGGGAAAGAACTTCGGAAGTGACCTCGTGCGAGAGTAGCCACTCGCGGAACGATCCAACGGTGAGGTGGGAAATAGGGTGAAAGGCCGCCGCGTCGTGAGTGTCCAGGATCAGGCGAGTGACTTCATCCCCTTCGTAGGGAATGACGGCCTCGCTAAGGAAGGTCCGGAGCGGTACATCGGACAGGGCCATCTGCGCCGCCACTCGCTCCTCCGCGCTTTCGGCGGCCAGGCCCGCCAGCGCGTCACCCGACCGGGCCGGCGTAGCTTTCGCCAGCAGGGTGCGAAGATCCAGGAAATGGTACCGCCGCGAGCCGACGGTATGGGCGTACATGGAATTCACCCCCACTGTGACCAGCTAATGCTGCGGGCCGGCCCGGGGAACGCAAGCCGGTCATGAATCGAGACTGCTTAGTGCAGCTGAGAATACTTCAGACGGATGCCGCGGCACAGGCGCACTCAACCGAGACGGTCGCCGTGCCTGAGCCGAGTGCCCTCGCTGTCCGCTACCACCGAAGCGGTAACGTGCTGTGGGCGGTGTCCACGGCGCTGAGTCTGCTCATCCCCGCGTTGCTCTTGTTCACCGGGGTGTCCACCCGGCTTCGGCGCCTGGCGCAGCGGATCGGCCGGCGTTGGGTCCTGATGGTGGCGCTATACGCGTTACTCTTCACCCTGGTAACAGCCCTCCTCACCGTGCCACTCGCCTATTACGGGGAATTCCTGCGGCAGCACGCGTACGGACTCTCCGAACAGAGCCTCGGCAGATGGCTGGGAGAGTGGCTAAAAGGCGTGGCGGTCAGCGGGGCCGGGCTGGCGCTGGTGTTGTGGATTCCTTTCCTGCTCTTGCGCCGAAGCCCGAAGCGGTGGTGGCTGTATGCCGGCCTCGCGACTATCCCCATCGCCACCCTCGTGCTGGTGGTCACCCCAATCTTGGTGGACCCGCTCTTCAACGACTTTGGTCCCATGAAGGACAAGGCGCTCGAGGCGCGGATCGTGTCGTTGGCAGGGCGGGCGGGGATTGAAGGCAGCCGGGTCTACGAGGTAGACAAGAGTGTGGACACCCGGACAGTGAATGCCTACGTCACCGGGCTCGGGAGCACCAAGCGAATCGTGCTCTGGGACACCATCCTGGCTCGGCTGGAGCCGGACCAGGTCCTCTTCGTTACCGCACATGAGATGGGCCACTTCGTCCTCCGGCACACCCTCACATTCATACTCGGCGCGGCGGGGCTGATTACGGTCTCGCTCTACGTGGTGCACCGCGTCGCCGGCAGACTGATCGCCCGGTTTTCCCGGCAGTTTGGATTCAGCCTGCTCTCGGACGTGGCCTCCTTTCCGCTGCTCCTGCTGCTGGGAAGCCTCGTGTCCCTGGCGCTGGTCCCGGCGCTGCTGGCATTGAGCCGCTACCAGGAGCATGAGGCGGACCGATTTGCCCTCGAAGTCACCCGGGACAACCGAGCGGCGGCTGCCACCTTCGTTCGACTCCAGGAGGAGAATCTGTCGATTCCCCGCCCTGGACCCCTCTACATGCTCTGGCGGGGGAGCCATCCTGCGCTGGGCGACCGGGTCGATTTCGCCAACCGCTACCGCCCCTGGGAGACGAAGGAGCGGCTTCGATACGATCGCCTTATTCGTCCAGCGGACTGACCCTGTGTCGCTCGTCACTGCGGTTGGGCGCTGAAGCAGGCATATAGACAGCCCCCGCGCCATGGAGACCCCATGAAGGCTCACACCGCCGCCAGTCTGATTCTCGCAGCTCTCGCCGTGAGCTCGTGTGGCGGCCGTCAGGCAGTTGAGATCGATCCCAAGACCCAACCGGTACAGAATCGGTGGAATGGAACGCTGGCCAGCTCTCCTGAACTGGCCGGTGTCTCGGCGATTCAGGGCTCTGCCTGGATGGGGCCCCATGAAAAGAATGCCGATCGCACTCAGGCCCAGGTCAACCTTTCCAATGCTGTACCCGGTGGCGAACATCCCTGGCACGTACACCGCGGGCGGTGCGGTGCGGATCAGGGGATTTTTGGCCCGGCGGACGCCTACAAGCCACTGAAGGTGGGAGACAACGGACGCGCCAGCTCTGAGGCAGAACTGCCCGTGCCGACACCGAGGACCGGCGAGTTCTTCGTCAACGTCCACGCATCGGCCAAGAACATGCAGACGATCGTGGCGTGCGGAAACCTCGCGCCACCGAGATAGAGGGCTATTGGCTATTGGCTATGGGCTAACGAGAATCGCCAATAGCCAATAGCCTTCAGGACCCCAACGCCTTCCTGATGGTCCCCGCCAGCCACTCGGCCTCTCGCTTGTCCCGCACCGAGTGGCCCACCTTGATCTTCTTGCCGTTCTTCCGAACGACTGCAACATCGTAATACACGGTTGTACCCGCCTGCATTCCGATCGAGGCAACTACATCGGCAATCTCGGACCCTTCAAGCGTTCGCTCCCGCCCGGGGAAGAGATACCCCGTTGCCCAGGTGAGGGTCCCGGCATCTACGGTGACCCGCGAGACCGCGAGCCACAGGTCCAGCACGCCGATGAAGATGAGCAGGCCAACCAGCCCGGTGACGATCGGGAACACGAGTGGTGCCCGGAAATACACTTGGAGGCCGATGCATCCGAGCCAGAGCAGCAAGAAGAAGGTGAGGCTGGTTGCGGCACCCGGATTCCTGGCAGCGGGGAACATCACCTCGGTACCGCGGCGGTTTGACGTGATCACAATGCGCGAGTCGGCGGGCTGCTGATAGACGGCTCCGGCGAGCAGATCCTGGGTGACCCGCTCCTCATCCGCCGAAAGCGGCTGATCGCTGGCTGAGGTACGGAAGATCGGCACCTCGAACTGAGCGGCGTAGTCCACACCCGGTACACTGGCCGAGAGCCGAAGCCGCCAGAGAACCCGATTGTTCGAATCGGTGTCGTCGCACGCCGCCGCATCCGCTGGAAGCCGGAAGGCCACGGGGATGTGGGTCTCCGTTGCGGCGGCAGTACGGCTGGGCTCGCCCGGGACCAGTCGTTCCTCCTGCCAAAGAATGCTCTCCGATGTGGACGTGTTCTTCCCGCTTCGTGTCGTCACCCGGCGGACGCAGCTGAGCGTGACCTGGAATCCACCGTCAGGCTGCATCTTGGCGGGGGCGCGCACCATCCCGGTCAGGGTACGCCCGATGACGCCGGGAACGGTGGAAAGCTCGAGCCGTGAGACACCGTACTTCCGGTAACGCAGGGTCGAGCGCACCGCCCAGATCAGCAGCCCGATGCCAACCAGGGGGAAGAGCAGGGCGAGGAGCGCGGCAGGCTTTCCTTCTTGAATGGCAGCGCGCACTCCGAGGAAGCCGACCGGGGAGCTGATCGGATTCCAGAAGGCGGTGAAGACCCATGCGGTAAACATGGTGGCCCTGCTGGAATCAACGATCCGTCCTGACGCCCAATCCGACCGCCACAGCCAGGGTGACTCCGGGTGGTTGGCTTCAAGCGCTGCCTGCTCCTTGAGCTTTCTCCGCCCGGCCAAGGCGGCGGCAATGCCGCCAGACCCCACGCCACCGAAGGTGATCGCGAAGAGGCCCAAGAAGAGCGCTTCGGTCCAGTTTCTTGCGGCCGCACGCTGCAGGGCCATGACGGCGGTGACCGCCCCGACCGCGGC
>CAZASU010000023.1:0-4763 GCA_964487785.1 uncultured Gemmatimonadaceae bacterium | reverse complement strand
TGGGAGAAGGTCTCTTGGTGGCCACGATCCTTGTCAACCCTTTGGAACGGGTTGCGATTCGATCGGAGTGTCCGCCCGTCCACCCCATTCGGCCCACGCACCGTCGTACACGGTGGTTCGCGTGTGCCCAATCAGGTGAAGGCTCAGAACCAATGCGCAGGCGCTGGTACCAGAGCCGCAGGTGGCGACAACCGGTCTCGAGAGGTCGATGCCGGCATCCACCAACCGGCGGCGCAACTCCTCGGACGGCAACATCGTGCCGTCGGGCCGCACCAGATCGGTGAACGGAAGGTTGACGCTCCCCGGGACATGTCCGCCTCGAAGTCCGGGTCGGGGCTCCGGCTCCACCCCAGCAAACCGCCCGGCGGACCGGGTGTCAACCAGTTGCTCCACGGGTTGGTGAATGTTGGCGCGGACCGACGCGAGATCCCGAACGGCCGAGCGGTCCAGCCGGGCAGTGAAGCGGCCGGCGGGAAGGGCAACGCTGCCCTGCTCGATGGGCCGTTGCTCCCTGCGCCATTTGCCTATACCGCCATCCAGCACGGACACTCGATCGTGTCCGAAGGTGCGGAACGTCCACCAGACCCGCGGGGCGCTGAGGTTCTGCCCCGAGCCATCGTAGACCACTATATGATCGGAATCACTCAACCCCAGGGCCGCCATCCGCTCGGCGAATCTTTCGGCCGTCGGCAACATGTGCGGCAACGGAGTGCTGGAATCGCTGCTGGCGTCGATATCGAAGAGAACCGCACCGGGAATGTGGCCGGCGGCGTATTCGGTGGCAGCGTCACGTCCGCTGCCGGGAAGGTACCAGGAACCGTCCACCACCCGGATTCCTGGGGTTCCCAGCTTCGGGGCCAGCCACTCGGTCGCCACGATCGCGGGCAGCCCGGCGGTCACGGAATCAGAAGCACCTTGCCCGTGGTCCGCCGAGCCTCGAGCTCAGTGTGAGCCTCGGCCGCCGCGGCCAGGGGAAACTCGTGCCCGATGCGCACCTCGAGTGAGCCATCCGCCACCCAGCCGAGCACCGCCAAAGCGCGCTCCAGCAGTTCGGCCTTGGTCGCCGCGTAGTGGGCCAGCGTCGGCCGGGTCAGGAAGAGTGAGCCTTTCTGGGCGAGGACCTGGGGATCGACCGGCTCGACCGGACCGCTGGATTGACCATACAACACCATCATTCCGCGGGGAGCCAGGCAGTCCAGGCTCCCTGAGAACGTGGTTCGACCAACCGAATCGTACACCACCTGCACACCGGCACCTCCAGTGAGCCGCCTCGTTTCGGTTGCGAAGTCCTGTTGAGTATAGAGGATCACCTCGTTCGCGCCGGCCTCGCGCGCCAGGGCGGCCTTCTCCTCGGTAGACACGGTGCCGATCACCCGAGCCCCTCGCCGGTGTGCCATCTGGCACAGGAGCAGTCCCACCCCTCCGGCAGCGGCATGCACGAGACAGGTGTGTCCCGGGGTAAGCGGGAAGGTGGAGCAAGCGAGGTAATGGGCGGTCATGCCCTGGAGCAGGACTGCCGCACCGACCCGCGGGGTTACTCCAACCGGTAGCCGCACCAAACGCTCCGCGGGCGCCAGCGCATACTCGGCATACGAGCCCGCGAAGCTCTGGGAAGCTACCTGATCGCCAACCTTCACCTCCGACACGCCGTCACCGATCTCGACGACCTTGCCGCCGGCCTCCGACCCGGGGGTGAATGGTAGCGCGACCTGATAGCGGCCGGTCCGCTGATACACCTCGATAAAGTTGATGCCGGCGGCTTCCACCTGAACCAGGGCCTGCCCCCGGCCGGGTGAAGGCCGCTCGACGCACTCGTAGCGCAGGACCTCAGGACCTCCGGTTTGGTGAACTCGGATGGCGTGCACGGAGGTCCCCGAAAGGGAGGTCATCTAAGCAGCAATGGCGTCCTGTAACACGTCATCGGCAGGGGCGCGAGATCGCCTGGTATAGCGGTCGAAGTAGGCGCGTGCCTGTTCGAGGTCGGAAGGATGGAAGTAGCCGGGACCGAGGCCGGTGCACCCCGTCAGCGCGAGATCGAAGAGATCCGCAGCGGTACGCGCGATGGCGGGGTCGTGGAGGCCGAGGCGCCCAGCTCGCTCGAGGAGTCCCAGGTCCGGGAGAGGCAGCAGGTCGGCGGCGGCACGCAGGGCGCCGGGATCGTAGAGGATACCGGCGGTCAGCGCGAGCGGAGCGGCATACCACTCGGGCGCAATAGCATCCGCCGACCTCAGCTCGAGATGCCCGCGCGGGCGCACTTCGGGGAAGAGCGTGCTGAGGTGGTCCTGCCACTCCTCCGCGGTGGGGTTGGCGCGGGTGAGCCACTCTCTGAACGGCAGGTGTTCCCCGTCCAGTGTCGGAAACAGGATGGCCGGCGCAGTCAGCGCAAACTCGAGATACGCCTGGAGGGGAGCGCGCTCGTCGAACGGGATCCCGGTGCGGACCGGGTCGAGCTGACGCCAGACGTCGGCTCGCGTACTCTGATGGCCGGTGGGTTCCCCGGCATAAATCGGGGAGTTGGCGAATATCGCGACGACGTAGGGCGCGGCCGAGTTGAGCACCCGCCAGCGCAGCCAGGGCTCGTCATCGAAGTCCACGCTCACCTGAAAGGCCGCGGTCTGCCTCATCATCCGCGCTCCTGAGGGTCCGAGGCGGCCGAGATACTCGGCCATCCGCTGGTAGCGCTTGGCGTGAATCACCATCGGTGCCCGATCGGCGGTGTTCAGCGGATCGATCCCCACGGCCAGCAGATTGATACCCTCCCCCGCCGCCGCCGCACGCAACGGCAGCACGACCGAGCGCAGCAGCGCAAGCAGCGACGAGGCTGAGCGGCAGGCGGGCGAGCTGTACTCGAGCTGCCCACCGGGCTCGAACGTCAGTGTTCCCCCGGCCGGGAGGGTGAAGCAGGGGGTGCCTTTCGAGGTACAGCTCTCCTGCCAGCCCTGCCTGCCACCGTAGCGCCGGAGAAAGGGAAGGGTGGCGACCACTCCGTCGCCCACCAGACCGCAACGACGTCCGGTGAGAGACTCCACCGGAATGAACTCTACTTCGGCACCGAGGCGGCGCGGCATCAGAGAGCCGGCGATCGGTCCCGCGAAAACCCGCTCCGCCAGATCAGCCGCAAGCGCCGCCCGCGTCATTGTCATGCGGAGACTCCGACGACGAGGGCAAAGAGCGCTTCCGGGTCCGGTCTCCAGGTCTCGATCCGAAGACCGGCCGCCAGGAACAGCTCGGCTACACTGGCGCGGTCGTGCTTGCAGCTGATCTCTGTCCGGATCGATTCGCCCTTGGCAAAGGGGACCAGCCCAATGCCCGGCACCAGGACCTCGTGCTCCAGGGTCGAAACCAGATGCATCTCGATCCGGTGGGTGGCCTTTTCATAGAAGGCCCGGTGCTCGAATGCGGCCGCATCGAAGTTGGCGCCCAACTCGTGGTTGAGCACCAGGAGCATGTTCCGGTTGAACGCGGCGGTGACCCCTTGGGAATCGTTGTAGGCCGCTTCAATCCTGCTCACGTCCTTGCGCAGGTCCACTCCCAGAAGCAGCCGATCAGTCCCCTCCATTGCCTGCCGCACCCGGCTCAGGAGCCGGATAGCCGCTGGTGGGTAAAAGTTGCCGATAGTGCCGCCCAGGAACGCGTACAGGGCGGGATGCGACAGTCCTCGCGGTCGCTCGAACTCCTCGGCGATGTCGGCCACCACGGGCTCGACCACCAGGCCGGGATACTCCCGTCGAAGCTGTACGGCCGTCTGGTTCAGGAAGCTCGCGCTGACGTCGATCGGCACGTACCGGTGGCCAGTGCCCGCGGGCTGCATTGCGCTGATGATGATCCGGCTCTTCTCCGCACTCCCGGCGCCGAGCTCGACCAGGGCCCGCGTGCCCAGCTGAGGAATGAGGGTCGGCATCCAGGTGGCAAGGATGGCCCGTTCGGTGCGGGTGGGGTAGTACTCGGGTAAGCGGGTGATCTCTTCGAACAACTCCGAACCCCGATGGTCATAGAAGTATTTAGGCGACAGCTCCTTCTGTGGAGCCGACAAGCCTGCCGCCACCTCGGCGAGCATGCCAGGATTGGGCTGGCGGTACGCCGGCGCGGTGAGCCGGGCCCACTTGCCGGAGGTCCTCGGTTCAGGCATCGCGGGCGCACCGAAAGCCGCTGAAGATCTGGCGGCGGATAGGGTAATCCCAGTTGCGAAAGGTGTTGCGGATAGCGCCGGGGCGGGTAGCCCAGGAGCCGCCACGAAGCACCTTGTACCCGGGCCCAAAGAAGGCTTCCGAATACTCCGGGTAGGGAAAGCTCTGAAAGCCTGGGTAGGGGCAAAGGTCGCTCGCCGTCCACTCCCAGACGTCGCCGATCATACCGTAGCAACCCAGCGGCGACACGTTCCGCCGGTAGCTGCCTACCGCACGGGTGCCGAAGGCCAGCTGATCCAGGTTGGCCAGATCCTTGGACGGCGGTTGCTCGCCCCAGGGATAGCTGCGCTTGGTGCCGGAGGAGGCGTCCCAGGAGGCGGCGGTCTCCCACTCGAGCTCGGTCGGGAGCCGCTTTCCGGCAAATCGGGCAAACGCCTCCGCTTCGTAGTACGACACGTGACAGACCGGATGCAACGGGTGCACCGGGCCGGTCTGATCCATCGAGCGGGTTACCCACGACCCCTCTACCCAGTTCCAATACATGGGAGCCTGTGCCCCCGATTCGGTGACCCACTTCCAGCCGGCATCCGACCAATATTCCCGCGCCGAGTAGCCACCGGCGGCGATGAAAATCAC
>CAZASU010000022.1:12004-28831 GCA_964487785.1 uncultured Gemmatimonadaceae bacterium | reverse complement strand
CGTCGCCTCGAAGCCTCCCGCCGACGCCAGATACTCCTTCACCGCATCCGCCCGGTGCTGACCCAACCGGCGGTTGTAGGCTGCGGTCCCGGCCGGATCAGTGAACCCCTCGACGGTCACGAGCGCACCGGGATAGTACTCCTTCACCACCGTGGCGAAGCGATCGAGTACCGGCCGGTCTGCTTCACGCAGCTCGCTCTGGGCGAACTCGAAGTGGACCGGGACATTGAACTTCATCATGTCCTTGGTCCTCTCGATGCTCACGTTGTACTCGCCGCGGAATGCCTGAAGCTCCTGGTCCAGGGCGTCGAGCCGGCGGGTGTGATCGGCCACCAGCTGATTGGTGGAATCGATCCGCGCGCCGAGCTGGGCGTCACCGGTCTGGACCTCTTCGCGAAGTCGCGCCACTTCGGCGGTGAAGTTCTTCTGCGTCACCTTGGCCGCACACCCGCTCAACCCCGCCCCGACGCCGAGCGCGCCGACAACCGCCAGCATCAGGCTTCCTGCTATACCAGTAGACATGCGCTCCCCCTTTGGATTGACGGCATTAGCGAACGTCCAGCAGCTCGACATCGAAAACCAGGGTGGCGCCCGGCGGGATGTCCGGCGGAGCCCCTGCGGTTCCATACCCCAGGTCTGCCGGAATGACGAGCTTGCGGCGACCGCCGACCTTCATTCCGGCGACACCCTCATCCCAGCCGGCGATGACCTGTCCGGCTCCCAACGCAAAGCTGAAGGGCTGATTGCGATCGCGGCTGCTGTCGAACTTTTCTCCGTTCGGCAGCCACCCAGTGTAGTGGACCGAGACCGTGCGGTCCGCGGCGGCTTCGGCGCCTTCACCCGCAGTGATGTCCTGATACCGAAGGCCGGAGGGCGTCTTCGTCATCGCGGCGGTATCGACGCCCAGTGATGCGCTGAAGCCCGCGGGTGGGCGGCTGTTTTCCCGGTCGGCCGACCCGCCGCAGCCCAGCAGGCCAATCGAAGTGAGGAGGACGAGAGACCGAAGCATATCTCCGAGGATGTCTTGGAATTTGGACCGACAAAGCGAACCAACCGAGCGGCGGCTCGCCGAATCGGGACGGCGGGATTTGAACCCGCGACCCCTGCAACCCCATTGCAGTGCGCTACCGGACTGCGCTACGTCCCGGAAGTACCAAGGAGCGGTAATTGTACCCCGGGAGCGTAAGGGACGGAAGCCCTGAAACACCGATAATGGTGTGGTCGGACCCCCGCCCGGGTGGAAAGGCCCGCGACTTGCGACCCTGTCCGATGGGCCCCAAACCCAGGGGGCCAGGCACGGCAATTCGGGGTATGGTGCCGCATGGTGCGACGCCGAGCCGCAACCGAGGGAGCTCGTATGGGCGATCAGGACGGGCGGCCATGGGAGTCCGGGGGGGATCTCCCGTGGGACACGCCGGAGACGGAATGCGAGGCCGATCCGGAGGCCTGGCGAGGGAAGCTCCACCAGGACGACTGGCCAGAAAGTCTGGCGGGGCCCGAATACTGGCTGTACAAGAAGCAGCGCGATGAATAGGCGGGGCAGCGGGGCAGCGGGGCAATCGGAACGATAGTGGCTCCTCATCCGGAGGCTCACCGCAGCGACCCGGAACTGGCGGGCTAGGTCCTTCGCGGAGCCTGCCCTGAGCGCAGCGAACGGGCTCAGGATGAGGAGTTCTTCCGGACAGCCCACTTACCTGCTGCCCCGCTGCCCCGCTGCCCCGCCTACCCGCAGTACCGCCAGCGCTACCCCTCCGATGATGGCCGCGCCACCCAGAGCCGTGTGCCATCCCACGACCTCCCCGGCAAAGAGCACACCGAACACGACCGCCACCAGCGGGGTCACCAGCGGAATCATCAACACCCAGGTGACCTCGGTGTGGCGGATGAGCCAGTAGTACATCAGAAACGCGATCACCGATCCCAGGATGGTCAGGTAGCCCAGGGCAGCCCAGGCCCTCGGGGTCCAGTTGAAGTGGAGCGGGTTCCCCTCGAGAAGCATTCCTCCCAGCAGCAACGGGAGGCAGCCTCCGGCCATCTGGACGCCCGCCAGCACCGACGGCTCCATGTGAGTGCCACCGGCCTTGATCAGCACGCCCGCATGGGCCGTTGCCAGCGCGGCGAAAATGATTCCGAGGCTGGCCCAGAAGGCCAGAGGGCCTCCGCTGCCCAACTGTCCGGAACACACGATGCCGACACCGATTACGCCAAGCAGCACACCCGCCACCTTCCATCGGTTGAGCGGCTCGCTGGCCAGGTACCGGTGGGCGAGAGGGAGTCCGAACAACGGCACCGTGGCACTGAGCACTGCGGCCAATCCGGACGAGATGTACTGCTCCCCCCAGAACACGAGCGCATAGTTGAGCGTGATCGTAAGCAGGCCGGTATAGGCCAGCAGTCGCCAGTCGCGCGCCGCCCTGGGCAGGCGGAATCCGCGGAGTGCCGCGATGCCGAAGAGCACCAGGGCTGCAGCTGCGAAGCGAAGGCCCGCGAAGGTGAGCGGGGGGAGATCGCGTAAGCCGAGCTTGATGGCTAGCCAGGTCGAGCCCCAAATGGCGCAGAGGGCGAGCCAGACCACCAGGGCGATGCGGCGACAAGGTACGGTGGTCACGACAACTCCCTGACGAACGGACGAAGTGAACGATTGAGCCAATATCAATGTTGACACAATGTATGTCAAATGGCAGATTGACCCTATGACAATCTGGTCGCCCACTCTCAATCCAGCCGCGGTACCAAAGTATCAAGCGCTGGTTGACGCTCTCGACCGGGACATCGACGCCGGCATTCTCCCGCCGGGAACCCGGCTTCCCACCCAGCGCCAGCTGGCAACCCGCCTCGGCGTGGCGATCGGCACCGTGAGCAGGGCCTATGCGCTGGCCGAGCAGCGGGGACTCTTGAGTGGGGAGGTAGGGCGCGGCACGTTCGTTCGCCGCCGCGAGTCGGGGTTGCAGGAGGGGGCCAACGATGAGGGAGACGATCCAGCTCTCCTGGACCTCAGCAAGGGGCGTCTGGTCCGGGATCCCCGCGACCCGACTCTCAGGCGCTCACTCGAGGCCCTTTCGCGCCGTGCGGATCTCGACCGCCTGGTGGATTTCTATCAACCCGCGGCCGGGATGGCCCGCCACCGGGCTGCCGGTGCCGGCTGGGTCGCGCGGAGCGGGCTCGAGACCGATCCCGCCCGCGTGGTGATCACCAGTGGTGCACAGCACGCGGCGACGGTCGTGCTTGCAGCCATTGCGCGGCCCGGAGACCTGGTCCTCACCGAAGACGTGACCTACGCCGGCATCAAGGCGCTGGCGAGCCTGCTCCACCTTCAGCTTCGCGGGCTGCCGCTCGACGAGCACGGACTCAGGCCCGATGCCTTCGAGGCCGCCTGCCGCTCCAGCGCCCCGCGGGCGCTCTTCTGCATGCCGAATCTCCAGAATCCAACCGGGCGCACCATGCCGCTTGGCCGCCGGCACCAGATCGCCGCGATTGCGGTCGCCAACGATGTTGCCGTGATCGAGGACGACGTCAACGGATTCCTGCCGGCAGACCCCCTGCCCCCCTTAGCTCAGCTGGCGCCTACCCACACCTATTACGTCACCGGGACATCGAAGAGCCTGGCACCCGGGCTCAGAATCGGATATGTGGTTGCCCCGGCCCACCGGGTAGAGCGCATTGCGGCAACGATTCGCGCCAGCACCTGGTTGACGTCACCCATCCTGGCCGAGCTGGTGACCGGCTGGATCGAGAGTGGCGAAGCAGACGAGATGGTTGCGTGGAAACGGAGCGAGACGGCGGCGCGGCATGAGCTGGCGGGGGAGATTTTGGAGCCGTGGCTGACCCCGGGGCCGGTGAGCTTTCACCGCTGGCTGCCGCTGCCCGAGCCCTGGCGCACCGAGGTTTTCGTGGCGCAGGCGCGAGCACGTGGGGTCATGGTGACTCCGTCGGAGGAGTTCATGGTCGGCCGCGACAGCGCGCCTCACGCGGTGCGGGTTTGCCTCGGAGCGACATTGAGCCGAGACCGGCTGGAGGAGGGACTCCGCCGCCTCGCCGGCTTGCTGGCGCAGGGGCCGGAGCCGAGTTTGACGGTATACTGAAGGGCTATGGGCTATGGGCTAAGGACGCATGAAATAGGTGCAGAGCTCGTGCAAAGGATGCTGGATTGTAGAGGAAGCAAGGTTTTTTTCTCCCTGCCCGCATATCCTCAATCGCGCGCCCGACCGGCTCGCACATCTGTGCGAAGTCAAAGGAGCGGAGCCACGCGCACGGATCCCTGTCCCCGCACTCGAACGCCTCCCGTCAGCGGAGCGGAGCGTTTCCTCGCTCCGCGATGCGCGAGGTTCACTGTTTCCTCCTCGAGCCAAAGCTCCCAGAGACGGTTCGGCCGGCGCTAGGCCACATTAGCAGTCCCAGCGCGAAGAGATCGTGAAATGCCTATTAAGGCATAGACCTCCTATGTGCGGCCGTCCGCGACTGCCCGCACGACGTCCATCGAGCTCAGCAGACCTACCAGCTTGCCTTGCTCCAGCACGAGCACTCGATGGATCTGGAGCGCGGTCATGAGCCGAGCCGCCGCCTGCACCAACTTCTCGGGATCGATCGCAACCACTCGCCGGCTCATCACCTCACCTACGGTATGCTCCCCGAGCAGGTCCCACTCGGGAGTTCCGGTCTGCTCGAAGCGCTCCAGGACGTCGGCGCCGGCGTCCGGCCAGAAGTCGCTGAAGTACGCCGCCGGCGCTTCCTCGCCCTCCCGCCATTCCTCTGGCGGCTCGAGCTCCCACTCCGGCCGGTCCGGCTCGGCCCCCGGCACGCAGGGCGTCGAGGCCTCGAACGACAAGATGTCATTCAGGGAGACCACTCCGACAACCCGGGAGCCGGCCATCACGGGCGCGCCTCCGATGTGACGGGTGGCAAAGAGCTCGGCGACGTTCCGCAACGTGAGGTCAGGCGCGACGGTGACAACATCGGTGGACATCAGGTCTCGTACCTTGGTCATGAGTTCCTCCCGGTTCTCCCACTTTCTAGCGATCGCGTCAGGATCTTGCCTGCGGCCGATTTCGGCAAGCTGGCGCGGAACTCGATGGAGCGCGGGATCTCGGTCGGCGAGAGTTTGTCGGCAAGGAAAGCGCGGAGCGCCTCCTCGGTGAGCAGCGCGCCTCGAGTCGGCACGACGTAAGCCTTCGGAGCGTGCCCTTGTATTGGATCGACCACCCCAATTACCGCCACTTCCGCTACCGCCGGATGCAGGCGGATCGCATCCTCGACGATGCTCGGATAGACCTTGTAGCTATGGACGGTGATGACCGCTTTCAGACGGTCGACGAAATAGAGAAAGCCGTCGGCATCCATGCGTCCGAGGTCCCCGGTGCGGAGACGGCCCCCGACCAGGCACTCGGCTGTCGCCTCCGGCTGGCGCCAATACCCGAGCATCACCTGTGGTCCTGACACGCAGATTTCGCCGACCTCGCCCGGTGGAAGCACGACCTGGGGATCCTGGGTCGAGACGATCTCCACCGTTGTCCGCGGCAGCGGGAGACCGCAGGAACGGGGGCGCTCGATGCCTTCGAGGGGATTGCTGGCAGTGGCGACGGGGGCGCACTCGGTGAGACCGTAACCTTCCGCCAGCGGGCAGCCGCTAAGCTGAACGAATTTCTCCTGGATCGCACGCGGCAGCGCGTCCCCGCCGGAGATGGCGATCTTGAGCGACGACAGGTCGTAGCGCGAGATCTCGGGACACTCGTTGAGCGCATGGAAGAGGGTGGGCACGCCGATGAGCATGGTTACGCGCTTCCGAGCGATGGCGCGCAACGTCTCTCGTCGATCAAAGCGCGGGAGGATCACCAATTCCCCCCCGAGCGACACCGCGAAGTTCATGACCCCGGTCATGCCGAAGGAATGAACAAACGGCAAGATGGCGAGCAACCGCTCGTGCCCCGGAGCAGCACTCGTGAACCAGGTTCTGATCTGGCAGGTATTCGCGTAGATATTCTGATGCGAGAGCATGACGCCCTTGGGCACGCCGGTCGTCCCGCCCGTGTATTGGAGGACCGCGACATCCGATAGCGGTGCGGTCTCGACGGGCTCGTATACCCCGTCATTGGCGATCAGAGCGTCGAACTCCAGGTGCTGGTCATCCCGCCGTAGCTTCGCCAGCTCGTTCCGGTGGGTGATGCGAAAGCCGATTTGCTTCGACAGCGGCAGAGCCGCGGCCATCCGGCAAACGACGATGCGACGCAGGTTCGTCTCGCTGAGCGCAACGGCGGCCTTGCCATAAAGCTGGGCCAGGTCCAGCGTCACCATGATCTCAGTCTCGGAATCGTCGATCTGGTGAATGAGCTCACGCTCGGCGTACAGCGGGTTGTAGTTCACGACGGTGCCACCAGCCTTGAGAATCGCGAAGTAGCAGACCACCCCGTAGGAGCAATTGGGCAGGAAGAGCCCGACCTTCACGCCCTTGCCGACGCCCATCCGCTGGAGGCCACACGCCGCCCTTGCGATCATCTGTGCGGCCTCGCCGTAGGTGTAGCGCCTCCCCAGAAAATCGAGAAATGGTCTGGCCGGGAAGCGGGCAACCGCCTCATCCAGTAAGGCGTGGACCGGCCGCACCGGTATGTCGAGGAGCCAATCGACACCCGGCGGATACCGCTCGGCCCACGGGCGGCTGCGTGGCAAGCCCGGACTCCGGTCGTCATCCACGGCGCGGCTCATGCTTCTCCGGCGTCCGGCTCGCCGCAGTGCGCAAGAATGTCTGCGCGTACTCTGTTACGCAGCCGGATCGCGGCCCCAAAATCGTCTCCGTCGGGCACAATCGGCGACCCTACGCGGACGGACACGGCGCCATGCCGCGGGAGCCACTGGCCGCCGCGTAGAATCGAGCGGGTCCCGCGCACCACGACCGGCACGACGCTCAGATGCTGTCGCGCCGCGACCACGAATGCGCCCAGCCGAAACGCCAGCAGTCCAGGTGCACGGGTAAACGTCCCCTCCGGGAAGAAAACGAGCATCCTCCCCGCTCGGGCGGCCGCGAGCGCCTGGTTGGTGTCCTCGACCCCACCCTCCGGGTCGGAGCGGTCAACAAACAGAGCGCCCGACGCCTTGAGGAACCGGCCGGCGAAGAACTGCCCTTCGAGCTCCTTCTTGGCGATGAAGGCGGGCTCGCCTGGGGTGACCGCCGCGAGGACCAATCCATCGAGATAGCTGGAGTGGTTCGCGGCGATGATCACGCCCTTCTCCCCCGGCCACTCGCCGGACCGATCCACGCGGATTCCCATAAGCCGGAACACCACGCGCGCGCCCCGGTGCATCCAGGCCCATCGCCAGCTCGACCGGGAAAGGAGAATGATCGCGGGCCACAGAACGGCGCCGCCCAGCACGATGACGGTCCAGCACCAGCCGGCATAGAGAATGTCGCCGAGTATTCGCGCGGCGCGCCGAAGCTGGGGCCCAGACCCGGCCACCGCCAGGCGAGTCAGCTGTCGCCACAGGGGCGATGGACGCAGAGACAGACGGCCGCGCTCAAAGAGCTCTCGCGCCGCGGTGCGGCGCAGTTTCCCACTCGAGGTCTTCGGAATAGTGTGTGGGGGCACCAGCAGGACCTGTTCCGGCGGTACCTCGAGCATGCGCGCCGCCGCCTGCTCCACCTGTTGGCGCAGCAGGTCAAGGGCCTCACGGCCGGTCTCCCGGGTCTCGGCGAGAATGACCAGGCGCTCGGTGCCGGCACGTGGATCCTGGATCCCGAAGGCGGCGACGCAGCCCTTGCGCACTCCTTTCACGTCACCGACTGCCGTCTCGATTTCCTCCGGATAGATGTGGCGACCGGCGCGAATAATGATGTCCTTCGAACGGCCGGTGATGAACACATCGCCCCCAGCGACGTAGGCGAGATCGCCGCTGTTGAGCCATTCGCCGTCGAACAGTTCGCGGGTCTTGGTCGGGTTATCCAGGTAGCCGCTGGTGGCAGAGGGGCCTCGGAACTGAAGCCTGCCCTCCTGGCGCTCGCCGAGCTCGCCGGTGGTGTCGACGATGCGGATCTGGTGCCCCGGCAGAGGCCGCCCACAGGCCACGAATTCCAGCGCCGCGAGATCACTGGCTGAGGCCGGCGCGGCGCGCCCGTGTCTGGCGAGCTGGGCACGGTCGACCCGATCGATGATCGGCACGCGCCCCGGTGGCGGAAAGGCCAGGCCAACCGCGTTCTCGGCCAGGCCGTACACCGGCGCCATGGCCCCTTGCCGGAAGCCGTGCTTCGCGAAACGCGCAGCGAAGCGCCGAATGGTGCCGGGACTCACGGCCTCCGACCCATTCGCCACCATGCGCAGCGAGCTGAGATCCAGACCGGCGAGGGCGCTATCCTCGACCTTCCTCAGGCACAGCTCAAAGGCGAAATTCGGCGCCGCGGAGAGGGTCGCGCGATGACGGTGTATCGCCCATAGCCACTGCTCCGGGCGGACCAGAAAGGTGAGCGGCGACATGACCACGAGCGGGGCGGCGAAGAAAAGGCTGCCGAGCCACGCGCCGATGAGCCCCATATCGTGGTAGAGCGGCAACCAGCTTACGAACACATCGGAGGGCCCGACTTCCATCACCTCGCCCATGGCGCGGATATTGGCCAGCAGATTGGCGTGGCTCAAAAC
This sequence comes from uncultured Gemmatimonadaceae bacterium, assembly GCA_964487785.1. Classification (GTDB taxonomy): domain Bacteria; phylum Gemmatimonadota; class Gemmatimonadetes; order Gemmatimonadales; family GWC2-71-9; genus CAVVWJ01. The sequence goes on along the minus strand of CAZASU010000022.1, from coordinate 20,213 downwards.
GACGCCTTTGGGGTCTCCGGTGCTCCCCGAGGTGTATTGCAGCAGGGCGGTGGCGCGCGGCTCTGCCTTGAGCGGCATGGTCAAAGTCGCTTGGCTCAACTCGTCAATGCTCACGACAGCCCTCAAGGTCTCGACCTGCAGCTTGAGCAGCCGTGTGACCGGGGAAGCTTCTCGCGCCCCGATCAGCAACACTGCCTGGGCGTTGCGAAGGATGCCTGCCTGCCGCTTGAGATGCTCTTCGATTTGCGATGGGCGCGTAGGCGGATAAATCGGGACCGGAACGCCGCCGGCGTAGAGAACCCCGTAGAACGCACCGAAGAAGGCGGCGCCAGTGGGCAGCATGATCGCGACCCGGTCGCCCGGCTGCACCCCAGCCTGACGCAGACCGCCCGCGACCGCCCGCGCCTGCTCGGCGAGGTCGCGGTAAGTGAGGCTCGTTTCTCCGCCATCGCCATGCCAGAGTACGATGTGGACGCGCTCCCCGTGGCAACGCACATGCCAGTCCAACACCTCCGTGAGGGTCGTCGCCTCGGCAGGCGCCGGTTCGGCTGCTTCCTCGGCGATGGTGAGTTGTATCGCCCGCTCGGAAACGGACGGCGCGACGGTGGCGCTCTCGATCGCGGACAGCAAGTCTCTGAGCGTCTCCGCCTCGCCGAGCAGCTTGTCCGGCAACCGGACGGAGAAGGCGCGCTCAATCTCTAACAGGAGCTCGGCTCGCGAGAGGCTGTCAAAGCCCCAGTCACGCTCGAGCGAGCTGTCGAGGCCGGCACGCCGCGCCGCTCGCCGCCGCGGGTGAAGCTCACGTGCGAGATCCTGCGCCACCTGGACGAGCGCCGCGCCCCGGAGCTCCGAACTCGCTCGCGGAGCGACCGATCCACTTGCGACTGGGACGTATGTCATCGGCGACATGGCATGAGGGTCAGAGAACATTGCCGGGCGGTCACTGCTTCCAAGCGACGATGTGAGGTGGCTCCCGGCCGTGGGCCGGCGTCGGGGCACTGGGCGCCCCAACGACGATCGGCGCGATCGGTGTGTGGTCCCGGGGGATGCCGAGCTCGGCCTTCACGGCTGGCAGTCCCAGCCATTCTCGCGCTAGACCGATCCAGCAGGTTCCCAGTCCGACCCCGTGCGCAGCGAGCATGAGATTCTGGGCTGCAAGCGCGCAGTCCTCGGCGACGTTCGCTGCGTCGGACCGCGCGCAGACCACGATCAGCGTGGGCGCGTGGTGGAAGAGATGATAGGCCGGGTCAGCGAGGGTTGGCCGGAAGCTCCCCAGCGGGCCCTCCACCGGCATCGTATCGAGCACGTAGGATTTCGCGCGAGCAGCGAGGTGGTCGAGCAGCGAGGGATTCTGGACCACTGCGAACGCCCATGGCTGCCGGTTCATCGCGCTCGGCGCCTGGACCGCGGCGTCGAGGAGGCTCTTGATGAGGTCCTCCGGCACGCGCGCCATAGTGTAGGCCCGTACCGCTCGACGGCCATATATCGCATCTCTGAGGTCCACTGTAGCCCCCCCGGCCTCCTCCTCGGTCGCGGGCTATACGGCATTGCCCACGCGACCCCGATAATTGCCAAGGCGGCTTGAGGAGAGAGTGAAGGACAGGTGAAAAGAAGTTCAGGTAGCAAGCCAAGATCGGCATCAGGGAGGCTCGTCGGGCTGCTCGGCGCCGCGGAAGGCGACCCGGTGAGCGCACGGCTGGCGCCGAGTACGCCATGATTTGCGGTCGTCCGCGGCTCACCATTCTCCGGTTCGCGTGCAGCAAGGCTCCTTACGCGGCGAGTCACCCCGAAACTCGAAGTGCTCATCCAGGAGGAGCCTACCGGGCCGGACCGGTCGGGCAGGGCCTGGATGCTCCAGCAGGCAGGCTAGAAGCTGGTCGGCCGTTCCCGCGGCCGGCTGCCATACGCCGGGCCGAACACAGTGGTACTTCGCAGCATATCGCTTCTTGAGTCGCGCTTCTCGTGCCATCGTCGTCTCCCGCCGTCCTCCCCTGCGGGCCGCACCAAACGCCGCGGGTGCGGAGGGACGGCTGCTGTCGCTCCACTTTATATGCTTCGGGGCCACCCCGGAGGACGTGGCGCCAGGCGCGGATGAGCACAGGGCGGCCCTCGATCATGACCACAGGGCGGGGCTCGAGAGGCTCGAGCCGATCCTCCGGGCGCCAGGTGGCCGGGAGCTCCGTCTGGTTTCCCTCAGGGTCCAGCCGCTGCCGGAAGTAGCCTTGGCGGTGGAGGAGGGTGACCCCCGCGACCGGCACACCCAGGTCAGCCGCGGCGCGCAGCATGTCCCCAGCCTGGACCCCGAGGCCGCCCGCGTAGGTAGGCACGGCCGAATCCAGGCCGATCTCCATTGAGAAGTAAGCCACCAGGATCTGCGGCATAGCCCTCCCCCCGATCCGCGCGCTGCCGGCGTCGTATTCCCGCTGCCGACCGATGGCGAGTTGGATCAGCATGGCGGCGAGTGCAGCCAGCACCCGCATAATGAGCATCGGTCGGCAGCGTCCGGGATCGGCCTCTGGTGACCAGCAGCACGCTACCGAACCGGCCTGAGACGGCGATGAAATGCCCGTGAGCTTCCCTTCAGGAGGGGCTTGAAGGATCGCATACGGCCCGACTCATGGTGGCTTCACGGAGGCTTCATGGTGCCGCGGCAATAATCAACCCCGTGGCCTCATGCGGAGGAACCGATGGGCCCGAAGGCGTCTCTCCCCACCCGGCCGTTGAAGCCGGGGACCTGGTTCTGGAAGCAGTTGATCTGGTTGCTCCCTATTATCGCGCTGGCAGCCGTGCTGCAACGCTCCTTCCGGCGGACCGAAGCGCGCACCATCACCTATTCGCAGCTCGAAGCTCAGCTTGATCAGGACAACATCGCAACGGTGGAAGTCACTCCCGACGAGCATGTACTGGAGGGCTCCTTGCGCCACCCAGTCACCATCGACGGGCGCACGGTCAGCCGCTTCCATACCATCCTCCCCCTTGCCGATCCCGCGCCCCTGGTCGCCCGTCTTGAGGGCAAAGGAATCTCAATCGAGGGGAAGCGGAGCTCGTCGCCCTGGAGCGGCGTACTCTTCGCGCTCCTTCCTTGGTTCATCATCGGCGCGTTCTGGCTTCTCATCCTGCGCCAGGTGCGGCGAAGCGGAGCCCAGGCATTTGCCTTCGGACGCGCCAGGACCACGGCCCTCTCACCGGAGACGCCGAAGGTGACGTTCGCCGACGTCGCTGACGTGGAGGAGGCGAAAGCGGAGCTCCAGGAGATCATCGCGTTCCTCAAGGCTCCCGAGCGCTTTCAACGCCTGGGCGGCCGCCTGCCCAAGGGCGTTCTGCTCGTGGGTGCCCCGGGCACGGGGAAGACGCTGCTCGCCCGGGCGACCGCCGGGGAAGCCGGGTGCCCCTTTCTCTCGATCTCGGGCTCGGACTTCGTCGAGCTGTTCGTGGGCGTAGGAGCGGCGCGGGTTCGCGACCTCTTCGAGCAAGGCAAAGCGAGCGCGCCATGCATCATCTTCATCGACGAGCTCGATGCCGTCGGCCGGGTTCGAGGGATTGCGGCCGGCGGCGCCCACGAAGAGCGAGAGCAGACGCTGAATCAGCTCCTGGTCGAGATGGACGGCTTCGAGCCGAACGAGGGTGTCATTCTGCTCGCCGCAACCAACCGTCCCGACGTGCTGGATCCCGCGCTCCTCCGACCAGGCCGGTTCGATCGCCGCATCGTGGTCGAGTTACCGGACGTGAAAGGCCGAGAGATGATTCTGCGGATGCACGCGCACAAGGTGCAGCTGAGCGGGGACGTCGACTTGGTCGTGATCGCTCGAGGTACCCCGGGCATGTCGGGGGCCGACTTGGCCAACATCGTCAACGAGGCTGCGCTGCTGGCGGCGCGGCAGGGGAAGGATCGCGTCGAGCAACGTGACTTTGACGACGCCAGGGACAAGGTGACCCTGGGGATCGAGCGTCGCAGCCTGGTGCTGACCGAAGCCGAGCGTCGCCTCACCGCATACCATGAGGCTGGCCACGCCCTGGTGAACCTGCTGATTCCCGGCCTCGATCTGGTGCAAAAGGTGACGATTGTGCCCCGGGGCCACGCCCTCGGCGTCACCTTCGCGCTTCCCGAGGAGGACAGGCACACCCATACGAGGGCGTACCTGCTCGGGCGACTGGCGGTGGCCCAGGGGGGGAGAGCTGCGGAAGAAGTGATTTTCGGCCCAGACCAGGTCACGACGGGCGCCGCGCAGGACTTTGCCCACGCTACCGAGCTTGCGCGGCGCATGGTCGCCGAGTTCGGCATGAGCGAGGTGCTTGGCCCGATGAGCGTCCCCCAGGGCGACGGCCTGGTGTACCCGGGACAGGAGATTCACCGCCGCAGAGAGATCTCCGAACGAACGGCCGAGATCATCGACGAGGAGGTGCGCCGATCTCTCACCGAAGCTCTGGTACGGGCCCGCGCCCTGATTCATGAGAACCTCGAGCGGCTCCACGCCCTGGCTCAAGCGCTGCTGGACCGGGAGACCCTGGACCGGCCCGCGCTGGAGGCGCTGATGGCCGGCCGGTCGCTCCCGGAGCTCGCCGGCCCGTCAGCTCCAGCCGATTCGGCCGCTGGTCCGCCCAGCGGCGACGCTGATTCGGCGGTCGCGCGGCCCCACACCCACCAAGCTGAAGCCGCGAGGGTCCCAGCCTCAGGCGCCATCGAAGACGCGAGCATCGCCAGTTCGGCAACCACGTCACGCTTCCTGAGGACGCCTTCATGATCGAGTGGGGGTGAGCCTGACCCGCGAAGGACTCAGGAGCGAGGCGGGCGCATTTCGCTCGGGCCCCGTTACACTCGAGAATGCCGCGCTGCTCACGGATCTCTACGAGCTGACGATGGCGGCGTCCTACTGGCGCGAGCAGATGCACGGACCGGCCAGCTTCAGCCTCTTCGTGCGCCGGCTTCCCGAAGGGCGCAGTTTCCTCGTGGCCGCAGGATTGGAGGACGTGGTCGGCTATCTGCACAGCTTCAACTTCACTCGGCCCGCTCTCGCCTATCTCCGCTCACTCGGACTTTTCCCCGACGCCTTCCTGGAGTTCCTGGCGACGGTCCGCTTCACCGGCAGCGTCCGCGCTGTCCCGGAAGGCACCGTCGTATTTCCCGACGAGCCACTGCTCGAGGTGACGGCCCCGATCATCGAGGCCCAGTTGGTGGAGACAGCGGTCCTCAATCTCTGCCATGGGCAGACGACGGTCGCCAGCAAGGCGATCCGGTCGGTGCTCGCTGCCCGGGGTCGAGCGGTGATCGAGTTCGGTCTCCGACGCACACCCAATCCCGAGGCGGGGATGAAGGCGGCCCGGGCGGCGTGGATCACCGGTGCGGTCCAGACCAGCAACGTCCTCGCCGCTCTCCACTACGGCATCCCGCCGGCCGGCACGATGGCGCACTCCTATGTCAGCGCGTTCCCATCCGAGCAGGCTGCGTTCCGCGCCTTCAGCGAAGCATTTCCCGATGGTGCCGTACTCCTGCTCGACACGTACGACACGCTCGGCGCTGCCCGCAAGGCCGTCGAGGTCGGGCGGGCGCTTGCCGCGCGAGGGCATCGCCTCGCCGGCGTGCGCCTCGACAGCGGAGATCTCGTCGAGCTCAGCGTGGAGGTGCGGCGGATCTTGGACCAGGCGGGACTGTCCTATGTGCGGATCATCGCCAGCGGGAACCTGGACGAGGACGTCGTGGACCACCTGGTCACCACTGGAGCGCCCATCGACGCCTTCGGCATCGGCACCAGGATGGATGTCTCGGCCGACGCGCCCTATCTCGACATGGCGTACAAGCTGGTCCGCTATGACGGCCGGGACGTGTTGAAGCTCAGCGCGGGCAAGGAGACCTGGACGGGGGAGAAGCAGGTCTGGCGGTTCCCAAGTCTGGGCGCCGCCGCGGCGGGCGACCTGATTGCGCTGCGTGAAGAGCCGCCACCCCCGAACGGTGAGCCGTTGCTGGTGGAGATCATGTGTGGCGGGCGACTGCTCGCTCCAGTACCGACCCTCGCCGAGGTGCGGGCGCGTTGCGCTGCGGAAGTGGCGGCGCTCCCCGACCAGGTGCGCCGGCTGCGCGGCGCCGCCCGATATCCGGTTCGCTACAGCGACCGCTTGCGCGCTCGCCAGACCGAGCTCGAGGCGGAGGTGAGAGCCCGGGAGGCGGTGGTGCAAGGCTGAACGCCACCTCGCCGTCCCTTCGCCACCTCCGCGAAACCGCGGGCGGACCCCTGTTGCACTGCACACCGCCGCCCCACTGCGGCGTGGGTGAGGCGCGCGACTGGTCCCAGGGTAGGGAAGAAACGGGACGGGGCCAGTGTTCCGGGAGGAGGTGCGATGAGGCAACTCGTGGAGAGTGCCGTCCGCTCGAGCGAAGCCCAGCCGGTGCCCGATCGGACACTCGCGGTCGGGGTCGATCTGGGCGGCACCAAGATGGTGGCTGCCATCGTGAACAGCCAAGGACGCATTCTCGCCCGGAAGATCCTCCCCACGGGAGCCGGGCGCGGCCCCGAGGCGGTCGTCGCGGATCTCGTCGCGTCCGTGCGGGAGTTGTGCGCAGCGTGGTCGGATCAAGCCGTGCTCGGCGTGGGCGTCGGGGTCGCGGGGCAGGTGGCGCTGGGCTCGGGCCGAGTAGACTTCGCACCGAACCTCCGTTGGGAGGGGTTTCCCCTCGGCGACCGGCTCCGAGATGCCCTTGGCCTCCCCGTAGCGGTGCTCAATGACGTGCAGGCGGCGACCCTCGGCGAGCATGAGTTCGGTGCCGGCCGCGGGGTCGCCGAGCTGGTCTGCCTCTTCATCGGCACCGGCGTTGGCGGGGGTGTGATCGCGGGCGATCGGCTGCTCCAGGGCTGCGGCGGCAGTGCCGCTGAGCTCGGCCACGTCGCCGTGGAGCTGGAGGGCGAGCCCTGCCACTGCGGGAGTCGTGGGTGCCTCGAGGCGTACGTCGGCGGGTGGGCGATCATCGAGCGCGCCCGGAAGTTGATCGCCGCCGACCCGTCGGGGGGAGCGGCCCTGCTGGACCTGGCTGGCGGCGATGCCGGTGCCGTTACAGCGGGCGTCGTAGCCGCCGCGGCGCGCAGGGGGAACCCGGGGGCGCGCGAGATCCTGCTCGCCGCCGAGCGGGCCCTCGGAGTGGGAGCCGCCTCGATCGTTAACGCATTCAACCCCTGCCTTCTGGTGCTGGGCGGCGGCGTGGTGGAGGCGGTGCCCCAGCTGATCCAGGCTGCGGAGGCGGGAGTGCGCACTCGCGCACTCCGGGCCGCGGCCGCGCCGATGCGGATCGAGCGAGCAGCGCTTGGCAGCGACGCAGGCAGCCTGGGCGCTGCGGTATGGGTCCGGCGAGCCCTAAGCACCGCTTCGCGTCCATGTCCATCAGCTCCCGGGCGAATCGATCCACCGTCTCCCAGTCGGTGAAGTCGTAGTCCCGGGATGTATTAGCCGGCCGGGTGCTGGCTCTGGCTGCCGCGCACGATGTAACGCCGGCCATCGGCTCCGAACTCGCCAAACCCCGCCGTCTGGCCGCGGTCGATCGCGCGCAACGTGGGCCGGCCGATATGCGCAAAGACGAGCCGCCGCACGCGGTGACGCCGGGCGGCCTCGGCGACCGCGAGCGCCTCCAGGTGACCGCCCACGCCACCCCGGAATCGAATCGGCCGGTTCCAGCCCGCCGCCTCGGCGAACATGAGAGTGCTGCCGGCGGCCCACGTCGGGAACTCGAGGAACTCGGGCGCCCAGACCACTCGCGCGCCGCCGGCCCGGATCAGGTAGCCGAACGTCGGGTGGCTCGTATGCGCCACAGCCCGGCACTCAATGATCAGCCCCCTCGCTTTGAAGGGGCCCGCGTACGGGATGAGACCCTTAGCTCCTGCAAGTTCCCTGATTCGGGGCATGAGCTCGCTCTTCTCGTCCGTCACGAGCCAGGCAGCGAGCTTCCCGCGGGGGGCTGCTCCGGGGCCGCCATCGATCATCACCCGGATGCCCGCCCGGGCGAGGAGCAATCCCGCCGGCGCATAGCGGGGCGAGGCCAGCGCACCGACGCCAAGGGTCACGAGCCGCAGCGGGTTCTTGAAGACGCTCACGAGCAGAGCTCCGGTCGGAAAGCCTGCCTGCATGCACGCGATCTAGTCGAAGGCAGGAACTGGCTGGACGGTCCGCTATCGGAGCGGCTCCCCGACGGGGAGGAGATAGAGCGGTGCCTGCTCGGCAGGCAAGC
>CAZASU010000022.1:1526-11904 GCA_964487785.1 uncultured Gemmatimonadaceae bacterium | reverse complement strand
CGGAGCGGCTCCCCGACGGGGAGGAGATAGAGCGGTGCCTGCTCGGCAGGCAAGCCGAGCGCGCGTGCGAGCGCGGCATCGTCGAAGGCGCCGACAGGAGCCGCGCCCAGGCCCAGTGCCGCAGCTTCGAGCAGAAGATTCTGCGCGGCATGACCGGCCTCGATGTGGGCGTAACGCACGCCGCGCTCCGGGCCGTACTTGGCCGTAGTTCTCCGATAGATCGCCGCCATGACGAAGACAGCAGGGGCACTACCGATCACTGGCTGACCGAGGGCGGCCCGCTGCATCGCGGCGCGGAGGTCCCTGTCCCCGAGCCGGGCCAGCCGATGACCCTGAGGGACATAGTGGAAGAAGCCAGCCGAGGTGGCCACGTAGGTCTCGAGCGGATACAGCGCCCCGGCCGACGGGGCCGTGCGGTAGCCGTCGCCATGCGTGATCCCCTGCGCCGCCCAGAGAAGCTGCGACATCTCGATCGTGGAGAGCGGCCGTGGAGAAAAGTCGCGTACGGATCGACGCGCCTCGAGCGCGTGGGCCAGCGTCACGCCACGATCCACGGGCCGTGGGAGCGCGATGGTGGATTCCGCAGTGAGTTGCACCAGCTCCCCTCCCTCAACTGCTCGACCTTGAACGCAGCCGCTCTGCACCACGGAGAGCGTCGCCGCGATCCACGCGGCGTACCTGGGAAGCGTCAACCACACGATGAAGCGTTGCCGGCTGAGGACACCCGAAGTCTAAGGCGGTGGGCATGAGGAAACCGTGAACCCGGAGGTAAGGTCGGCGAACCTTCACCCCGTCTTCACGACCGCCTCATGGCGGCGATGTATATTCATTGGTGCGCTGCGGCTGGCGCCATGAGGTCGGCGGTTAGTACCGTGCCGCACAGGCAACGGTCGGTGCCGCCGGGACCGGCCCAGCAGTCGGGGGCCGGCCTCTCGAGACCGGTCGAAACAGCCGGTCGCGTCACCCGCAGCGCACTTTCAATCCCCCATAAGCACCCGAATTCCAGCAACTTGCAACCACTTACGCGAGTTCGTGTCACCGATGCTGGGGTTCGATGGCTTTCGTGCCGGACTCTGCCGTACCTCACTCGCTCACATGCTGGAGTTTGCCGTATGCATTCCGAGAGACCTCCGGCGCTGGGAGTCGGCTTCCCTGCCCCCAAATGCCGCTTCTGCCCAGACAAACGGTAGCAGTCACCGACTGGCCCTGTTCTGGCTGCCGCCCTTGCTGTAACCTACATAGATCCCCGCCCGGCACTCCTCTTGACCGGATTATGGCAACGCTACAGGCCCCCCGCCGCACCATCCTCTCGTACGCAGCCATGATCGCACCGACGCTGATGGCGCAGGCCCTCAGCATGAACGTTCCCAGAGCGACGGGGATCTGCGCGGAGCCGTACCGGGTGTCCCGGGAAGACGTCCTGCAGGCGATGAGCGCCCACGGCGCCTACAGTCTCACTAGCACCACCACCTCGATGCGGTTCGGGGCCGAGGCGCTCCTCGCGATCGTCCGGCGGAGGCAGCGGGAGTCCCCCGGGAGCACCCAGTTCCTCGTCAGACAGTCCGATTGGTTTGCTGCTCACCTCGAGACCGCCGGCGTGACGTATGCGGAGATGTCAGAGGCGGCACGAGCCGGCTTCAAGCATCATCAGGATGCCCTAGTCGAGTATGGGCCGCAGGTGGTGGAGCAAGTCCTGGAAGGCCCCGTGCCTATCATGGCCCTGGACGTGACGATCTTCTGGCCCGACTCGGATGGTGCTCCTTCCCAGTTCAGCTACAAGGACACCCTTTCCGTTCCCCGGGTGGATGTATACGACAATCGTGTCATCCGGTTCAAGTTGCTGGAGTACGACGGCATGCTCGTATTCGATCAGGTCACGGGCATCTCGGTGCGCCCGGTCGGCTTCCTCTCGGCATTATTCGCGGTGCTCGGGAAACCGGATCTGAAACAGACGCGGATCGGGGTCTCCGCCGACCAATGGCAGGTGATGCGGGGACAGGTGAAGGTGTTCCCGGGAATCTCGAAGACTGGCACGGCGACGATCGAGCCAGGTGGACGCGGGCACGAAGGTGTGCCACCTGACCGGGCTGACCTCGGAGCCTTGGCAGAGCGAATGAAGCGCTCTTTGAAGCTTCGCTACGGGGTACCGTCGTGCCAGGCTCAGCTGAGGATGCGCCACCGTGGTGGGGGTGGAGGAGGGGGTTGCCAGGGGGTGATGGGAGGGGCGGGGACGTGCGCTGACAACTAGGACCTGTGGCATGGAATGGCGGTGTCCTACCAGGTGGCCGTCGGACCATACCAGGTGGAGTGCTGCGTGGGGATGGCGCCAGCCGAGACGCGACAGCCTTCCCCGATTCCCCTAAACGGGTTCTCAGAAACTCAGACAGTGCCCAATAGGGAAAGCGCCACCTCAGATTACCTGAGGTGGCGCTTCAAGTTGCCCTCCTGGGCGCGCAGCCGCAGGCGGCCTGTTGGGGCCAGCCGCAGGCCACCGGAGGTGAACCAGGACTCTCCTGATCCAGAGGGGGCAGCATAACCACCCCAATTCCAGCAACTTGCAGCCATTTACGCGAGTTCGTGTCACCCGATGCTGGAATTTGAGGGGTTTCATGCCGGACTTTGCCGTACTTTACTCACTCAAATGTCGGAGTTTGCCGAAGTCGATTAGCGCCTTCCTTCTGCAGTAGCCTGACTAGCCAGTCGCTCCACATCGGCCCAGGTTAGAGCATCCTCCCTTGGGCGGCCTAGGTGCCGACCCGTCTAACCAACTTCGGGACGCCCTCGCCGATCGTTACCGCTTCGAGCGCGAGCTCGGATCGGGTTGGACGGACCCCTGCTCCGGAGGGATACATCATGCCGGAGGCATAGAGTCCGAGGTCGCCCCCGCCGAGATCGTAAAGGAGATTTCATCAAAACTTTGACGGTTCTTGCGGAACCGGCCCCTAAACTAACGTAGTCCTCTCGCGAACTCCCCTTTGTTTGCCGCCCCGGCGGAGGCGTAGGTGTCGCAATCGGCCACTGGCTCCCCGCTCCCGATGATCATCCAGGGCGGCATGGGCATCGGCGTTTCGGGCTGGCGACTCGCCCGTGCCGTCTCCTCTCGCGGACAGCTCGGCGTCGTCTCGGCAACGGCGATCGACTCGGTGTTCGCCCGACGCCTGCAGGACGGCGATCCGGGGGGTGACCTCCGGCGGGCGATGGCCCGCTTTCCCCTGCCTGGGATCGCGGCCGCCGCTCTCCGGCGCTACTTCCGCGAGGGCGGACGCCCCACCGGCGTGCCCTATCGCATGCTCGGCATGTATCACAAGGGCGTCGGTCGGGCTCGCGAGCAGCTGACCATGCTGGCCAGCTTCGTGGAGGTCTGGCTGGCAAAGGAGGGCCACGACGGGCCGGTGGGCGTGAACCTGCTCACCAAGCTACAGCTTCCCAATCTCGCCACCCTGTACGGCGCGATGCTCGCCGGAGCGGATTACGTGCTCATGGGCGCCGGGATACCGCGCGAGATCCCGGGCGTGCTCGATGCGCTCGCTGCCCACCAACCGGCGAGTATACGGCTCGAGGTCGATGGCGGGTCGCCCGAGCTCGACGCGACCGTCCGGCTCGACCCACGCGACCACTGGGCGGGCGCCCCGCCGGCGCTCCTGACCCGCCCGCGCTTCCTTCCGATCATCGCGAGCAACTCGCTCGCCACCATGCTCGTGCGCAAGGCAAGCGGCCGGGTCGACGGCTTCGTGATCGAGGGGCCCACAGCGGGCGGCCACAACGCGCCGCCGCGTGGGGCGTTGCGGCTCAATGGACGCGGTGAGCCGATCTATGGGGAACGTGACGTGGTGGACCTCGCGGCGGTCCGCGAGCTCGGGCTGCCATTCTGGGTGGCCGGCGGCACCGGCTCCCCGGCGGCCCTCCGTGCGGCGCTCGACGCCGGGGCCGCGGGCATCCAGGTGGGCACCCTCTTCGCCTTCGCCGAGGAGTCCGGCCTCGCGGCTGAGTACAAGCGGTCCGTGCTGCTGCATGCTGCGCAGGGTGCGGTAGAGGTTTTTACCGATCCCCAGGCGTCACCCACGGGCTATCCCTTCAAGGTGGTGCACTGGCCGGGCGACCCGCTGCACGCGTCCCCGCCGCGCGAGCGGGTCTGCGACCTCGGGTACCTGCGCACTCCGTATCAGCGGCCGGACGGGCGGTTGGGTTATCGCTGCTCGGGCGAGCCGGTGCAGGCGTATGTCGACAAGGGCGGCCGGCTGGAGGAGACCGTGGGTCGCCGCTGTCTGTGCAACGCGCTCATGGCAAACATCGACCACGCGCAGGTGCGAGCGGAAGGACGGGTGGAACCACCCCTGCTGACGAGCGGCGACGATCTGGTGTCGATCGACGGGTTCCTCCGCGGGAGGACGCGGTACACGGCGGCCGAGGTGCTCGACTATCTCCTGGACGGCGAGTCCCAACGGGCGGGGGCGACGCCCGGAGCCGGAGCGCAGCAGCCGGGGCCATGAGGTCCGCGGCGCCCACTCGGAGCTCCCGCGCCGCAGTGATCGACTGGCCCGGCTGCTCGACGGCACGAAGGCAGAAGCTCGGCAACGGCTAGATTGTTGCCGGGCTTCATTGTCCTCCGCTTAGGGCCGACGCGGACATCGAGCAGAGGGCCGCTATGATTCGGCTGAACTGACCGGACGGAAGCACCGAGCGCCTCGCGCACCGGGCCGTAGTCCGTGAGCCGTTCGCGTGACATGTCGCGGCCGTCCGCCTACTATCCGGAGTTCTCCTCCGCTACGATCGTGCCGATGCTCCTTCTTCCTCGTCTCTGTCGCGCTGCCCTGCCCGGCCTCGTCGCTGCCTTCGCCGCCTGCTCTCACGCAGCCGCCTCCCTCGGCACGCCGCCGGCCGCGGGCGCATCCGACGTCTACGTCGAGCCCGACTCGGGCGAGCGCCACCTGCGGCATATCCGACAGCTTACCTTCGGCGGCAACAACGCCGAAGCGTACTTCTCGCCCGACGGGCGGCGCCTGATCTTCCAGCGGCAGGACAGCGTGAGCACCGGATGCGACCAGCAGTACGTCATGAACGCCGACGGGAGCGGACTCCGGCGAGTTTCGAACGGACTCGGCCGCACTACCTGCGGCTATTTTTACGACGGCGGGCGGCGCATCCTCTACAGCTCCACCTTCGCGGACTCGCCCGCATGCCCGCCCCGGCCCGACTACTCGGAGGGCTATGTCTGGCCGCTCAACAACCTGGAGATCTACACCGCGCATCCGGACGGGAGCGACCTCCGCCGCCTCACCCGGAACGACGCCTACGACGCGGAGGCGACCGTCTCACCCGACGGTCGCCGGATCGTCTTCACCAGCACGCGCGACGGCGACATCGAGCTGTACACGATGAACGTGGACGGAAGCGACGTGCGCCGGGTGACGCACCGCGTAGGCTATGACGGCGGCGCCTTCTTCTCGCCCGACAGCAAGCGGCTCGTCTGGCGGGCCATGTATCCCGAAACCGCCGCCGACTCCGCCGCCTACCGGCGGCTGCTGGCACAGCGGCTGGTGCGGCCCACCCGTCTCGAGCTTTGGGTGGCCAACGCGGACGGGAGCGACGCGCGGCAGGTCACCCATCTGGGCGCGGCGAGCTTCGCGCCGTTCTTCCACCCCGATGGGCGGCGGATCATCTTCGCCTCCAACTACCCCGACGCCCGGAGTCGCAATTTCGACCTGTTCTTGGTGGGAGTGGACGGCAGCGGGCTCGAGCGCGTGACCACGACCCCGGAGTTCGACGGCTTCCCAATGTTCAGCCCCGACGGGCACCGGTTGGCCTTTGCCTCCAACCGGCACGGGCGCGAGCGGGGCGAGACCAACATCTTCATCGCGGACTGGCTGGAGTAGGTTCGTAGTGGTTAACCGAGCTGAAGGAAATCGGAAGTGATGAAGTCGCGGACATGGCCGAGAGCCGCCGGGCGGAAGAAAATGCAGCGGAAGCGCTTGCAGCGCGCAGAAACGAAAAGGCCCGACACCCATAAAGTGGTCTCGGACCTCCGAGTTGCCCCTCCTGGGCTCGAACCAGGACTCTCCTGATCCAGAGGGGGTGCTGGAACACCCCGAATTCCAGCAACTTGCTACCCTTCACGCGAGTTCGTGTCACCCGATGCTGGAGTTTGCTGGCTTTCATGCCGGACTTTGCCGTACTTTACTCACTCAAATGTCAGAGTTCCCGGCTATGCCTCCGGGGTACTCGCCGGGCTTAATCGAGACTAGCGAGGGGGGCACGCCAGCATCGCCGTGCGCGAGGGCGCCGTTACTAGTGGTCGTTCAGGTCTGGCTTTGTCATGGCCGGCGCGCGAAAATTGGCTGGGACACCTGGTGTCACGATCAACGGCAAGCCGGCCGCACGGGTGGGAGATCACACCTCGCGGGCCATCGTAGCCGACTCGGTAGCCAGCCTCCGCAGCGTCGAAGTCAACCCGACTGTCAGCGGTCAAGGTTCATCTCCTGCGGGCGAGGGTGATGCAGTCTCGTTGCGACATGCGTAGAGCGCTTCCACCGAATTCCCCGATCCCAGACCCGCCGTAAGTTCTCACAGTGTATTACGATAGCTCGTTACTTCAAGCTCGAGCCTGCTCCCGCCTCCCGGGCCTGGCTCTTGCAACGAGGAACCGCTTCACTTTCGCGTAAACGTCTCCGCTGGTCTGCACAGAACAGAATCAGATGCGCCCTTGCCCGCTGCGGGCGAGTTGCTGCAAGCAGGTACCCTAGAAGTTCCGGAACGTCCTGGAATGACTGTTGTTCGATTTCCCTTGAAGGGCTGGGGCCCGCATCAATGTCGAATTCCATAGCCTGGCGAAATATTCGAATCGAGCGCCTCAGCATTTCGCAAGGCTCGCCGCGCGAACCTCTACTCGATGTCCGCCCTGATTCGCTCGAGTCTGCCAGGGTGCAAACGTTGCGCGGCATTGCTTGCCTGTTACTGGTGGCGTTCCACACAGTCGGTTCAACGGCTGCTTCAGGGCTGCACGTGCCTGACGACTCGCCGTATCGCGAGTTTACCAATCTATTTGTGCATGTACGGATGCCGCTCTTCACCTTTCTTTCCGGCTTGGTGTACGCATATCGACCTCTGCGTGCGGGACACGCGCTGCAATTTTCAGGAAAGAAGCTTCGCCGCCTCGGCCTGCCCTTCATCGTCGCATCGACGCTGCTGTATTGCCTAAACTTCGCGATGCACCACGAGGTGCCACCGCTGCTGCAAATGTGGACCATTTACGTATTCCCGTTCAAGCATCTGTGGTTCGTGCAGGCCCTGCTGCTCGTGTTCGCGGCGCTTGTCGTGCTGGAGTCGCTCGGCGCCTTGTCGACGTTCACACGATTCATGCTGGTGTTCGCTCTTTCTCTGGGGCTCTACTTCTACGGACCGTTCGAGAGGCAGAATATCATTGGCCTCCATAACGCCACCTACCTGCTGCCGTTCTTTCTTGGGGGGCTCGGAGCACACCGCTATCGCGATCTCTTGCACCTGAGGCGAGTTCTGATCGCGACGGTTCTCTGTTTCGTCGTGACCCAGGGTTTCCATACGTACATCGTACTTACGCGGGCTCTCGCGCCGATCGTTCCCACTGAGAATCGGTCTGGAATGCATCTTCTGATCGGCCTGTCGGCGAGTCTATGCGCACTGCAGCTGCTGCCCCGTGTGCGCCTCATGGAAAAGATCGGAGGGTCCGCCTACGCGATCTATCTTTACCATCCCCTCTTCGTTGCCGCGGCGCTCTTCGCCGCAGGTGCACAGGTCGCGACTTCAACGAGCCTGCTTTTCGTATTGGCCGGCGTTGTAGGCATCGTGGGGCCGATGCTGATGGAGCGCGGGGCAAGGCAAATTCCAGGCGGCCAGCTCCTCCTCGAGGGCCGGGTAGCGTCGGCTGTCATCCGCACGGACGGGGCGACGGTGCGGAAAAACTTGCCCGTCAAGGATGTGGCAGCGGCATGAGGGTGGAAGACATAAAGACATAATGACCCTCATGGAGTGTTACCAGCAGCCCGAGGAGGAGACACTACGATCGGTTGTCGAATACCAGAAACTGCTGCCAGTATGAGTTTCAGTGGAGCTGCGAGCTTGAAGGAACTCACACAGGAACACACACAGGGCCGCAAAATAGGGAAAGCGCCGCCACCGGGAAATCCGATGCGGCGCTTTCAGTTGCCCCTCCTGGGCTCGAACCAGGACTCTCCTGATCCAGAGTCAGGAGAGACTATCCGTGGGTGACCTCAGGAAGTTAGAGGTTTGGCAGGTCGCGCACAAAGTCGCGTGCGAGGTATACCGTGAAACAGCGAACTTTCCGAAGACCGAAGCCTACGGGCTGACAGCCCAGCTGCGCCGCTCTGCCGCTTCCATCCCCGCAAACATCGCAGAGGGGTGCGGCCGCCGAGGTGATGCGGAGTTCAGCCGCTTTGTGCGGATTAGCTTGGGCTCGGCCACAGAGCTGGAGTACCATCTCCTTCTCTCGCACGATGTCGGTTTCTTGTCTGCATCACCATTCGAGAGCCTGTCAGCTCAGGTTCTCCGAGTTCAAGGCATGCTTGCCGGCTTGAATCGTGCTCTGAAGAAGCCCCGTCTGAGGCCCACAGCCCATAGCCCATAGCCCAGAGCCTCTTACCGAATCTCCTTCAGCCACCGCAGCTGTGGCACCTTCACTGCCGTCACCGCCACGACCACGAGGGTGGTCAGCCCACCGAGCACCACCGACGGCACCGTGCCTATCGGGCGGGCCGCGGCCCCGGATTCGAAG
This sequence comes from uncultured Gemmatimonadaceae bacterium, assembly GCA_964487785.1. Taxonomy (GTDB): domain Bacteria; phylum Gemmatimonadota; class Gemmatimonadetes; order Gemmatimonadales; family GWC2-71-9; genus CAVVWJ01. The sequence goes on along the minus strand of CAZASU010000022.1, from coordinate 3,140 downwards.
GCCCCGATCTCGTTCGAGCTACCAATGAAGATCGCGTTGACCGACGACACCCGGCCCAACAGGTGGTCGGGCGTCAGCACCTGCAGGAGCGTAGACCGGATCACCACGCTCACCGTGTCCGACATCCCGCTGACCGCGAGCAGCGCAATCGAGAGCAGGAAGTCACGGGACAGGCCGAAGCCGATGATGCTGAGGCCGAAGACCGCGACACTGATGAGCAGCGCCTGTCCTGCCCGCCGGAGCGGAGGAAGGTGCGCCAGAACCAGCGACATCAGCACCGCTCCCACTGCCGGGGCCGCCGCAGCACGCCGAGCCCCTCGGGGCCCACGTGCAGAATCTCCGCGGCGAAGTCCGGCAGCAAAGCCACCGCCCCACCGAAGAGCACCGAAAACAGATCCAGAGAGAGCGCTCCCAGAATCACCGGCCAATGCCACGAGAGAGACCCGGAGGCGATTCACCCGGTCGGCAACATGTCCCGCGAACAGCGCGACGCCGATGAACGGCACTGCCTCCGCCAGACCGATGAGCCCGAGCGAGAGCGGATCGTGGGTGAGCTCGTAAATCTGCCAGGCCACGACCACGGCCTGGATCTGGGTCGCCACCGTCATCGCCATCAGACTGGCGACGAACCAGCGGAAATTGGGGATGCGGAGCGCGGCGTAGGGGTCGTGGCGGGTAGGCTGGCTCATTCGCCGCGGAAAGTAACGGCGGCGGGCACGGACCACTAACGCTGCGTTCTGCCGAGGCGAAATGTTTTTTGCCGGAGCCCGAGCGCCCCCCGCGGCGAGCCTTGGCAGTGTAAGTGCTTGTTTCCCAAGCACCACCGCGTTTTGAGCCAGGCGGCCCGTTTTGTGCAAACGAGATCCTAATCGCTCATCATTTTCGTTTCCGCACTCAATCCCTGGCAGGCATGCGTCGCCTTATTCTCTGGACCAATCTCCTGGCCCTCGCCGGGTGCGCGCCATCAATTCTGCCAGCCCCGATCTTCACCGCAGCCTCCCCCATTCCAGATCCGCTCCTCATGACCGTCGAGGGTCTATCGACCGGCCATGATGCGGCCGCCGATGCGGCGCTCAATGACCTGTCCGATGCGGAGCCGGATTCGAGACTGGTGCCGGAGTTCAGCGCCGATGAGATCAACTGGGACATAGACGTCCGGACCTTCGCCTCGCACCCGCGGGTGCAGTACTACCTGAACTACTTCCAGGGCGCCTCAAGGGCCGGAATGAAGGTCTTCCTGACTCGTGGCGCGCGGTATGAGGGAATGATCCGCAGCCGCTTCGAGCAGGAGGGACTGCCCGGCGATCTGGGTTACCTGGCGCTGATCGAGAGTGGCTACTCCAATGATGCGGTCAGCCGGGCGCATGCCGTCGGCATGTGGCAGTTCATGAGAGGGACGGGAAAGGGATACGGACTGCGGATCGACACCTGGGTAGACGAGCGGCGGGATCCGGTGAAGGCCACCGATGCGGCCGCTCGGCACCTGCGTCACCTCCGCGACCGTTTCGGCTCGCTCTACCTCGCCGCGGCAGCATACAACGCGGGCGCCGGCAAGGTTTCGCGCAGCCTGGGCAAGCTCCAGTGGGACGCAGCGCCCGACTTGGCTGCAGAGGC
>CAZASU010000022.1:0-1426 GCA_964487785.1 uncultured Gemmatimonadaceae bacterium | reverse complement strand
GCACCACCGGGCTCGACGTCATCGCCCGGCTGGCGGAAGTCAGCGTGGCCGAGATCCGGGAGCTGAATCCGCAGTACCTCCGGCTGGCCACGCCGCCGCGCTCGGAGTCGGTCATCCGCCTTCCCGCCGGCTCCGGCGAACAGGTGGCCTCCCGCTATGCCGCGTTGCCTCCGAAGGCCCGGGTGCAGTTTCTCACCCACGTGGTTCGCCGGGGAGAGAAGCTGACCCGCATCGCGGCTCGTTATCACCTCCCCACGAGCGAGATCCAGGCGGCCAACCCGAAAGTCAAAGCAACCGGGCTGAAAGCCGGCTCTCGGCTGGTTATCCCCGCCGTCGCCATTCCGTCGGCGCTGGCCATCCGGGCGACCGGCAAGGCTGCGCGCGGCGGACACTCCCGGCTTGCAACCCATCGGGTGCGCTCCGGCGAAACGTTGATCGGCATTGCCCGGCGCTATCGGATCAGCCTGCGGGCGCTGCGCCGGGCCAATGCAATTCCGGTCGAGTACACGCTCAAGGCCGGCAAGCGGCTTCGTATTCCCAGCTAGTCCAACTCAAACTCCAGTCCCGCGGAAACCGATGACCGTGTCTGCCCAGTCCAGCGCCGTACCTGCCAGCTCGGCCAGCTCGAGCCAGTCGCCCGCTTTCGGGCGGGCAGCGATGGCCATCCTCGTTGCAATGGTGCTCCTCATTGTGGCGCTCACCGGAATTCTGGTCGAGACCACCTGGGGCCATCCGGTAGGGCATGTCGAAGTGACGCCGTCCGATCCGGGGAGCTTCGCGCGGCGTTGAGCCGGCGGACTCCTTTCGTGGGTCGCCTGTTGCTGGTGGCGACCGTAGCGGCCATCGCCGGGGCCTCGGCTCCTGCCGGTTTCCGGGCAGCAGGCTACGCTCCAGCCGCAGAGGCGCGCTCGCGCGACACGCTGCGGGTGCGAATGGTGGAGCGAGCCTCCAGGGTGGGGCGGACTCTTGCTCGGGGTGCCGTGGTTCACGGCTACCTCTCGCCCCGTGGTCTTCCGCCGGTCAAGGGTCGCTTCACCGTCACCGATAGCGGACTGGTCTTCCGGTCGGCCGACGGGTCCACCGCGCGGTTTCCCCTGGTCGGGCCGCTGCGCGGACCTGCCGGGCGGCGCAGGCGGGCAACCACCGTCTCCCTGGCGTACGTCGATGAGGCCAACAGCCGCCCGGTGTACGTCTTCCGGGTGGATGCCGGCGTGTTCGAGACCGACCTGCCAGGCCACCTGCTCGAGGTTGCCGCTCATCCGCTGTGGCTCGACAGCCTGGCTCCCACCGAGTGGGCAGTGGACCGTCCGCTGGTAAGCTCGGCCGACACCACCGCGCTCTGGGCCACGGCCCGGAACCTCATGGCGAGTACCTACGCCGACTCGCTCTACACCCTGTTCGGGGCTCCTCGCGCACCGGTCGGCTT
>CAZASU010000021.1:1886-30033 GCA_964487785.1 uncultured Gemmatimonadaceae bacterium | reverse complement strand
TGGTCATGGTTGTGCGGGCGGGGCAAACGGATCGGGGGGCGGCCGAGCTTGCCCGACAGCGCGTGGTATCGGCCGGCGGGCGGGTGCTGGGAGCGGTTCTCAACGATCCGGACGGGGTTCTCGCACGTCTGGGGGAGCCCTCTTACGCCTACGATTACCCCGCCGCGGTCGATTGATGTCGGTCTAGTCCTGCACCGGTACGTCCTCGAACGGGTCCATAGTGCCAACTTGGACTGTCACCACCTTCACCCCGGCAGGCGGTGGCGCGAAGCGCATCCACACCATGCGGCTTGCGCCGGGATCGATGTTTTCCCCCCACCAGTAGGTGTAGCCGCTCGCCACCGAGCCGAGATAGGCATCCTTGTTGTCTTTTAGCACTTCGTACTTCTTATTGTTCTCATCTAGCACATACGTGTCACGGTAATAAAAATCCGGCCGGATTTCCTTGGTCCCCTTGTTGGTGAAGCGCAACTTGGCGTACAGCGTGTTGCCCTTTCGGACCAACTCCGTCAGCTCGACCACCACACCAGGCCACTTGGTTTCATGGGAGGCGAGCACGCCGGCTGGCCTTCCAACCTGGGCACTGGCCGTCTGCGGCTCGACCGCTGCGGCCTCCGCCGGCGGCTCCGCTGCGCCTGGCTCCTGTGCCGCAGGCTCCTCCGACGCTGGCGGTTCCGCAGGCGTCGCCTCGGATTCGGCCTCGGCCGTCGCCACCGGGGCGGCCGCGTCCCCTTCTTCTGCTGCAGCGCCCATTTCCGATTCCGAGCCATCCCCGGCACCAGTTCCCACCTTGAAGGGAATCTTGGTGACCGCGACCCCGTCCTCAAGTAGCTCCACCTGATAGTTGCCGATGGGTAGCTTGGAGCCGGCCGCCATCTTCAGCACGTATGCCGAGGCTCCGGAAATCTTCGCCAATGTGTCACCCTGCTCCAGGACTACCTGGCCGTCCTTGGACCAGCGGATCCCGACCTTCTTACCCGAATCGGCATCCTTCCACTTGTACCAGACGGCGACCTGTTCCGTGGTGTCGGGGAACTCGGTGCCCACCCGAGAGGGATCGAATGCGTCGTCGTCGCTGGCGCTGAGGCTCACGGCCTCGATGTCGGCATCGGGCGACTTGGGGGCATACTCCTCGAGCGCGACCTTATCTGGTGTGGTGCAGGCGCTGAGCGCCAGCAACACGATGGGAAGAGCGGAGTGACCCGGCCAGTACCAATCTCGTGCACCCATGTAGTTTCTCCTTGAGGTCACCCACGGTCATGAATCACTGCATCACTTGCGGACAACGAGGGTTTTGGCGACCAGGTCGCCGACGCGCTGGTTCCGCTTGAGCGGCCCTACAACGAGCGCGGCGACCAGGTATGGTACCAGATAAGGAAAGGCGTCCACGATCCGGAGTACCGTGCGCAGGATCGCCTCGGGCATGCCGATCCGCCCGCTACCGTCCGCCCGTACGATCCGGAGCCCGGAGATCATTTTCCCCGGCGTCCCCTGCGCGAAGGCCTCGAAGAGCACGTAATAGAGGAAGACGACAAGGAACAGATATACCGCGGGAGCACCCCGGACGGCGAGTCCCGGCTCGTCGGTTCCCCAGAAAGCGTCAAACACGGCAAAAACGAGGAAAAGGAGCACCAGGTCAGCGACTGTGGCGGCGGCCCGCACCGCCACCCCGGCCCCCTCCTGCCGCGGGACGCTCTGGCTCTCGGTCATCGGACCGAACATCCTTCGAAAGCATCGCTGAGCAGCCCCAGGTACACCACCACGAGCCCCAACGCGATCAGGAGAAACGCGTACCGGCCGTCCCCCAGGAGCTCTCGACCCCGGCGGGCTTTGCGGGTATTCCAGAACCAGGCCGGCCGGATCAGCGTCCCGCTCAGAATAGCCAGTCCGAACAATACCGCCCCTCCCCGGCAGGCCCTCGAGTCCGAGGGCATCCAGCCCAAAGCGGCCGCTCCCAGCAAGGCAATCATGGCTGCCAGGAGCACCAGGGGTATCCAACGCAGGGAGCCGGGAGACGTCGTTGTCATAGAGTGTGCGTTAACCGCCGCCTACTCGGCCAGCTTGGGGAGGAAGCTGATATCCATGACGTACTTCTTCGGGTTGTTGGGGTCCACGAGCACGTCGATGGTCTCACCCTTGATGTGTTCGCTGGGGTCGAACCAGATATTCTCGCTCTCGAATACCCGTACCGTATTGGAGGCGGGGTCCGGTGACTGGGAGATGATGTGATAGGGAGACCGCCCGTTTACTCGGACTGAATTATTGAGCTCCACTCCCGTGAAGGCCGTTTTCATCCGCCGGCCATGCTGATGCAGCCACTCGGCTCGCTTCCGGCCCCGTGCCCGCACCAAGATCATGCTGAGCCCGATGGAGGCGAATACCAGGCCCATGAAAAAGACGATCAGAAAGCCGAACCAGAGCTGGAAGAACGACTTGATCCTGGCGCTGTACGGGTCCGCCGGATTGTAGAGCACCGTTACCGACTCTCCCACCCGGTGGGAAGGAGGACTCGAGCCTACGTTGGACGCGAATTCGATACGCTTTCCCGTGCCGGAGGTGAACTCCACGACCGGCCGGTACGTGGTGCTGGAGCCGCCGGAGCTGGAGCTGGATCGCGAGCGGTCCAGCGCGATGACCTTTCCCTCCGCCTCCGCGGCACCCGCGACGAAGCGGCTGGTGTTCGAGAAGATGAAAAAGCTGCCCACCAGCATGCCCACGCCCACGGTGCTGAATACTCCGCTGATGATCTTGAGGACCTTCATCGGTTCCTCCGATGCAGGGTTATCTGAACCTATCTACCCACCTTCAGGGTGGTGGCGGGTGCTCTCGGCGAGGCCACGGACCCGCCAATCAGCCCTGCAACCTTGCTCATAAGCGGCTTGTCCCACAGCAGCTCGGCATGGTTGAGGTCGGTCGTCGCGTGAATCGACCAGGGAAGCCGGGAGCTCGCGTCTGACACCAGCGCATCGCCCTTTCCGGGCGCCACCTCGGGTGTGAAGTCGCGGATCTTGTCGAGGATCGGCGAAACGCTGGCCAGCTCCACCGGCTTCACCCGCCAGACAAAGTACTGCTTGAGACCCTTGTACTGGGGCACGGCGCTCATCGCGTCGAACATCCACACATAGAGTCGGTAGACCGTCGGATTCGTGCCGCCAAACGTGTAATACGTCACATCGTCCAGCTTCTTCTCGCCGTCGGCCAGGCTCCTTATGAGGGGAGACGCCGGCGACAGTTCCCTGGTCTCGTCATCCATGAGCAGCTTGGTCATGGGGCGCATCGCCTCGACCGCCAGCTCCTTGAGCTGCGGTTTGAGCGGGGCGGTGATGACTGGCGGCGCGCAGCAGTCGATCAGGTCCACGATTTCGGCCGCAAGCTTGCCTGGTGTCCGCCCCAGCTCACTGCCCTGATGAGGCGAGTGCAGCGTTACCACCCACTTGACCCTGCCCATGCTGCCCCTCTCCTTCAACAGCTGGCGTATCACCAGGCCGCCCCGGCTATGTGCGATGAGGGCGACAGGAGGCGGAGCGGTCGGGGTCCTCGCCGCGGTCTGAGCGAGCAGGGAATCGAATGCTACCCGGGCAGAGGGCATCGCGTCGGCCATCGTCAGCTTTTTCTGGCTCCAGGTCGCCACCGTGAAACCCTGCTTTACGAGGAAGTCGAACCAGTTGTTTGTCTTGTCCCAGGCCGCGCGGTCGTCGTCTTTGCCGTAGAGCCACTTGGATTTGCCTATCTGGTATACTCCGACATTCCCGAGGCTGTGGGTCTCGCCGATCCTCTTGTTGCCAGGATGATGCTTGTAGTCGTAGGCGTATTCAGTGCTCGAGGGGGCCGTCCACGTTCGCGCGTCCTGGTGCAGTCCGTGGACGAGGAGGATCGCAGGGCGAGTTGGGTCATCAGCGCAGACGATGCGCCCCAACTGATCGGCCCCGGCTTGTTGCGTCCACCAGTTCCTCACGCCCACGGAGCAGCCCCCAAAGGACGGCAGCTCAGTGTTGGCTGCAGCCGCAGCAGGCGCGGCCGGCGCGGCCGGAGCTGCCGGGGCCGGTTGCGCGGGAGCGACACGTCCCGGAAGCGCCGGCATGGGCCTGGGCCTCGGCTCTTGGCCGTTCAGCAGCGCTGGAACGAAAGCGCAGAGGGCTCCGAGGCCCATCGCGTACCTGGTCATCATACAACCTCCCGGGTCAGAACCTCAGTTTCTTGACGCGAAAGCATTCTATCGATCCGAGTCATGGGTCTTCCGTTAAGCCTGCTCGAGGTTACGGCAGTGACCAGAGCACGATCGCAGCTGGCGATCCTTGTTCAACTCGAAATTGGGCCGTAAGTTGGGTTGCAGGTCGCGTTCTCTGGCTGGCGGCTCACTTCCTGGCTCTACATCTCCTATGTCACCGATCGAGGGTGAGCGTTACCGGAACGGCCCGGCCGCGGAAGCGACGCCGGTGCCGGAGGCGCAGAGAGGAGCGTGGGATGAAGCGGGGTTGGTTCGCCAGTTCCGCGAGCGGCTTCGGCTCTTTGCGCTCCGAAGGCTGCGGGATCCGGCCGCCGCGGAGGATGTAGCTCAGGAAACTCTGCGGCGCGTCGTAGAGGCCTGCAGGGCTGGGCGTCTGGAGAACCCTGCAGCCCTTCCAGCTTTTGTCTTCCAAACTGCCCAACACATCTGCCTGCAACACTTTCGCTCCAGCAGCCGGGAGGGCCGCGCACTCCTGCGGCTGGGAGGTGAAGACGCCCAGAATCTGGACCCCCACCCGCTCGCCAGACTGATCGGAGATGAGCGGTGCGCCGCGGTGCGGCAAGCTCTCAAGCAGTTGAATACAGAGGACGGGGACCTGCTGCGGATGATGTATTACGAGGATATGGACAGCGGGGCGCTGGCCCGGCAGCTGGGCGTAACCGCCGGCGCCATCCGGGTTCGGAAGCACCGGGTGCTGGCCAGGCTGGGGGCACTCCTCAACCACCGGGAGATCTGAAACGTGCGGCGAGGATCGGGAACCTAGGATTAATGAGCACAAATGAAATCACTTGTGAGCTCGTGGACCAAGATGATCTGGACACTCGTTTCCTCGCCGGCCGGCTGAGCGAAGAGGAAGCCGAGGCGTTCGAGGCCCATTTCTTCGGCTGCGAGCGGTGTTGGGGGCTGGTGCAGCAAGGACTCGCGATCCGGAGCGCTCTCGGCGCAGAAGCCGCCTCCCCTCAACTCCCGGGTGTGGCCTCGGTCCCCAGGAGAACGCCTGGCCGGTGGTGGGGTCTGGCAGCCGCCGCAGCGCTGGCTGTCGTTCTGGTGGGAATGTGGTGGCCAGGCCAGCGATCCGGGCCGGCACCCTCGGAGGATGTGCTGCGCGGAGGGGAAACTCCCTTCCCAGTCGTAGCCTCGGGGAGCCGTGCCACTCTCCAGGCAGCCTGGCCTCGGCTGCCGAATGCGGACCTCTATCGAGTCCGCCTCTACTCCGCCGATGGCACCCTCGTGGCACAGCGGGAGCTCATGGATACCTCGATCGAGCTGCTGAGGGACTCGATTCCTCTGCCACCACAAGCTCCCGCGTTCTGGGAGGTGCAGGCACTCGACCACCTGCGCCAGCCTGTTGCCCGCTCCATTCTCACCGAGGCAGCGACGTCCGACCTCCGGCCGTGAGCGACGCCAGCCTCATTCCACCGCCAGGTCTTCGTGGGTGCGAGAGACTGATCTTTCTCGCGCTACTGCTCACCTTCGCCTGTACTGACCGCCGGACCCAAACCAGCCCGCCGGAGCCTCGGTCGGTCTTTGTCATCGCCGACAGCCTGAGAACCATTGGGGCCGCAGAGCCCGCGCTGGCCCATTATCGCAGGCTACGCGACTCGCTTGCCGGGGTGAACGACTCTGCCGGGGTATGGAAGGCGACGCTGTGGTCGGGTTACTGCCTGATGCGGCTGGGGCGGCGGGACAGCGCGGCGGTCATGCTCAACCAGGCACTGGATCTGGCGCTGGCGAGCCGAAAGCCGGATCAGGAGGCATGGAGCCGGACAATCCTGAGCAACTACCTCGATATTCAAGGCCGCTTCGACTCGGCTTTGTCACACGCGACGCGGGCGCGTGAGCTCGCTCGCCAGAGCATCGACCCTGATCTTCCGGGGGCAGCGGACAACGCCTTGGGTCGGATCTACAGCGGCACCGGCCAGTACCGGGCTGCGTTGACCATCCAGGAGGGAGCTCTGCGCAGAAGCCGGGACCGGGGCGACCCTGGCCGGCTTGCCCGGGCGCTGAACGAGGTCTGTATTTCCTACCGCAGCCTGGGCCGGCACGTAGAAGCGGAAGGCACCTGCGCCGAAGCCCTGGGCCTGTTTCGCCAAATCGCTGACACCGATGGTATGGCGCGCACGAGCCTGAATCTCGCAAATGTGTACTACGATCTCGACGAGCTGGACAGCGCCACGGCGCTCTATGGGAGGGCCCTGAAAGGTTACGAGCGCAACAACAACGTCCGGGGCATGGCGCTGGCACACGGAAATCTCGGAAACCTCTACCGCTACATCAGCAACTTCTCACTGGGCCGCCGCCATATCGAGCGCCAGCGGGATATCGCCGGTCCCGCGGGACTGGCCTACAGCCAGGTGCTCTCCTCTCTGAACCTCGGGGTGCTGGAGCTGGACGCCGGCAATCCGCGCGCTGCCCGCCCCATTCTCGAGAAAACGATTCGCCTCGCCGATTCGCTCGGCTACGATGTACAGCGGGTGAGCAGCATGATCAGCCTCTCACGGACGGCGGCGGAGCTGAAGGACTACGCCTCGGCCGAGCGCTGGGCCGAGGCAGCCGTGCAGGCGTCTGACTCGATAGAGATGCCGGACCTTCAGATCGACGCGCGCACTGCTCGAGGCGAGGCTCGGGCCGCCCGCGGGCGGACTAGCGCGATAGACGACTTTCTACAGGGAATCAGGCTGCTCGAGTCGTGGAGGGGGCGCCTGGCGCTCGGCGAGCTTGGTGCTGGCGCCGCGTCGGCGTATCACGGAGCGTACGAAGGTGCTGTACGCGAGTACATGAACAGAGGGGCCCCCGAGGCCGCGTTCGCCGTATCGGAGCGGGCCCACGCCAGGTTGCTTCGTACGCTCATGGCAGAGCGTCTCGCCGGGCCTGGACGTGGCTCGCAAAGGGGACGGCTCATTCTTCAGCTGCAGGCAGCGTACGCTGAGTGGCAGGATGCGGACACGAGCGGCAGGCAACGGCTCGATCGTGAAGTGTCTCAGTTAACCACAGCCCTGGAAGCTCTCGACGCCGAGGAAGCCCGCACCGATCCCACCGCCAGATCGCGCTCTGGCCAGCCTGCGACTATAGACGAACTGCGGCTGCTGCTTCTCCGTCCCCGGAGCGCTGGGCTGCTGGCGTTCTTCTGGGGCGACCGCGACGTGTACGGCTGGTGGATCGATGGTACGAGCGTGCGGGGTGCGCGGTTGGGCGCCTCGGACAGCCTCGCTACGCTGGTCGACTTCCTTTATCGCCGGCTACACGATCAGGGCTCGGGGACCGCGTGGCAGGCTCCGGCGCACCAGGCCTACGCACGGCTGATCGCTCCCCTGGTCCCCGACTCAGTGGACGAAATTTTCGTGATCCCTGACGGATTGCTGGCCTACCTTCCGCTTGAGGTTCTAAGCCCAACCACCCCAGCATTGCCCTTGGGCGCAACCCATCGCTTCACCTACGGCCCGTCCGCTTCCGTCCTTGCTGCCCTGTCGGGCCCGAGCGGCGAGCGGCGTTGGGAACGGACCATTCTGGCCGTCGGCAACCCGGCTCTAGATGAACGACCGGGCGTCACGAGCACCACCTACCGGGGTGGGGAGATGCGGCTGGCATCACTCCCCTTCGCGGCGGCGGAGGCCGAAGCGATTACCGATATGTTTAGCGACGCCGGCGCCGATCTGCTTGTAGGACGGCGGGCAACGGTCGAGCGCTGGCTGGCAATGGACCCAGGACGATATCGCTACCTCCATTTCGCGGCGCACGCCCAGGTGAGCGATCGCCGGCCTGCCAGCACTCGCCTGGTCCTCGCCGGCTCGCATCTCGACCTTCCCGCTATCCGCCGGCTCAACCTGCAGGCCGATCTGGTCACACTATCTGCGTGTGAGACCGGCCTCGGTCGCCGGATCCGCGGCGAGGGCATCATCGGTCTGCCGTACGCTTTTCTGGCCGCCGGGGCTCGGGCGACTCTGGTGACATTGTGGCGTGTAGCCGATCGCTCGACCGCGGATTTCATGAAGGAGTTCTATCAGGAAGTGCACGACGGACGCGCACCTGCCGAGGCGTTGCTCAACGTGCGCCGCCGCTGGATATCGGCCGGCGGACTCGCCGCTCATCCCTCGCGCTGGGCCCCGTTCATCCTCGTAGGCGCCGTCGCGGGCCAATGATGCGCCCCGCGGCGCTGGCAGGCTTGTTCGTCGCGCTCCTCTCCTGCGGCGAAGGCGGGCGCGAGGCGGCGAGCACAGCGCGGTCGCCGTTTTTCACCGCCGATAGTCTCCGGGATGAAGGAAGGTTCCTCAAAGCCCATCCGCTCTACCGCCAGCTCCGCGACTCCTTCGCCCTCACGAACGACACTGCCAACCTCTGGCCGGCTCAACTCTGGTGGGCATACACCCTTACCCGCACCAACCGCACTGACAGCGCCGGGGTCGCGCTGGGAACGACCCTGCAGCTGGCCGGTAACGATCCCCGGCGGGAAGGCTGGACTCGTTGGGTTCGGTGCGCCCGCTTTTCGCGTATTGGGCAGTCCGATTCGGCGATTGCAGAGTGTCGCATCGCTCTCCGGCTCGCAGAGACCACTGGAAGCCACGAGCTGGAGGCCCGGACTCATCACCAGCTCGGCACCATCCATTCGCGCCTTGGGCACTACCGCGCATCCGTAGACGAGACCGAGCGGACCCTGGCACTCCACCGCCGGCACGACCACCCACCCCACATGGTGATGGGCACCTTCAACAGCATGGGCATCGAGTATGCGGCGGTGGGACGCCTCAGCGAGGCCGAGCGGATGTACGAGGAAGGTCTTCACCTTGCGGACAGTGTGGGAAATCTCTGGACTAGCTCGATTCTGAAGAGCAACCTGGCCAACCTTCGGCTCTCGACCGGAGATCTGCCGAACGCGTTGCGGCTGATGACGGAGTCGCTGGAAGGAGCCGCGCAGCTCCCTGACACCCAGTCCATGGTGTACGCGCACAACAGCCTGGCTGAGTTCTATCTTCGAGCCGGCAACCGCTCCCGAGCCCGGGGTCACCTGGAGCGGTCGGTCGCCATGAACCAGCGGGTGACCCTCATCTTTCGGGTGATGGCCCTTTTGGATCTCGGCTTGCTCGAGATGGCGGATTCGAACCTGGCTGGCGCCGAGCCACCGTTGAGGGCCGCCATGGCGCTGGCGGATACCGCCGGCTTTAATCTCGAGCGGGTCAACAGCCGCAGTGCGCTGTCTCGCCTGGCCGTGAAGCAGGGAAATCCGACGGCGGCGCTGCGCTGGGCCGATTCCGCTGTCTCGATCGCCGACTCGCTTGGAGCCCCCGATGCCCAGATCGACGCTCTTGAGGCGCGTGCCGCCGCCCTCGAGGCTGCGCGTAGGTCGGACGCAAGCGACGGCTATCTCAAAGGCATTGAGCTACTGGAGTCGTGGCGCGGCCGCTTGGCGCTGGGCGACCTGAGGATGGGCATCGCCGAGCCGCGCTGGGGCGTGTACGAAGGGGCCATCAGGACGTTGCTGAGCGGGGGACGCCATGCCGACGCGCTCATGGTGGCGGAGCGTGCCCGAGCCAGGCTGCTCCTGGAGATAATGGCAGAGCGCGACGCGTCCAAGCCCGCGGCATCCCCGTTGGATGACGTGCGCCAGCGGCTTCGGGTCAGGTTCGAGGAGCGCGCCGCGGTGAATGATCCCGAGGAGCAGGCCGCGCTGGACCGCGAGCTCGAGCAGCTCACCGATTCACTGGCCGCGCTTGAGGCCAAGGAGAGCGGTCGTTATCCGGCCCCGGCCTCGGTTGGAAAGCTGCAAGCCGACCTGTTGGGTGCGGACCGGGCCCTCCTCAGCTTCTTCTGGGGGAACAAGGACGTTTATGGCTGGTGGGTTACTCGAGACACCGTCCATTCGGCCCGGCTTGGCTCATCCGATTCACTATCGGGGCTGGTGGACTTCCTCCGCAACCGGATCGAGCAGCCCAGCGGAGACTCGGGTTGGGTTGCTCCGGCCCGGAGCGCATTCGACCGGCTGATCGCTCCCCTGAAACCCGACTCCGCGGGGGAGATACTGGTGGTGGCCGATGGGCCGCTCGCTCACATACCTGTCGAGGTGCTGGTCTCGGCCCGCGGCGCGCTGCCCTGGGGCGCGACAGCCCGGTTCGTCTACGGCCCGTCCGCCACGGTACTACTCACCCTGCTACGCGCGCCGAGGCCGGGTGGCTGGGAACGCACGATGCTGGCCTTGGGCACTACTTCGGCCGGGTCCAGTAACTACGGCACGCCAGTGGAGCGAACTGCTTCTGCCGACGACCGGCCCCCGCCGCTGCCCTATGCCGGCCCCGAAGCCCGTGCCATCCGAGACTTGTTTCGCGACCGCGGGGCCGATCTTCTGGTCGGAAACCGAGCCACCCCGGAGCGGTGGCTGGAGCTCGATCCGTCCCGCTATCGGTATCTCCACTTCGCCGCGCATGCACGAGTGAGCGATCGCCGGCCGGAGGACACCCATCTTGTTCTGAACGGCGGCAACCTCGACCTTGCAGCAATCCGCCGGCTAAGCCTGCGGGCCGAGCTGGTCACGCTCTCAGCGTGCGAGACCGCGTTAGGCCGTCGCGTCCGGGGCGAAGGCATCATCGGCCTGCCCCACGCGTTTCTTGCCGCGGGCGCGCGCGGTGTCCTGGTGACGCTGTGGCGCATCGGCGATGAGTCGGCCGCGGAATTCATGGGTGAGTTCTACCGTGAGTTACACGAGGGCCGTTCGCCTGCCGAGGCGCTGAGAGTCGTGCGCAACACCTGGATAAGGGGAGGCGGGCCATCGGCTCACCCCTCTCGCTGGGCTCCCTTCGTGCTGGTTGGTGGGATCTCGGAGTGAGGCAGCGTCCCCCCGCTCTCCTTTCCCAACATCGCTCCCCGCACCAGCGGGATCGGGGGACCCCCGTAGGAAAGAAAGGCGTCGTGGAACTGCTTCCACGCCTCCTGCCCACCTCGGCTCTCGGTCCAGTCGTCTCGAAGCTTCCGGATCATCAGCTTGCCCAATGTGTAGTTCAGGTACGCCGGGTCATACGTGCCGCGGGCGGCTTGCTGCCTCGAATTGCCAGGGTCCTGAAAGGCCTGTTCCCGGAACATCCGTTCCGACTCCTCGACCGTCATGCCCTTGGTGTGCAGTCCGATCGCCGACAGGTATCGCACGTTGCGCAGGAGCGCATTGGAGAGCTGCCCGATGTGAACCTCCGGATCTCCCTGTCCCAGCCCCATCTCATACATCATTTCCTCGGTGTAGTGCGCCCAGCCCTCCGCAAAGGCGTAACCTACGAAGACCCGCCCGAACTTGGATTGGGCCCGGTTCGAGTGCAGGAAATTGAGGAAGTGTCCGGGCCACACCTCGTGCACGCTGGTGAACAGCAGGTCGGCTACCCCGGGAACGTAGGCCGCCTGTTCTGCCGCTGACCAGGCGCTGTCCGGCGGAGCGATGTAGTAAATGGAGGGAATATTCTTCTCGTACGGCCCCGGAATATCGATGTAGGCAAAATTGAACCGCTGGTACGGAGGCGCCTCGTGGACCAGCGCCCGCTCTCTGCCCGGCACTGACACGATGTCCGCCGTTCGGACGAAATTTTCCAGAGTATCGAGCTGCGCCCTGGCAGCGGCCACAGCCCCACCGGCGGGCTTGTGGGCGTTCATTCGTCCCATGCATTTGCGGAGCGAGAAGCCGGGTGCAAACTCTTCGCAGGCGCTTCTGAGCGCCGCCAGATTGCGCTCCAGGTCCGTCCGGCCCTGTGCCTCCAGAGTGTCGAGTGGGACCTCGACCCTCTCGGTGGACCGCAGCATGTCCCGGAAGAGCTCAGGCCCGATGGCAAAGCCAGTGGTCCCTCGCTTCTGCTCGGTTGCCAGCCATGCATCCATTTCCCTCAGGGCCAGAACGGCCGCGGCATTGGCCGAGGCAAAGTCTCGCCGGGTAACCGAGTCCCTGACGGAGTCGAAGGCCATCGGGACGTCTTGCTCCAGATAACTCGCCATCCCACCGAGCCGCCCCCGGCCGATATCCGCGTGGGTCCGGGGCATCGGCGTCTGCAGGTTGGCCCGCATCTGAGCCAGCGCATTCGGCAGGGACCTGGCCCAGCGGGTGTAGGCTCGCATCCGCTCGGCAAGCGGTGCGTAGGGCCGCGCCAGATAGACGTTGGGGTCGATCTGATCGGTGTACCAGGTTGGATTCCGGCGGGGCCAATCCGCCCGCTCCTGCCAGAACAGGTCACGATCCAGCACCGCCAGCAGGTATTCCCGCTCCAGCCCCCGGGGTGCGTCGCTACTATCGATCGGGAATGCCACCGCGCTGTCGCGCAGCTGGTGGAGCCTGCGAGTCCAGGTCAGGAGACCGGCATCGCTCCAGTCGGGAAAGCGGCCGTCGAAATCATGCCGGCCCTGGTAGACCGCGAATAGAGGATTGGCCTCGAAGTAGGTCTCGATGAACCCGGAGACGAATCGGTCCCACTCGCGAGCGGGGCGCCCACCCTCCTGAGACCGGCAGGAACCGAGCAGCACCACGGTGGCGAGAACCGAGCGACGGAACCAGGGGACCATTCCAACCTCCGGTGAAGTACGGGCTGTTGCGCGGGCTTGATTCTCCTCGTTTGTTTCGAACCATGCAAGGCACCCTCCCTGCGGCCACCGCCATCGAGCTCGACGCAGCCCTGCTTCAGGCGGCGATTACAGCTGGGCTGGCCGCCCTGTGCGTCTTCCTTTTTGTCCGTTACCGGAAGCCGTACTTCGGCTGGTGGGCCGCTGCCTGGGGACTGTACCTCCTACGGATCGTCGCCATCACCAGTTTCCTGCTCTCGTCAGACTGGATTTGGCTCTACTGGCATCAGGTGGTCACCGGTTGGACCGCGCTCGCGTTGCTTTACGCCGCCCTGGTCTTCTCCCAGCAGATTCGCTGGCGTTGGCGGTATCTGGGGCTGGTGCTGTTTCCGCCCGCCTGGTCGTACATCGCCATCTACCGTCTCGACCACTTCCTCTGGGCCGCCGGTCCAGCCGTCCTTTTCCTGAGCTTGGCGACTCTGTGGACGGGGTGGGTTTTCTTCAGGTATCGGCGCACGGTCCCGTCCAGCGGGGCCACACTCCTGGCTGTGGCGTTTGGTCTATGGGGACTGCACCATCTGGACTACCCATTTCTTCGGGCCCGTGGCGCCTGGGCGCCGTGGGGATACTACCTCGACATCCTGTTGGCGCTAGCCGTGGGGGCCGGGATCCTGTTGCTCGTGCTGGACGATCTACGCCGTGGACTTGCGGCATTGTCGGCCCTCTCGGGAGACCTGCAGCGAGCCGGCCGGGAGCAGGACGTGCTCGCCGCTCTCCTGGCACGTCCCCTGACCCTACCCGCAGTTCGTGGCAGCGCACTTTACGTCGTGGGTGCCGACGGCGGCCACTTCGTCCGCGGGGCAGGCGTATGCGCGAGCTGGCCTGAGAACCCCATACCGGCCTCCGGCGCCGCGGTGCTGGGACGGGTAATCCAGACCGGACGGCCGCAGTTCAGCGGGAATTGGACCGACACCGCGCCGGGCGGATCGGCTTACGCGTACGCGGCCGTTCTGCCGATCCTGCGGGAGCAGGGTGTGGTGGCGGCGCTGGTGCTGGTGGGCCACGCGCGCGATCCGTTTACGGCGCTGGATGACAGTTTCCTCCTTGCCCTCGGTCATCAAGTCGGAGCCGCGCTGGAAAACGCCGATCTCTATAGCCGGCTCGAGACCCGCACCGTCGAGCTGGCGCGACTCTCGGCCCGGATGATCGAGCAGCATGAAGAAGAGCGCCGCCGCCTCTCCCGCGAGCTGCACGACGAAACCGCGCAGGTGTTCTCGGCCGTGAAGATGGAGCTCGGAGTTCTGCGCGATACGGCGGAGCCGGGCCAGGCAGCACGACTGGATCACGTTCTGACGCTCATCGATACCGGCATTCGGAGCATCCGCAGCGTCACCAACGACCTCCGCCCATCTCTGTTGGACGATCTCGGGCTGCTTCCCGCATTGCGCTCCCTGGTGGCGGACTTTGGTGAGCGCAGCGGCATCCGAATCGGACTCGCCGTCCCCTCGGCCCTTCCGCCGCTGTCCACAGAAGCCGAGCTTGCGCTCTTTCGCGCGCTGCAGGAGGCCCTCTCGAACGTGCTGCGGCATGCCAACGCCCGCACGGTGGACATAGGAATCTCGATCAATCGGGAGGGAGTGCTCCTTCAAGTGAGCGACGATGGGCGCGGCCTGCCGGCCGGCATGGCACCGGAAAGCCTGGAGCTCCAGGGACACATGGGCCTGGCGGGGATGCGCGAACGGATCACCGCGCTTGGGGGCACCGTGCGTCTCAGGGGTCGAACCGGTGCCGGGGCACTCCTCGAAGTGCTCGTTCCTGCTCCTGACGCCGCCCGCTCATGACTCCGCCGATACGGGTGCTGGTGGCCGATGATCACATGATCGTGCGCACTGGAATTCGCCATGTCCTGGAGAGCGAAGCCGGTTTTGAGGTGGTGGGTGAGGCAGCCACCGGCGCCGAGGCCCTGGCCCTGGCCGCACAGCTGAAACCTGATGTCGTGGTACTCGATATCTCCATGCCCGGAGAGTCCGGCCTCCAGCTCGCGGCGCGCCTTCGGGACAGCTCGCCTGAGCCTCGCGTTCTCATCCTGAGCATGCATGACAACGCGGAGTACGTGCTGGAAAGCGTGCGGGCCGGAGCCCACGGCTATCTGTTGAAGGACACGGCCGCCACCGAGCTTCGGAACGCCATCCGCACGGTCTGCGGGGGAGAGTCATACTTCAGCCCACCGATCGCCAGCCGGCTGCGAGAGGCGATCAGGGGTGAGCACGAGACCCACGCCGGCACGCTGTCACAGCTGACGGCGCGCGAGCGCGAGGTGCTTCTCGGCATAGCTCAGGGGAGGACCAACAAGGAGATCGCCGCGGAGCTCGGCATCAGCCACCGAACCGTGGAGACCCACCGGGAGAGCCTGATGCGGAAGCTGCAGATCCGCACCGTGGCGGAACTGACCCGGTTTGCCCTCGGCGCGGGGATCATCGGAGAGAGCAGGGCCCGACCATGATTATCTTTGGGCCATGACCGACGTCAGACCGATCTCACCGCCCAGGTCCGGGGCAGCAGGCTCCAGCATCAAGACCGGTATCGTCATGATGAACCTTGGCGGACCGGCCACGCTCGACGATGTCGAGCCGTTTCTGCTCGAGCTGTTCGCCGACCGGGAGATCATTCAGCTCCCGCTCCAGCGATGGCTCGGCCCGTTTATCGCTCGCCGGCGAACCCCCAAGGTTCGGAACCTCTACGCCGGCATCGGGGGCGGTTCGCCGATCCTTCGCTATACCGAAGCGCAGGGGAGGGGCATGGTCGCGCGGCTGGATCGGATCTCCCCGCAGACTGCACCCCACAAGTTTTACGTGGCCTTCCGCTACACCCACCCCAAGAGCGATGACGCCCTGCACGCCATGCAGGCCGACGGCGTCGAGCATGCGGTGGCGTTCACCCAGTACCCACAGTTCTCCTGCAGTACCACGGGCTCGAGCCTCAATGAGCTGTGGCGCGCCGCCGCGCGCACCGGGCTCCGCCACTCCTTCGAGTGGAGCGTCATCGACCGCTGGCCGGTCCACCAGGGCTTCATCGATGCCATGACCGAGACCGTCCGGGAGGGCATGGAACAGTTCGAACCGGCCGATCGGGAGAACGTACTGATCCTATTCAGCGCCCACTCGCTCCCCCTCGACGTGATCGACCGGGGAGATGCCTACCCACAGGAGGTCGGCGCGAGCGTCCAGCGGGTGGTCGAGCAGCTGGGAGGATCGAATCCCTATATCCTGGCCTACCAATCCGACGTCGGTCCGGTGCGCTGGCTCGGGCCGAGCACTGAGCAGGTGCTCCGCCGGCTGGGCGCTCGAGGGCATAAGGATGTCCTGGTGGTCCCCATCGCCTTTACCAGCGATCACATCGAGACGCTTTCCGAGCTCGATCGGGAGTACGGTGAGGTGGCGCATCAGGCCGGGATCACCCATTACAAGCGGGCTCCAGCTTTAAACGATCGGCCGCTGTTCCTCGACGGCCTGGCGCAGATCGTGAAAGAGCACCTTGCCTCGGGATTAGCTCACAGCAGCCAGTATCTGACGCGTTGCGCGGGATGCACCAACCCTCAGTGTCGCAACATCCTGAATCCGGTGGGACGAACGGTGAAGGGTGGGCTGTAGGGAGTACTGTCACCCTGGAGGGAGTGAACGACCGAGACCTTCGACCGGAAGAGCTTACTCGGAGCGCAGGTTCCGGCTGACGGGATAGAGCACTCGGCGCACCAGGCGGTCCGCCATCTGACGCACAACCTCCCGATCTGTCTCCGACAGAGATTCCAGCCGGGCCAGCGCCCAGGCGGATTCCTGCTCGGCCAGCTCGACACCAAGCCGGTGCAGCTCGGCGAGTTTGCCGGCCACAGCTTTACCGCGCAGGCTGAGACCCAATCGCCCCATCTCGTCCTCGATCACCTGATTGGCGTCGTCCAGCGCGGCGGACGCGGCTCCTGCTGCGGGACAGCACAGATGCTGAAGGTCGTCGAGATCGAAGAGGTGGACCCCAGGAATACCTCGAGCAGCCGGATCCACGTTACGGGGCACCGACAGATCCATTACGAAGAGCTCCCCATCTGATCGGGCGGCGGCCGCCTCCGAGAGCTGGGCTGCCGAGACCACCGGCCGTGAACTTCCGGTGGCTACCAGCAACAGGTCGGCACTCTCGAGTTTCTGGGTCAACTCCTCCCAGAGACCGCTCGCGGCTCCCCAAGCATCTGCCAGGACCCGGGTCCGGTCCGGCCGCCGGTTCAGAAGCGTGACCCGAGACGCACCAAGCTCGTGAAGGGCCCGCAAGACTCCTTCAGCGGCCTCGCCGGCACCGAGCACAACCACTTCCCGCGATCCAATCGTTCCCCAGCGTTCTGCTATGAGGTCAACCGCCGCCGAGCTCACCGAGGCAGGATGCCGGCCGAGGAAAGTCTCGCACCGGACCCGCCGGCCTGCAGCCAGCGCCGCGGACAGTATCAGATCCATGTCCCGGGTAGTGGTTCCAGCCGCGCGGGCCGCGTCATAGGCTCGCCTCACCTGGCCGAGGATCTCGGTTTCTCCCACGATCTGCGATTCCAGACCTGCCGTAACCATGAACAGATGACGAACGGCCGCGAGCCCGTCATAGCGGAGCAGTTGAGGGGTCAAGGCCGCTCCACGGCCCTTCGCGACCTGGCGAAACCAGGGCTCCAGATCCCCGTCGCCGGACCAATAGAGCTCGCAGCGGTTACAGGTGGAAAGCAGGAGGGACGATCGGCCAGCCTTGAGCTGGTCTTCCAGCAGCGCAGCGGTTTCGGCCGGGGTAAACGCGAATGGCTCGCGTTCCTCAACGCTGGCCACATGATGGCTGACGCCAACGAGATGGAAGGAGAGGTTCGGATGCACGTACAAGGCTAGGCCCCGGTTGCCTGTGGTTCAATCCGCAGACCTCCGGAGGTCTGGTCCGTAGCTTTACGGATGGGCCCCTTACAGCCTGTTTGCTGCGCCCCTCATCGTCTGCTGATACAGCTCGAGCAGGCGCCGCATGCGCGCGACGTGCTGCTCCACTTCGGATGGCTCAGGACCAGCGGCGGTTCCAGTGCCGCCCCCGATGTCCTCCAGCACTGAGTCACTCAAGGCTCTGAACTGCCCCGAGTCCGCGAAGCCCACACGGTACAGGTCTGCCTGCATCGAGGTGACCAGATCGCTGGCCAGATTCTTGTAGGCAGTGAGATTCTCTGTGCTGGTCTGGGAGCCGCTGCTCATCAGCTCCAACTGGTTTCTTAGCGCCGGGATCAATCTGGGCGCCTCCAGTTCGGAGCCGCTATTGGTGCCTTCCAGGCCATCTTCACGGGCACGGTTCTCGGAGTCCGCGGTATAGGGAGAGGCAGACGCTGCCCCGCGTGCGCCGGTCTCCGGACGTTCGCGGCCGCAGGCGGACAAGGTGACCGCAAGGGCCAGCAATTGGATGCGTCTCATAAGCCGCTCGAGCGTTGAGAGTATGACGAACTCCCCTAATCAACAGCCGCGCCGCAAGGGGGACAGTGCTCCGGCTCACTCTGGTGCCGAGAAGCCGCTGTTACCTCCCGAACAGTCTCCCCAGCACTCCCGCACTGGTGGATGCCTCGAATGCGTGTGCCAGCTCGGCCATTGAGGCCTGCCGCTCCGCCGGATTGACCGACAGGGCCTTGGCGATGACGGCCTCGAGTTTGGCAGGCAGGTCACCACGGACGGCGCGGAGGGGCAGCGGGGCCCCCCGGAGTCGCGCGATCATGGTTTCCTGGGCGCTCTTGCCGGTGAATGGGAGCTGCCCGGTGAACAGTTCGAAGGCCAGGATCGCGAGCGCGTAAACGTCGCTCCTGCCGTCGAGTGGCTTCCCCCGGATCTGCTCGGGGCTCATGAACTCCGGAGTACCCAGCACGATTCCGGTAGCGGTGAGCTTCACCACATCCGGCCCGGCCCGCCGCTCCTTGGCCAGACCGAAATCCATCACCACGGCGCGGAACCCGGTGGGTGCCTCGGGGTCGGGCACGAGCATGACGTTCTCGGGCTTGAGATCTCGATGAATGATCTGCAGCTCGTGAGCGTGGCCGAGGCCGTGGCAAACCTGGACTAGTAGTGGAATTCCTTCGGGCACCGGGAAGGGGCCTCGGCGAGTCTCGTGCTCACTCAGCGGCTCGCCTTCGAGATACGGCATGACCAGATAGAGCAACCGGTCGGGGGTCTCTCCCAGGCGGAGGATCGGGCAGACATTGGGATGGTTGAGCCGGGTGGCGATGGTGGCTTCCCGCCGCAGCCGTTCGACGGACGCCGGGTCCCGCGACAGTCTGGGTATCAAAATCTTCACTGCCACCGACCTGCCGGTCCCCATCTCCTGCGCCTCATAGACGTACGACATCCCTCCTTCTCCCAGCTTGCGGTTGATCTGGTAGCGCTGGTCGAGGATCTGCCCGGTGAGACTGCCGAGGGCGGTCGGGCGGTCGGATGGACGGGCGGAAGGGTCCTCCCCACCGTCCGCCTGTCCGCCTGTCCGCCTGTCAACCTGCGGGGCGGATTCCACCAGCAGGGAGCCGTCTTTTACGCAGAAGCGCGCAGGAGGGTCGTATGTGGTTTGACACCGCGGGCAACGCCGGTTACTCAATCGCGGAACCGGTTTCGGCCATCGCTCTTGGCCCGGTACAGGTGAGTGTCGGCCAGGCGGAGGAGCGACTCTCCATCGCTCACCCGCTCGTCGGGATAGGAGGCGATCCCGATGCTGATCGTGACCCGCACCACCCGGCCCTGCTCGCCGAAGTCATGGGTGGCCACCCGCCTGAGGATGCGCTCGGCGAAGTTGCGGGATTCGGTATTGGTGGTCTCCGGCAGGAGCACCACGAACTCCTCGCCGCCGTACCGGGCGACGATGTCGACCGAACGCTGCTCCCGCTTCAGCAGATTGGCCAGCTGCTTCAAGACCCGATCGCCCACCAGGTGGCCGTAGGTGTCGTTGATCTGCTTGAAGTTGTCGATGTCCACCATCATGCCGGTCAGCATCGTGGCATACCGGGCGGCCCGGTCCATCTCCTGCTCCAGCTTTTCCATGAGCGCCCGCCGGTTGAAGCAGTTGGTCAGCGGGTCGGTCTCGGCCAGATGCCGCATTTGTTCCTGGCCCAGGACGGCATTCTCCAGGTCGTACGCCCGCTCGAGAGCCGCTACCGCGGCGATGATTACTTCCTCGGCAAATTGCACGTCGTGCTCGTTGAGCGGAGCGTCTTCGGTGGTGGTCCGGAGGAAGAAGACTCCTGCCGGCTGCTCCTTCAGCGCAAACCGGAGCGCCACTGCCGACCGGGTCTGGACCGGACGCCCTTCGGCCTCCCATTCCTCCCGTATCCCGCGGTAGAGTGGATCAGTCTGCACGTCGCGCACCAGGACCGTTTCACCGGTCGCCAGGGCGTGCCGGATCTCGGGGTACCGCTTGAGGTCGACCTGGAGGTTGTGCAGCATCGGGTTCTCGAAGGCGGCCACCACGGTGCCGGTTTCGTCCTCCGGATTGGCCATGATGATCGAGCAGCGCGAGATACTCAGTCCCTGAGCGACCCGGCGGACCAGAATGCTGTAGATCTCCTCCGGCTTCAGCGAGGCGGTCACCTCCTGCATGATGTCCATCATCTCGGAGCGCGACCGTGCTTCCGCCCTGGCCTGGTTGAGCTCGCGCCCGACCCGGAGGTGAGCCTTGACCCGGGCCAGCAGCTCCCGAACCCGGAACGGCTTTGGAATGAAATCGGCGGCACCGAGCCCGAGCGAGCGCACCGTGGCCTCCTCCGGGGGCATGGAGGAGATCATGAGCACCGGCAGATCCTTGAAGCGGGGATCGGCCTTGACCCGCTGCAGAAGCTGCAGGCCGTCAACCTTCGGCATCATGATGTCGAGGAGAAGCAGATCGAACTGTTCAGCCGTCAAGTGCTCGAAGAGGTGCTCGCCCCCGGGGGCGGTGAATACGTCGTAGCCGTTCTCCTTGAGGATCCAGGACAAGGTGCGGGAGAGCGCTTGATCGTCGTCCGCCACGAGGATCTTGGGAGCGACCGTCATCAATTCACCAGGCGATGGAAGAGGTCGGGATCGACGTTCCCCCCACTGATCACGACAACGGTTGAACCGGTGGGCCGGACCCGTCCGCTGAGGAGGGCGGCCGTCGTAACGGCGCCGGATGGCTCGGCGACGAGTCGCAGTTCATCGTAGAGATACCGGACCGCCGCCGCAATCTCGTCCTCGGAGACCTGGACCGCCTCGCGAACCACGCTGGACAGCACGGCGAATGGCAGTTCACCGATGGACAAGGGCAGGAGACCGTCGGCAAGACTTGCCGCCAGCTCGAGCCTGGTCGGCCGGCCGGCCTCGAGGGCCCGGGCCAGCTTGGCCGCGGCGATCGGCTCGACGCCGACCACCTGGACCGAGGGTTTGATCGCGGCGACGGCCGCGGCAATGCCGGCGATGAGGCCGCCACCGCCCACCGGTACGAGTATGGTCTCGACTTCGGGACGGACCTCGAGGATTTCGAGGCCGCACGTTCCCTGCCCGGCAATCACATCCAGGCTCTCGTAAGGGGGCACCATCGAAAGGCCCCGCTCCTCCGCCAGCGCCAGCGCCCGGGCCTGCCGCTCGGCGGAGCTATTGCCGGCGAACACCACCTCGCCCCCCTGCCGCTTGACTCCCTCGACCTTGATTGCGGGAGCCCTCTCCGGCATGACCACGACGGCGTGGGTGCCAAGCAGGCGGGCGGCAAACGCTACCGCCTGACCATGATTGCCGCTGGAATAGGTGATCACTCCGCGAGCCCGCACGGCCGCAGGAAGGCGGGAAACCGCGGTATACGCACCGCGGATCTTGAAGGCCCCGACTGGCTGGAGGTGCTCGCATTTGGCGGCCACTGGAACCCCAAGACGAACGGCCAGTGCGGGCATGTCGAGCAGGGGCGTCTTGACGGCGACGCCTTCGAGACCCCGCGCCGCGCTCCGTAACGCTTCGAGCGGCACGGCGGCGCCCGGGTTCGGCCCGACTCTAGGAGAGAGGTCGGCCCAGCGGTCGGCGGAGGTCATGACCAATCATAACCTTACTCCAGGGCCGCCGTCGGAGCGGCCTCACCACCGCCGGGCACCTCCTCCGCTCCTGCCTCGTCTTCCTTCACGACCCGTGCGACGTCCACCACGGCGTCACCCGAATCGAGGTTCATGACTTTCACACCCTGGGTGTTACGACCGATTACCCGAATACCGTCCACCGGGAGCCGGATGATGACCCCATGGCGGGTGATCATCATCAGCTCGTCGTCCGGGATGACCTCCATGAGCGCCACGATAGGTCCGGTCTTGTCGGTCTTTTTGAGCGTGATGATGCCCTTCCCGCCGCGCTTCTGCACCCGGTAGTCAGAAAGCTCCGATCGCTTGCCGTACCCCTTCTCGCTCACCACGAGGAGGCTCGCGTCGCGCCGGACCACCACCATCCCGATTACCTCGTCGCCCTTCTCCAGCTCGATTCCCTTGACTCCGGTCGTTGCCCGGCCCATGTCGCGGACATCGCTGTGGTGAAAGCGGATGCTCATCCCGTCCTTGGTGGCCAGAATGATGTCGCTGTTCTGGTCACACACCTGCACGTCGATGAGCTCGTCGTCCTTCTCGACGTTGATGCCGCAGATTCCCGTCGCCCGGACGTTGCCGTACGCCGAGAGAACGGTCTTCTTCACCGTGCCCTGCCGGGTGGCGAAAATGAGGCTCTGGTCGTCGCTGAATTCCCGTACTGGCACCAGGGCGGCGATCTGTTCGTCGGGCCTGATGGCGATGCAGTTGATCACCGGCTTGCCGCGAGCGGCGCGGCCCGCCTGCGGGATCTCGTGCACCTTCAGCCAATAGACCTGGCCCCGATTGCTGAAAAACATCAGATAATCGTGGGTGCTCGCGATGAAGAGATGTTCCACCCAGTCGTCGGCCTTGAGGTCGGCGCCGTTGAGCCCGCGCCCCCCGCGGCGCTGCCGTTTGTAGGTGGTGATCGGGATCCGCTTGATGTAGCCGCTGTGGGACACGGTGATGACCATGTCCTCTTCGGCAATGAGATCCTCGACCGTGAACTCACCCTGGTCGGCCACGATCTCGGTCCGGCGGTCGTCCCCGAACGTCTGCGCGACTTCGTCCATCTCCTCCTTCAGGATTGCCATCCGCTTCGGCTTGGATGCCAGGATGCCCTTCAGCTCCTTGATCGTGGCGCGAACCTCCTTCAGCTCGGCATCCAGCTTTTCGATCTCGAGGCCGGTGAGCTTGGCCAGCCTCATGTTGAGGATGGCGTCGCTCTGCTTCTCGCTCAGGCCGAACCGCTTGCGGAGTTTCCCGTCGGCCTCCGCCGAGTCCTCCGACTTCCGGATGATCTTGATGACCTCGTCGATGTTGTCGACCGCGATCTTGAGGCCATCGAGGATATGCTCGCGCGCCTGGGCGGCGTCGAGATCGAACTGGGTTCGCCGGACAATGACTCTATGCCGGTGCTCGATGAAGTGCTGGATCAGCTCCTTCAGGTTCATGACCTTGGGGGCGCCGTTGGTGAGCGCCAGCATGATCACGCCGAAGGTGGTCTGCATCTGGGTGTGCTTGTACAGCTGATTCAGCACGACGTTGGGGATACTGTCGCGCTTCAGCTCGATGACGATCCGCATTCCTTCCTTGTCGGATTCGTCATTGATGTTCGCGATCCCCTCGATCTTCTTCTCACTGGCCAGCTCCGCGATTGCCTTGACCAGGTTCTCCTTGTTGACCTGATAGGGGATCTCCGTCACTACGATTTGCGATCGGCCGCTCGACTCCTTCTCCTCGATCTGTGCCCGGGCTCGCATGATCACGCGGCCCCGCCCGGTCTCGTACGCCTCCTTGATCCCTTCCCGGCCGTAGATGTATGCCCCCGTGGGGAAGTCGGGACCCTTGATCACCTTCCGCAGCTCGCCAATGGTGGCTTCGGGGGTGTCCACCATCAGCTGCACCGCCTTCACTACCTCGCGCAGATTATGCGGCGGGATGTTGGTGGCCATCCCGACCGCGATGCCACTGGAGCCGTTGACGAGGAGATTGGGAATCTTGGAGGGAAGAACGGTGGGTTCCTGCAGCCGATCGTCGAAGTTGGGCTGGAAATCGACCGTGTTCCGATCGATGTCCTCCAGCATCGTCATCGCGATGCGCGTCAGCCGAGCTTCGGTATATCGATACGCCGCCGCGGGGTCTCCATCCACCGAGCCGAAATTCCCCTGGCCATCCACCAGCGGGTAGCGCAGGGAGAACTGCTGTACCATTCGCACCAGCGCGTCGTAGACCGAGCCGTCACCGTGGGGGTGGTACTTCCCCAGCACGTCGCCCACCACCGTGGCCGATTTCTTGTAGCCCCGGCCGGGCACCAGGCCCAGCTCGTTCATGGCGTAAAGAATCCGGCGGTGAACCGGCTTCAGGCCGTCCCGCACGTCGGGGAGTGCACGGGAGACAATGACGCTCATCGAGTAGTTGATGAACGACTGCTGCATCTCCTCTTCGATGAGCCGGGGCAGGATGCGTTCGCGCGAGTTAGGTGCGGTCATGGAGGTCCTGAGCTGGGTCGGTAATGGCTGGTGCGGCGTACAGTCCGCAAATATAGTCGGTACCGCGGCCTGCCTGCAACCCTTTACCGAGCTTGGAAACCTAGATAGGACAAGTAGTTAGTCGAGGGGAGCTGAGACCTCGACCGTTCGGCTCTCCCCCGTCCGCCCGGCTTAAAGGTCGGGTAATTCGGACCGATACTAGCCAGTATGACCATACACTCCGTCCTGCTCGCCCTGGTTCTCCTGGCTGCGCCGGGGGTGCTGACGGCCCAGAAGACCACTTCGGCCCGGAAGGCTCCTCCGCAAGCGGCGGCTCCCAGCGGCTTTGACAGCTTTCTCCTGCTGGTGTCCCCTCGCGATACCATCACCATCAAGAAGAGCCTCCGCGCCGCCACTGAGGCAGAAGCGCTGGCCGAGACCCGACGCGGGCAGGCCGAGACCATGCGTCTGGGTGCCCTGGCCAGAATCGAGGCCAAGAAGGTGGAGATCGGCCGGCTCAAGGAGCGCATCAACGACGCCAAAAAGGAGAATCGCGAGGCCGACCGGCTCGGACTGGAAGCAGAGCGCAAGGCGTCGGAGCGTGAGATAGAGCTGCTTAAGGGGCGGGAAGAGCTGCGGAGAGCAGAGATCGAGTTCGAGGTCAGGCGGGCGGACCTTGCCGCGCTGACCGCAAAGTCCCTCCAGCTGGAGCTACAGCTTGCAACCAGGCGAGCCGGGCGGCTCCGCGCGCCGGGAGGCGGTGCCGGAGGAGCCAGCCTCGATCGGGTGATCGGTGAGCTCGAAAAGCAGACCCTCGAAGCTCAGCGGGACCAGGCCGCATCCAGCATCGATGTGGCCAAGACCGAGATGATTGTGATCAATCGCCGTCTGGAGCTCTTAGAGGCGCAGCAGAGAGTGCTGGGGGGGAAGTAGAGACTCAGGCTCCAATCTTGGTTGCACAACCTCCCCGATCGGCCGTCCATCCCTGGTGAAGACCCTGAATATCATCGCTGGCTTCCATCCAGTCATCTGGACCATCCGGGGCCACGCAACCCTTCGGCCGCGGGGCGTGTCAGAGATGCGGTTTGAAGCCATGACCCTACGATCCGGAGCCGGGTGCACGACCAAGAGCTGATCGGCCGAGTACTGGCGGGAGACCCGAGCGCCGAGCGCGCGCTGTACGACGCGCATATCGACCGGGTCTTCCGGCTGGTGTACCGGATGGCGGGCGATCTCGATCGGGCCCAGGACTACACCCAGGAGACCTTCATTAGAGCCTTCGGTCGGCTGGGTGAGTTCCGGGGTGAGGCGGCGCTCTCGACCTGGCTGAGCTCGATCGCCATCTCCATCACTCTCAACGGCTTGCGAAAAGTCAAACGATCGATGGAGCGCGAGGTGGTCCTAGATGACGCTTTAACAATCGGTCGGATCACACCCGCAGCCGAGCCGGACCTGAAGGATCGTTTGGCGCAAGCGATTGACGAGCTACCCGATGGGTACCGGACAGTGTTCGTGATGCACGACATCGAGGGGTACACCCACGAGGAGATAGCCAGCTCCCTGGGCGTCCACCCCGGAACATCGAAGGCGCAACTGTTTCGCGCCCGCGCCCGGCTGCGCGAATCATTAGCCGATTTCGTGAAGGAATGACCGAATGCTGGACGACCGCTTTGACGACCAGTTGCGAGACTCGGCTCGCGAGTACAACACCCCGCCGGTGACGCCCAGGGAGGAGATGTGGGCGGCTATTCAGGCGAGGAAGGCGGAAAGGGCGGAAGGAACAGAGGCGGAACGCACGGAAATAGAATCTGGACGAATCCTACCCTTCCGCCCCGTCCGCCCCTTCCGCCTCGCCGCCGGAATCGCCGCGCTGCTGGCCCTCGGCATCGGACTCGGCCGGCTCTCCGCGCCCGGGCCCCACCCCGCCGCGCCTGTCATGGTTACATCGGTGACCCCACCGCGGGCGGCCGATGCTGCTTACCGAATCGCCACCACGGAGCACCTGGGGCAGTCGGAGGCATTTCTGACTCTGTTCCGCGCTTCGGTGCGCAGGGGTGCCAACGACGCGCTTGCCTCCGCCACTGCCCGGCAGCTCCTCGCGACTAACCGGCTGCTGCTTGATTCGCCGGCGGCGAGCGACGCTCGGTCTCGTCTTCTCCTCCAGGATCTGGAGCTGGTGCTGGCCGAGATCGCGCAGCTCGCACCCCGGCCCGGCTCGCCCGATCTCGATCTGATCACTGAAGGTCTCGAGCGGGGTGGGGTGATGTCCCGCTTGAGAACGGCCGTGCCTTCAGGCGCGAGCCCAACCCAAGGAGCCCTCTGATGTACGGCCTGGTGTTCGGCGTGGCGATGGTAGCGGTCCTCGGGATGGCCGACTCCCGAGCTGCCTCCGATACGCTCGATCCGCGGGTGCCCCGCGGCTGGTTGCAAGACGATCCCGCCGACTCCCTGTATCGGCGTGCGCGGGAGACGCTGAATCGCCGCGACTATCGGGGAGCAGCGGACCTGTTTGCCCAGATCCCGGTCCGATTCCCCCGTTCCGGCTACGCCGCGGATGCGCTCTACTGGCAGGCGTTCGCGCTCTACCGGGCGGGAGGAGAGCGCGACCTCCGGACGGCCATGGCGGCCCTGCGGCAGCAGAGGGAGCGGTTCCCCAAGGCCGCCACGCAGGGGGACGCAGCAACGCTGGAGCGCCGCATTCAGGGCGAGCTGGCGCGCCGGGGTGACAGCGAGGCAGCCGCGGCTGTGGCCGCGGCTGCCGAATCGGTAATGGATATGCCTCCCGTTCCCCCGGTACCACCCACGCCTCCATCCCCACCGACGCCTCCCACGCCACCGATGCCCGGTGGGCATCGAGTCCGGGGCAGCGGCTGCGCTGAAGACGACGACGATATGAAGGTGGCTGCGCTCAATGCATTGCTCCAGATGGACGAAGCGCGGGCTCGGCCCATCCTTCGGCGAGTGCTGGCACGACGTGATACCGCCTCCGTGTGCCTTCGCCGAAAGGCGGTCTTTCTCGTGACCCAGCAACAGGCCGACGGGACGGAGGACATCCTGCTGGAATCGGTCCGCACCGACCCCGATCCGGAGGTGCAACGGCAAGCGGTCTTCTGGCTCTCTCAAGTGGGGACCGATCGGGCCGTAAATGCCCTGGATTCGATTCTGCGCTTTTCCAAGGACCCGGACATCCAGGACAAGGCGGTCTTTGCGTTATCGCAACATGGCAGCCCCCGGGCGCAGCAGGCGCTACGAGTCTACGCCGAACGGGCCGAGGTGCCGGAGCCCGCTCGGGAGAAGGCAATCTTCTGGTTGGGACAGAGCGGCTCGACGGAAAATGCCACGTTTCTCCGTGCCCTGTACCGGCGGCTCAAGAGTGAGGACCTCAAGAAGAAGGTCGTCTTCTCGCTCTCTCAGATGGGAGGCCCGGAGAACGGTAAATGGCTGCTGGGGCTGGCGCGGGATCCGGCGCAGGGCATCGAAATGCGGAAGCAAGCCTTGTTCTGGGCCGGCCAGGCCGGCGTGCCCATTGAGGAGCTCACCGGTCTCTATGCCACTGTCGCCGACCAGGCCATGCGGGAGCAGCTCGTCTTCGTCTACTCTCAGCGAGACGAGCCTGCGGCTCTGGAAAAGCTGATCGATATCGCCCGACGTGATCCCAATCCGGAGCTGCGCAAGCGGGCCCTCTTCTGGCTGGGTCAATCCGAGGACAGCAGGGCGGTGCAGGTGCTTCAGGAAATCATCGAGCAGCCGTAGGGCGCAACCTTTTCCGACATCCCACCGTCTAAGCCTCGCGCTCGATCCCCAGCGTGAGGCGTGAATCTCCAGGTTCACCCCGCGCGTACGTCACCT
>CAZASU010000021.1:0-1786 GCA_964487785.1 uncultured Gemmatimonadaceae bacterium | reverse complement strand
TCGATCCCCAGCGTGAGGCGTGAATCTCCAGGTTCACCCCGCGCGTACGTCACCTCGACCTCAGAAGCGGAGGTCCGCGAGTGGGCGACCCTATGACCGCAATCGCACTCTCTCTTGCACTCGCCGGCATGACTACCGGTGGTCAGAGCGACTCGCTAAGAGTCGACCCCGGCGGCGCGCCCGCTGTGCACGCCTCTCGCATCGGCAGCGACGCCATCGTCCTGGACGGGGTTCTTGCCGAGGCGGGGTGGTCCACCGCCAGCCCAGTCTCGGATTTTACCCAACGGGAGCCAGACGAGGGCGCCGCGGCAACCGAGCGGACCGAGGTTCGGGTGCTGTATGACGATGACGCGCTCTATGTGGGCGCCCGCCTGTACGATCGCAGTCCGGACTCGGTGATGGCCCAGCTCGCCCGCCGCGACCGGATCGTGAGTGCCGACCGTTTCATCGTGTTCCTGGATTCCTATCACGACCGCCGCACCGGTTTCTTCTTCGGAATCAACGCCGCGGGCACGCTGTACGACGGGACCCTGTACAACGACGACTGGGACAGCGACACCTGGGACGGCGTCTGGCAAGGCACCGCGGCTCGCGATTCCCTGGGCTGGAGCGCGGAGCTCAGGATTCCCTACTCCCAGCTTCGGTTCCAGCATCAGAAGGCTCACCGGTGGGGCATCAACTTCAAGCGGGAGATCGCGCGGCGTAACGAGCGCTCCTACCTAGTCTGCACTCCCAGCAACGGAAGCGGCTTCGTCTCGCGGTTCGTGGACCTGGTCGGTCTCGAGGAGTTCACGCCGCCCGCCCGTCTGGAGGTCCTGCCCTACATCACCACGCGGGCCGAGTACGAGAGCCACGAGGCCGCAGACCCCTTCAATGACGGCTCGCGGCTCGGCGCCGGCTTTGGCGGCGACCTCAAGCTCGGCATCGGCAGCAATCTGACACTCGATGCCACCGTGAACCCGGATTTCGGCCAGGTCGAGGTCGACCCTGCGGTGGTCAACCTGAGCGATGTCGAGACCTTCTTCGAGGAGCGGCGCCCCTTTTTCGTGGAGGGAGCGAGCATCTTCGATTTCGGCTATGGCGGGGCCAACGACAACTGGGGCTTCAATTGGGCGAATCCCAGCTTTCTCTACAGCCGCCGGATCGGCCGTGCTCCCCAGGCCGAGCTCCCCGACGACTACGATTACGCCAGCGTACCAAGCGGCAGCAACATCCTCGGCGCCGCCAAGCTGTCGGGCAAAGTGGGGAGTTGGAGCCTCGGCACCCTCAGTGCCGTTACCAGCCGGGAGCGGGCTCGGTTCTCCCTGGACCAGCAGCGCTGGCAGCAGGAGGTCGAGCCTCTCACGTACTACGGGGTCTACCGGGCACAGAAGGAGATCGGGACCGGCCGGCATGGCCTCGGCCTCATGGGGACGCTCACCGCCCGGTCCTTCGACGAGGCCACGCTGCGGGACGAGCTGAGCTCCAGCGCGCTGGGCCTCGGGCTCGACGGGTGGACCACGCTGGACAAGAACGGCGTATGGGTGGTGAGCGGCTGGACAGGACTCAGCCGAGTGACCGGCAATGCCGAGCGGATGCAAAGCCTGCGAGAGAGCTCGGCGCACTACTTCCAGCGGCCGGATGCCGGTTATCTCGGCATGGATTCGGGCAGTACTTCGCTCTCCGGGTATGCCGCCCGGGTTTCGCTCAACAAGCAGAAGGGCAACTGGATGTTCAACTCGGCGGTAGGCTTGGTCGATCCGGGCTTCGAGGTGAACGACCTCGGCTTCCAGTTCAGGGGCGACCA